>NZ_JBGKEB010000022.1:0-65572 GCF_041399425.1 Enterobacter sp. KBR-315C3_2022
CCCGGGGCGGCCCCCCACCACACACCCACCCCCCGCCCCCGCCCCCGCGGGGCCCCCCGCCCCCCCCCCCCCCCCCCCCCCCAAAAGGTGGCCAGACAATGCCGCGTTGGGGCGTAATATTTCTTTGGCGAGACTAACTCCCGCTGATATCAGCGTATTTTCCCTTAAATTAATACTTTGAGGTGAAATCAATAATAAAAATAAGTCTCGCGGGTGAGATATTTAAATTATTTCGGCAGACATACTCTTAACCGTAACGCAGCGTTAACAAAAAACGAATCGCGTTAACGTAATACGAGCCAATATGATGAATAACCAGGTCCAGGTGACAACATGAAAAACAGAACGTTATTTATGATGTTTACATTACTGGGAGTGCCTGGCGCAGTCACCGCAGCCGGTTCAGATTTAGCAAACTCTGAATATAACTTTGCGGTTAATGAATTAAGTCAGTCATCATACAATCAGGCAGCCATTATTGGTCAGCGGGGCACGGGTAATAATGCCAACGTGCGCCAGGACGGTTCTAAATTACTGTCCGTTGTTTCGCAGGACGGCGGGAGCAACAGAGCGAAAGTCGATCAATCAGGGACTTATAATCTTGCTTATATCGATCAGTCCGGTAACGGTAACGATGCGAGTATTAAACAAGAGGCTTTTGGTAATACTGCAATGATTATCCAAAAAGGGTCGGGTAACAGAGCAAATATTACGCAGTACGGTACGCAAAAAACAGCAGTTGTAGTACAGAGACAGTCGCAAATGGCGGTTCGCGTAATTCAACGCTGACGCATTGTGACGACTTAAATCAATCCGATGGGGGTTTACCATGAAACTTTTCAAAGTGGCAGCAATTGCAGCAATCGTAGTTTCTGGCAGTGCTTTCGCTGGTGCGGTACCACAATTTGGTGGTGGCGGCGGTGGCTGGGGTGGCGGTAATAGCGGCCCGGACTCAACCCTGAGCATTTACCAGTACGGTGGCGGTAACTCTGCTGTTGCCCTGCAAACCGATGCCAAAAAATCTGACCTGACCATTACCCAGCACGGCGGCGGTAACGGTGCAGACGTTGGACAAGGCTCTGACGAAAGCAGCATCGATCTGCTCCAGAAAGGCTTTGGTAACAGCGCAACCATCGATCAGTGGAACAGCAAAGACTCCGTCATCAATGTTAAACAGTTCGGTGGCGGCAACGGCGCGGCGGTCGATCAGACGGCGTCCGGCTCTACGGTTACCGTGCACCAGGTTGGTTTCGGCAACAACGCGACGGCGCATCAGTACTAGTTCAGATTTTGTCTTACGGAAAACAGGGCGCATGCCCTGTTTTTTTTCGGGAGGCCATCATGCATACCCTCGTTCTCCTCGCCGCGCTGTCCAGCCAAATCACCTTTAAAACCTCTCAGGATGGGGCGCTGACAACCATTACTCCTCAGGTCACGTTAACGCAATCCTGCCAGTGTCAGGTGCAGATGCGCTTTGTGCGCAAAGGCAAGGGGGGAGAAAGTACCTCCGTGCAGCGAAATAATTTAAGTATCCCCGCCAATCGGCCGATAGATCTTTCACGGCTAAGAATCAATATTGAACCCTCTGACTCGGTGACATTGATTGTTACCGTTTCTGACGGACAGACGCTGAATTTAACACAACAATGGCCGCCCTCCGAATGACGGCCGGAAAATATTCATCAAATCAATATGTTGAATGGGATGGCGGTCTTCGGAAGTTGTTACTATGCTCATGGTAGCGGGGCAGTAAACCGCGCTGGATCAGAGTGACGTACAGGCTTCATACAGGAAGGCTTCCCCCCTCAAGGATGATTACTCATTGAGGAGATTATTATGGCTGCGTCCATTTCACGGTTCATCACAGGCTTTACCTTACTCTGTTCCCTTTCGCTAACCCCTGCCATGGCGGCCTCCGAGGCGCAGGGCGGCGTTATTCATTTCCGCGGAATGATTGTCGAAGATCCGTGCGTAATTACTCCCCAGCGTCAACAGTTCGATTTAACGTGTCCCCGCAATGGAAGTGTGCAAACGCAGACGATTAACTACCGCGAGGCGCTGAACGGCCACAGTTCGCCGAACAACGCGGTAAAGGTCAGTATGAAATATCTCGATCAGCAAAAAAAACTGGCTGTCGTTGTCGTTGATTACCGCTGAGGTTCATACCTGCGCCTGAGGCGGAGGACGTAGCAAAACCTTTTTCAATAAAAACCCTCTGCTATACACTGATCGAAAAGTGGGTAGCAGGGGGAAATATGAAACCTAAAATAGACATTGTCCGCGGCGACATCACGACGTTCGCTGTCGACGTCATCGTGAACGCAGCCAATCCTTCACTGATGGGCGGGGGAGGCGTTGACGGTGCGATTCATCGCGCGGCCGGCCCACAGCTACTCGACGCGTGTAAAAAAGTGCGGCAGCAGCAGGGCGAATGCGCCCCGGGCCACGCGGTAATTACGATTGCTGGCGATCTACCGGCCAAAGCGGTCATCCATACCGTTGGGCCCGTCTGGCACGGTGGCGAAAAGGATGAAGCGCGGACGCTGGAAGATGCTTACCGCAACTGCCTGCGTCTTGCCGCCGATAACGGCTACAAAACGATGGCGTTTCCGGCTATCAGTACCGGCGTTTATGGCTACCCTAAGGCGGCGGCTGCGGCCATTGCGGTCGATACCGTTTACCGCTACCTTTCCCTAAAGCCGATGCCGGAAGAGGTGACCTTCGTCTGCTTCGATGAAGAAACGGCGCAGCTCTACAGGCAGCGCCTGCGGGAGCGAGAGACGGAGTTTGATGTTTGATTTTAAAAAGGCGCCTTACAGGCGCCTTTTTTCAACTCGCTTTTACCTGCGGCTTTCCTGAAAAGAGGAAGCGCAGCAGAGGGATCCTGAGATGGATTTCGTACAGCACCAGCGCCAGCCCGATCACGAACACCAGTCCGGTAAAGAAGCCCAGCGTGTTTGATGCGATATGCGGGGTGATATACGCCCCGAAAAACAGCGTCAACGGATGGTGCACGAGGTAGATAAACAGCGACGCGTTGACGAAATAGGTCACGCGCGCGGACTTAAAGTTCAGCAGTCGGTGGCCCAGCGCGAACACCACGTTGACCATCCACAGGCCAAGCAGCATCGTGATAACGCTCTCGGTTTCATACATCCAGGCATCGCCGCTGCCGTATTTCTGATTAAGCAGATAGGCCGCAAACGCGACGGCGGCACCCGCGGTACACCAGCGGGAAGGGGTGGTGAAAAGCGATTTAAGCTGAGGGTAGACGAACGCCAGCGCGCCGATCATAAAGAACGGGATGTAGAACAGGGTTTGCATGACCACAAAGTTAAACAGCCCGTCGCTGAGGATTGGCGGATAGACGATAAACAGGGTGCGTCTGATCGCCGCGTACACGATGCCGAATACCAAAAACAGCAGCGACAGTTTGCCCAGCGTGATGTTGGCGAAGAAACTGTCGTAGGTCTCGCTCAGGTGGCGGCGCAGGCGGCTAAAGATAATCAGGCTCACCGTCGTCAGGACCACCAGCACCAGCAGGAACCAGAGGTGGGATATCAGCTCCCAGGCCAGCGTATTGTACTTTTCGTACAGCGACAGGTTTGGCCAGCTTTCCGCTTTGCCCTTTACATACTGCAGCATGATGAACTGAGGCAGCGTCAGCAGCGGGATCGCCGTGAGCATCGGAATGCCGACGCGCTCGACGCGCACCTTCCACCACTTCTTCATGGGATAGCGCAAAAACAGCATGTAGGAAAAGTAGCCAGATATGACAAAAAACACCTGCATGCGGAAGGCGTGTATAAAGTCATTAAACAGCGTCAGCCACCAGGAGGGCATCGCGCTATTCACGTGCCAGGTGTGGCTGGAATAAATCAGTGAAATATGAAAGGGGATCCCTAGCAGCATTAGCCATGCGCGGATCGAATCGAGAAAATATTCACGTTGTACAGGGGTTGTGGTCATATAACTTTGCGCATTCTCAGACTTTTCGTCTTATCCCTAAGACTCATAATGGTTACATTCGGAGCCAACCCTACACCAAGACCGACACCCTGTCTCCAGGATAAGCACGCAAAGTGAAAAGCGGGTTCTTTCATTTGCTTAATCCCTGAGCCAGCGAGATGAACAAAGCGGTGATAATGTTGTCGGATTGCCTGAGTTTCCATTAAAATGGATCGGATCGATATAAGCACACAAAGGGGGAAGTGCTTACTTATTATGAAACATAAACAACAAATGATGAAAATGCGTTGGTTGGGTGCTGCAGTGTTGTTATCCCTGTATACCTCATCGGCCTGGTCCTTTAGCATCGATGACGTCGCAAAACAGGCGCAGTCGATGGCAGGCAAGAGCTACGACGCGCCAAAAAGTAACTTGCCCTCCGTTTTCCGCGACATGAAGTATGCGGATTATCAGCAGATCCAGTTCAATCACGATAAAGCCTACTGGAACAATATTAAGACCCCGTTCAAGCTTGAGTTCTATCATCAGGGTATGTACTTCGACACGCCGGTCGCGATCAATGAAGTGACGGCTACCGCGGTGCGTAAAATCAAGTACAGCCCGGATTATTTCAATTTTGGCGACGTGCAGCACGACAAAGACACGGTTAAAGACCTCGGCTTCGCGGGCTTTAAGGTGCTTTATCCTATCAACAGCAAAGACAAAAACGACGAAATCGTCAGCATGCTCGGTGCCAGCTACTTCCGCGTGATCGGCGCGGGGCAGGTGTACGGGCTCTCTGCGCGTGGTCTCGCCATTGACACCGCGCTGCCGTCAGGGGAAGAGTTCCCGCGTTTCCGCGAGTTCTGGATTGAGCGTCCAAAACCAACCGACAAACGTCTGACCATCTACGCCCTGCTGGACTCACCGCGCGCGACGGGCGCTTATCGCTTCGTCGTGATGCCGGGCCGCGATACGGTGGTGGACGTACAGTCCAAAGTTTACCTGCGCGATAAGGTAGGCAAACTGGGCGTTGCGCCGCTGACCAGCATGTTCCTGTTCGGGCCGAACCAGCCGTCTCCGGCCACCAACTTCCGCCCGGAACTTCATGACTCCAACGGTCTCTCTATCCACGCTGGAAACGGCGAGTGGATCTGGCGTCCGCTGAATAACCCGAAACACCTGGCCGTCAGCAGCTACGCGATGGAAAATCCACAGGGCTTCGGCCTGCTGCAGCGCGGTCGCCAGTTCTCACGCTTTGAGGACCTGGACGATCGTTACGATCTACGCCCGGGCGCGTGGGTTACGCCAAAAGGCGACTGGGGCAAAGGCAAGGTAGAGCTGGTTGAGATCCCAACCAACGATGAAACGAACGACAACATCGTCGCCTACTGGACGCCGGATCAGCTTCCGGAAGCCGGTAAAGAGATGAACTTTAAGTACACCATTACCTTCACCCGCGACGAAGACAAGCTGCATGCGCCGGATAACGCGTATGTCATGCAAACCCGCCGCTCAACCGGTGATGTGAAGCAATCTAACCTTATTCGCCAGCCGGATGGGACGATCGCGTTCGTGGTGGACTTCACCGGCCAGGACATGAAAAAGCTGGCTCCGGATACCGCCGTCGCTGCGCAGGCCAGCATTGGTGATAATGGTGAAATTGTTGAAAACAGCTTGCGTTACAACCCGGTAACCAAAGGGTGGCGTTTAACCCTGCGCGTGAAAGTGAAAGATCCGAAACAGACCACAGAGATGCGCGCTGCGCTGGTCAGTAACGATCAGCCGCTGAGTGAAACCTGGAGCTATCAGCTACCTGCCAATGAATAATACATCTGAATATATTGATGCCCTGCCGCTGACGGATATCGAAAAAGCGGCGCTGCCTAAGAGCGACATCCGCGCTGTGCATACCGCGCTGGATGGCGAACATCATCAGTTTACCCGCGATGATGACACGCCGCTCGGGTCGGTGAAGCGTCGTCTGGAGCGCACCTGGCCGGATTCGCTCGGCGAGGGGCAGCTGATCAAGGACGACGAGGGGCGTGACCAGCTTCAGGCGATGCCGAAAGCCACGCGCTCTTCCATGTTCCCCGATCCGTGGCGCACTAACCCGGTGGGGCGTTTCTGGGATCGCCTTCGCGGGCGTGACGTTACGCCGCGCTACCTGTCCAGGCTGACGAAAGAACAGCAGGCCTCTGAACAAAAGTGGCGTACCGTGGGCACGCTACGCCGCTACACCCTGCTGGTGCTGACGCTGGCGCAGACGGTGGTGGCGACGTGGTACATGAAGACCATTTTGCCGTATCAGGGTTGGGCGCTGATCAATCCTGCCGATATGGTCGGCCAGGATATCTGGGTCTCCTTCATGCAGCTGCTGCCGTATATTCTGCAAAGCGGCATCCTTCTGCTGTTTGCCGTCCTCTTCTGCTGGGTTTCCGCCGGTTTCTGGACCGCGCTGATGGGCTTCCTGCAGCTGCTGATGGGACGTGACAAATACAGCATTTCAGCGTCGACGGTGGGGGATGAACCCCTCAATCCTGAGCACCGCACCGCGCTGATTATGCCGATCTGTAACGAAGACGTTGACCGCGTGTTTGCGGGGCTGCGCGCCACCTGGGAGTCCGTCAAGGCGACCGGCAACGCGGAGCATTTCGATGTCTATATCCTGAGCGACAGCTATAACCCGGATATCTGCGTGGCCGAGCAAAAGGCCTGGATGGAGCTGATCGCCGAAGTGCAGGGCGAAGGGCAGATCTTCTACCGCCGTCGCCGCCGTCGCGTGAAGCGTAAGAGCGGGAACATCGATGACTTCTGCCGTCGCTGGGGCAATCAGTACAGCTACATGGTGGTGCTGGACGCGGACTCGGTGATGAGCGGCGAGTGCCTGTCCGGCCTCGTGCGCCTGATGGAAGCCAACCCGAACGCCGGTATTATTCAGTCCTCGCCGAAAGCATCCGGTATGGACACGCTCTACGCGCGCTGCCAGCAGTTCGCGACGCGCGTCTACGGGCCGCTGTTTACCGCAGGGCTGCACTTCTGGCAGCTGGGTGAATCCCACTACTGGGGCCACAACGCCATTATTCGCGTCAAACCGTTTATTGAGCACTGTGCGCTCGCGCCGCTGCCGGGTGAAGGCTCTTTTGCCGGATCGATTCTGTCGCATGACTTCGTGGAAGCCGCGCTGATGCGCCGCGCAGGGTGGGGCGTCTGGATTGCCTACGATCTGCCGGGCTCCTATGAAGAGCTGCCGCCGAACCTGCTCGACGAGCTCAAGCGCGACCGCCGCTGGTGTCACGGTAACCTGATGAACTTCCGCCTGTTCCTGGTGAAGGGCATGCACCCGGTACACCGTGCGGTGTTCCTGACGGGCGTCATGTCCTACCTCTCCGCGCCGCTATGGTTTATGTTCCTCGCGCTCTCTACGGCGCTGCAGGTTGTCCACGCATTGACGGAACCGCAGTACTTCCTGCAGCCGCGCCAGCTGTTCCCGGTGTGGCCGCAGTGGCGTCCTGAGCTGGCTATTGCGCTGTTCGCCTCGACCATGGTGCTGCTGTTCCTGCCGAAGCTGCTCAGTATCGTATTGATCTGGTGCAAAGGCTCGAAGGAGTACGGCGGGTTCTGCCGCGTCACGCTCTCGCTGCTGCTTGAAGTGCTCTTCTCGGTGCTGCTGGCGCCGGTGCGCATGCTGTTCCACACCGTGTTTGTGGTCAGCGCGTTCCTGGGCTGGGAAGTGGTCTGGAACTCGCCGCAGCGCGACGATGACTCCACGCCGTGGAGCGAAGCGTTCATGCGTCATGGCTCTCAGCTGCTGCTGGGTCTGGTATGGGCCGCGGGCATGGCGTGGCTGGATCTGCGCTTCCTGTTCTGGCTGGCGCCGATCGTCTTCTCCCTGATCCTGTCGCCGTTCGTGTCCGTTATCTCAAGCCGCTCAACGGTGGGGCTGCGCACCAAGCGCTGGAAGCTGTTCCTGATCCCGGAAGAGTATTCTCCGCCGAAGGTGCTGGTTGATACCGACAGGTATCTCGAGATGAACCGCAGCCGCTCGCTGGAAGATGGCTTTATGCACGCCGTGTTTAACCCGTCATTCAACGCGCTGGCAACGGCCATGGCCACGGCGCGCCACCGCGCAAGCCAGGTCCTGGAGATCGCCCGCGATCGCCACGTTGAGCAGGCGCTGAACGAGACGCCGGAGAAGCTGAACCGCGATCGCCGTCTGGTCCTGCTGAGCGATCCGGTGACGATGGCGCGCCTTCACTACCGCGTATGGTCCGCGCCGGAGAAATACTCTTCGTGGGTGAACTACTACAAGGACATGAAGCTTAACCCGCTCGCGCTGAAGGCGAAGTAAATTGTTAAGCAGGGCGGGTAAGCGAAGCGCCCCTGCCAAATAAAATACCGGCTGTGAAGCCGGTATTTTTTTAGAGGTGATAAATGAAAATAATCATCGTCGTCCTGATGGCCTGTCTGCTCAGCGGCTGCGGCAGCATCATCAGCCGCACCATTCCAGGACAGGGCCACGGCAATCAATACTATCCCGGCGTAAAATGGGACGTTCGTGATTCCGCGTGGCGTTATTTGACCGTGCTCGATCTGCCGTTTTCGCTGATATTCGACACGCTATTGCTGCCCATTGACGCCAGCCACGGCCCTTACGAATAATCGAACTTAGCGCTCGTCCCACTCGTCCGCAGCGGTCTGGCCTTCTTCGGTATCCAGCGGCGGTTCGAGTTGAAATTCGCCCTCATCCCATTCGTGGAGGGTATTTTCTTCAAGCCACTCCTGGCGCAGTTCAATTTCATCATAGTTGCCGTCAAATACGGCCTGCGCACCTTCACCGCTCTGCATTGGCAGACATTCTCCGTCGTCGCCTTCGTCGGCGAAAAATTCGGCCTGCCACATAATGTCGCCGTCCTGCAGGACATATTTTTGAATATTGAGCTGCTGCACGTTGGCATCCTCTTCCTGAACGTCGGGATTATCGACGAGGAACTCTTCGCGTGCGGCATCAATTGCTTCTTCCAGCGTGGCGTACATGGTCATTGGTGTCTCCCTGTTTTCCTGAAGGTATTCAGGGAAAGAATAGCTGATTATCCGGTTGTGCAAGTATGAATGCGAAAATAAGCCCTCAGGCGCTTGTCTTATTTATGGCAGGCCTGAAGGCCCGCGACAGGGTCAGCCAGGAATACAGGGCGTTGAACAACACCACGCCTGCCGTCACGATGAAGACGGTGCGAAAACCGAAGCTGGCGGATACGCTCGCGCCCAGCAGCGGGCCGGTGACGTTGCCGATATCGCGGAAGGACTGGTTGTAGCTGAAAATACGTCCGGCAATCTGGTTCGTGGAGTTGTACACCAGCAGGGTCTGCACCGCGGGCAGCAGCGCGCCGTCCGCCGCGCCCAGCAGAAAACGCAGCACGCCCAGCTGCCACGGCGTTTGTACCATCGACATGGGGATCAGCAGCAGAACGGAAACCACCAGCGCGCAGATCAAGATCTTCTCTGGGCCGATGCGGTCCCCGAGTTTCCCAAGGCGCGGGGCGCTCAGGAGCGCCGCCACGCCGGGAACGGAGGCAATCATCCCGCTGATAAAGGCAATGTTGCTGACGTTGCCCGCCAAATCGCGCACGTAAAGCGTAAGGATTGGGGCGATTGAGCCGGTCGCCACCTGAATAATGAGCGTGGTCACGAACAGGCTCAGAACCAGTTTAGGGTTTTTCAGCGACGCCAGCACCTCGCGCGCATGCAGCATCTCTTTTTTGGTCACGGGGGTAAAGTTCTCGCGAATGCACAGCAGGGTGACCATGAAGCACAGGAACAGCACGCTGGCGGTAATGAAAAAGACCGGGCGCAGGCCGTAGCTGTCCGCCATCAGCCCACCCGCCAGCGGCCCCAGCAGCGCGCCGCTCACGGCCCCTGTGGAAAGCGTGCCCAGCGCCCAGCCGCTCTTGTGGCGGGGGATCTGGGTGGCGATGAGCGCGTTGGCGTTAGGGACAAAGCCCCCAAGCAGGCCAAGCAGCGCGCGTAAAATCAAGAACTGCCAGACGTTCTGCGCCAGCCCCATCAGCACCATGATGATGGACATACCGAGCGCAGAGCGCAGCAGCATGATTTTACGGCCCTTGCGATCGGCCAGGCTTCCCCAGAAGGGCGATGCGATGGCGGAAAACAGGAAAGTGATACTGAAAACCAGGCCGGACCACATATTCAGCTCGCTGTGGCCCGTCACGCCAAGCTGCTCAACGTAAAGCGGCAGGAAGGGCATCACCAGGCTAAAGGCCGCGCCGGTGAGAAAACAGCCGAGCCAGGCAACGGTGAGATTGCGTTTCCAGTTTATGGGTGCATCTGAGGGTGACATAACTATCCGCATAAGAAGGTGCAGGGCACCATGACGAGAGAAGTAATAAGCCTGCTAATTATGCGCCTGAGTTATGAATGCCGCAATCGTGGGGAGCTTTTAAAGCTAAAACAGCGTGCGGCCTGCGCGGCCGCACGGGGGATCAGTAGCGGGACGGGACGCCCTCGGGGCGGGTTTTGAAGCGGCGGTGTAGCCACATGTACTGCTCCGGAGCGAGCATAATGCATTTCTCAACGATGCCGTTCATCCAGCGGGCGGTGGTCTCAGCATCGTCCAGCGGCGGCGTCATTTCAGGCTCCAGCATAATCAGCTGATAGCCGGAACCGTCCGGCTTGCGGCGCGGAACGAAGGGGACGATGGCCGCTTTGGACATGCGCGCGAGCATCCACGTTCCGGAGGTGGTCGCGGCGTCTTCAACGGCGAAGAACGGCACAAACACGCTGGCCTGCGGGCCGTAATCGTGGTCCGGGGCATACCACACGACGTCCCCGCCCTTCAGCGCGCGGATCATGCCCTTCAGATCCTTACGGTCGATCATGCTTTTATTCGAGCGCATGCGGCCGTTGGTCTGCACCAGGTCGATCACCGGGTTGTCGTTAGGACGATAAACGCCAATACCGGGAGCCTGCATGCCGAACATGCGCGCGCCGATCTCAAGCGTCAGAAAATGCACGCCGATCAGCAGTACGCCGGTTTTGTTAGCCTGAAGGGTATGCACGGGCTCCATCCCCGTTCCGGCCACTTCCGTCCAGCGGGCCATGCGCTTATCGGACCAGAACCAGGCCATTCCCGTTTCCATCAGGCCCATGCCCACGGATTCGAAATTCTTAACCACCATATCGTGGCGTTCCGCGGCGCTCATCTGCGGGAAGCAAAGCTCAAGATTGCGATAGGCAATGCGGGCGCGGCGTTTCATAAACTGCTGAGCAAGACGACCCAGGCCTTTACCCAGGCGAAAAATGACGGGGTAGGGGAGTTGTACAATAAGCCATAAGAAGCCAATGCCAAGCCAGGTCAACCAATAGCGCGGGTGCAGAAGGGCGGCAGTAAATTTGGGTAGCTGGGTCATGTCTTTCCTGTGTTCAAACGTCCTGATTGGCTATTGTCTCATTTTTTAGGGCTTAGCCAAAATGTCTCTCTTCGAAGCGTGCACAAAGGCAACAAATGTTAATTCTGAAAAATCAGGTGAATGAAATGTAGCGTAAATTATGTGGATGTAAATTGTTATTGTTTGCTATATCATGCCGACCGTTTTTCCTTTCTCACCAACGATTGCAGGACTTGTACACCATGCCAGTGTTACACAACCGCGTATCGAATGAGATGCTAAAGGCGCGCATGTTAGCTGAAACCGAGCCGCGCACCACCATTTCATTCTATAAATATTTTACCATCCACGATCCCCAGGCGACCCGCGATGCCCTATACCAGGCCTTCACGACGCTGAACGTCTTTGGCCGCGTCTACCTGGCGCGTGAAGGCATCAACGCGCAGATCAGCGTGCCCGAAAGTAAAGTCGAGGCTTTCCGCGACCTCTTATACGGTTTCGATCCCGCGCTTAACGGCCTGCGCCTGAATATTGCCCTCGATGACGACGGTAAATCCTTCTGGGTGCTACGCATGAAAGTGCGCGAGCGGATTGTGGCCGACGGTATTGACGATCCGAGCTTCAATGCAGGCGACGTGGGCGAATACCTCAAGGCCGCAGAAGTTAACGCGATGCTGGACGACCCGGATGCGGTGTTCATCGATATGCGTAACCACTACGAATACGAAGTGGGGCATTTTCAGAACGCGATGGAAATTCCTGCGGATACCTTCCGCGAGCAGCTGCCGAAAGCGGTTGAGATGATGCAGGAGCATAAGGATAAAAAAATCGTTATGTACTGCACGGGCGGGATCCGCTGCGAAAAAGCCAGCGCATGGATGAAGCACAACGGCTTTAGCAAAGTCTGGCACATCGAGGGCGGTATTATCGAGTACGCCCGCCGCGCGCGCGAACAGGGGCTACCGGTGCGCTTTATCGGCAAGAACTTTGTCTTTGACGAGCGAATGGGCGAGCGTATTTCCGACGACGTGATTGCGCAGTGCCATCAGTGCGGCGCGCCGTGCGACACGCACACCAACTGCAAAAACGACGGCTGTCATCTGCTGTTTATTCAGTGTCCGAGCTGTGCCGAGAAATATCACGGCTGCTGCAGCGAGCTGTGCAGCGAAGAGAGTATTTTGCCGGAAGAAGAGCAGCGCCGCCGTCGCGCCGGGCGCGAAAACGGGAATAAGATCTTTAATAAATCCCGAGGCCGTCTGAATACTAAGCTCGGTATTCCAGACCCCGAGTAAGCGACGCGCCCGGCGGTTTATCGCCGCCGGGCGCTATTATTATGACTTCTGCTGAACGCCTTCAACCGAAATAATCAGCTCAACGTCCTGCGAGGCCGGGCCTAAATCCGTCGTGATGTTGTAATCTTTCAGATGAATTTTGCCGGAAGCCTCAAAGCCTGCGCGTTTGCCTCCCCACGGATCGTCACCCTGACCAATCAGCTTCGCGTCGAGCGTGAGCGGCTTCGTGACGCCGTTCAGCGTCAGATTTCCGGTAATATCCAGCTTATCGCCGTCTTTCTTCACCTCGGTAGAAGTAAAGGTCGCCTGCTTGAATTTAGCCACGTTCAGAAATTCCGCGCTGCGCAAATGCTTGTCGCGCTCGGCGTGGTTGGTATCCACGCTGGTGGTATTAATCGTGACGTTAACTTTGTCAGCGGCAGGGTTTTTCTCATCGAAGGTGAATGTACCGTCGAAATCTTTAAACGTGCCGTACAGCCAGCTGTAGCCGAGGTGCTGAATGCGGAAATTGACGAAGGCGTGCTGGCCCTCTTTATCAATTTTATAATCCGCAGCAACGGCAGAACCGGTGGTGAATAACAGCGAACCTAACGCGATGGCCAGCAGGTGTTTTTTCATTTTTTACGCTCCAGAGTCAATGGACGAACGGCCAAGCATGCGCTTCAGCGTGTCGTCTTTATCAATAAAATGGTGTTTAAGGGCGGCAAGGCCGTGAAGGACGGAAAGGATCACCACACTCCAGGCAAGCCAAAGATGGACGACGCCCGCCGTATCCGCCTGCGAGCCCGCATCGGCCAGCGTCGCCGGCACGTCGAAAAGCCCGAAGACGCTAATCGGCTTGCCGTCAGCGGTGGAAATTAAATAGCCGCTGATCAAAATGGCAAACAGCAGGACGTAGAGCGCAATATGGGCGCCCGCCGCGCTGAGGCGAGTGAGTCGGGTGTAGCTTTTGAGCGGCGGAGGCGGTGGAGAAATATGACGCCAGACGATGCGGATCGCCAGCCCCATCATGAGCACAATGCCGATGCTTTTATGCAGTTCAGGCGCCTGGTGATACCAGCCGTCATAATAGCTCAGCGTCACCATCCACAGGCCAAGCCCAAACATGGCATAAACAGCAACAGCAAATATCCAGTGCAGGCACAGGGATATTATTCCATAGCGGCTGGAAGAGTTACGCAATTGCATGTGGCTTACCGTCCTCAGAAATGTGAACAGTAAAAATGAACGGGATGAAAATATATTGCAACTGAAATAAAAGAATAATGTTATTAGATTAATTTATTTCAGTTATTTTGAATGGGATCGCAATATCTACTTCAGAAACTTACTGCAATTAGCGGGAGAAGAATATTCGAAAATTAAAATATTACAAAGTAATGTCAATCAGTGTAAATATTAAGGTTTAATAAAAAAGAATATAAATAACGTCGATGATGGCCAGCACCGACCATAATAAAATATAGAGCATCAGATGCTCTCGAATGTTATTGATGATAAAACCGACAACTTTACGCATGAATTTCGCCATTTCAGTGAAGCAACAGGCTCCGCACGCGCGGAGCCCGGCACGTATTATCAGCTAAAACGGGACAGCGAGAACGGGCTGAGATCAAACTGTGGCGCTTTGCCCTCGGCAAACCGCGCGGCAATCTCGCCCAAAACGGAGGCAAACTTGAATCCGTGACCGCTGAGGCCGGTGACGATCATCGTATTCTCATGGCCCGGCAGCGTGTCGATGATAAAGTCTTCGTCCGGCGTGTTGTCATAGGTGCAGGCCGCGCCGTAGAGCAGCCCGCCCACGCCCGGCAGAATGTTGCGCAGGAACATAAAGGCCTCAGAGCCGTCCTGAGGGTAGGCGCCGTACGGCTTACGCTCTTCCGGCGACGTAATGGGCTGGCCGCCGTTGTGCTTGCCGATTTTCAGGGCATCTTTTTCCGACGGGAAGCCGTAAAACTGATCGCCGTTCGGCAATTCGCCAGTAAAGGCCGGGAATTTATTCTGGCTGCTGTAGCGCCCGTCGGACTGGAACCACGAGAAGACCTTGCGCACCGGCTGGATGGGCAGATCCGGCAGCAGTTTCGTCACCCACGTGCCCGCGCTAATCAGCAGCCGCGAGCCGGAAAACTCTCCTTCATGGGTGGTCACGGTAACGCCATCGGCATGGTGGGCGATGCCGCTCACCGGGCAGTTAAACAGCTGCGCGCAGCCCGCTTTTTCGGCCAGATCCACCCAGGTTTTGATGGCCGTTTCACAGTGCAGCACGCCTGAATTGGCTTCGAACAGCCCGATGTAATCCTCCGGAACGGTAATCTCCGGCCAGCGCTGCATAATCGCCGCGGCATCCATTCGCTCAACGTCCAGCGCAAAGGCTTTTGCGCTTTGCTCGACCGTTAAGAGAAATTCGGAGTCCGCCGGGCCCAGGTTGATAACGCCGGTACGTTCAAAGATGCGCTCTTCGGTCAGCGTCGCCAGCTCGTCCCACAGCGCCTGCGCGCGGAGAACAAGCGGCACATAGCGCTCCCCCTCGCCGTAGGCGTGGCGCATGAGGCGCGTATCGCCGTGATGACTTCCTTCGGAATGGGGAGGGAGGTGGGCATCGATCATCAGGACCTTAAGGCCCGCCCGAGTAGCGTAATAACCCGCTGCAGAGCCAACCGAGCCGCTGCCAATAATGATTAAGTCATATTTCATATGCATCTCTTCCAGTAACGCTTTGTTAGCAGAGTAATTAACATCGGGAGCGTATACAAGGGAGAAATAAATAAGGCACCGCGAGGGTGCCTGTAGAGCGTCAGAAAAGTATAAATTTAGTGCCGTTTATACTCATTTTCCTGATAGTCGCCAGATTCTATTTTTGCGATACCTGCTTCTAAAATAGAAATAAACTGGCGCGCGACGTCTGTTGTAAGCCACAGCGTCTGTCCAACTTCCGCTTCTTCACGGTTGAGTTGATTCGGGGTCTGGTAGTGCAAACGCAGCATCAGCGCGTCGTAGCTGTCTACGGTGCTGATATCCCAGCCGACGAGCGCGTGGGTCTGGATGACTTCACTATTCTTTTCCATTATAACCCCCTAATTGCGTGTTAGAAGACAACGGCTTTGAGGTTCAATGCATGTTTTTCTGAAAGCATCTTCAGTATATCAATAAATAAGGGTTATGAAGGGAAAAATAAAGAGGGAGCAACACATTTTTCTGCATTTTAGGAATCTTCGAACAATAAAACACCGTCTTGTTCACGATTTTTAAAGAAGATGCTGAATTAATCTGAACGTTGGGCAAGCAAAAAAAAGCCGGGGCGACCCGGCAAAAAAACACAATGAGGGAGCAAGATTTAATCCGTGATGAACCAGTCGTCAGCGCTTTCCCACGTCTCCTGAAGAATTTCGCTTATGCGATCTTTATCTTCTTTTGCCGCACCGATAACGGAAAGATTATTGGCCGATGCGTAGCGCACCGTCACGGCTCCGGAATTTTCTGGAAATGTGCTGTTAATACGACGGGATAATTCGCCCGCCAGCGCATCCAGCGCGCCAGCAGGCAGAACCGTTGTTTTGGCAATGGTGACTTCGATACGCATAAATGCCCCCCTGTGTAATATACTGTTTATTTATACAGGTAAGTTATCGATTTGACAACAAGGGGCACTGATTTTTTAACGCTTAACCGTCCAGCCGACCGTTTCACCGGCCAGGAACGGAATAAGCGTGTCGTCGGTCAACGGAATGGACGCCTCGACCCGGCTCTCTTTACGCTCCAGCTCGACGAAGGTTTCGTTGACCGGCAGGCCGTAGAAGCGCGGGCCGTTGAGGGAGCAGAACGCTTCGAAATGCTGCAGGGCATTCATCTCGTCAAACACCGTTGCATAGCTCGCCAGCGCCGTAGGGGCGTTAAAGCAGCCCGCGCAGCCGCAGCTGGCCTCTTTGCGATGGCGCGCGTGCGGCGCGGAGTCCGTGCCGAGAAACGCGCGAGAGAAGCCGCTGGCAACCAGCTCGCGCAGCGCCTGCTGGTGAATATTGCGCTTGAGGATCGGCAGACAGTACAGGTGCGGGCGCACGCCGCCGACCAGCATATGGTTGCGGTTAAACATCAGGTGCTGAGGGGTGATGGTGGCGGCGATCAGCTCGTTGCCGTCGCGCACGTACTCGGCGGCGTCTTTAGTGGTGATGTGCTCAAAAACCACCTTCAGCGCGGGAAGACGCTGGCGCAGCGGCTCCATTACGGTGTCGATAAAGCGGGCCTCGCGGTCGAAAATGTCGATTTCCGCGTGCCTCACCTCACCGTGCACCAGCAGCGGCATGCCCAGCTTTTGCATTCTTTCCAGCACCGGCATGATGGCATCGATGCTGGTCACGCCGTGGCTGGAGTTGGTGGTGGCATTCGCCGGGTAGAGCTTGGCGGCGGTAAATACGCCCTCGTTGAACCCGCGCTCAACCTCGTTCGGATCGAGTGAATCGGTCAGGTAGCAGGTCATCAGCGGAGTAAAATCGTGCCCGGCGGGAACGGCATCCAGAATACGCTGACGATAGGCGATAGCGGCCTCGACGGTGGTGACTGGCGGGACCAGGTTTGGCATAACAATCGCGCGGCCATAGTGTTCGCTGGTATACGGCACGACGGTTTTCAGCATGTCACCATCGCGCAGATGGATGTGCCAGTCGTCAGGGCGGCGGATTTTAAGAACCTGGGATTGTGCAGTCATGGAAGCTCCGGCTTGAGTGGAATCAGTCATTAGGATGGCTGTTTTTGCCGGACACAAATCATAAGCGGAAACGTTTTCGTTTGCACACTTTTCCGTAAAAAAAAGGGGCGCTCGTGCGCCCCCAGGGTTAGTCGGTGAAGGGAATAATAATTTCTCCGGGCTTCACCTCGATTCCCTTGGCATACTTTTTCGCCAGCGCCTCGCCTTTGCTGTTGTCCTCGCTCAGGACGTACGCAGGCTGCTGGTTAAAGTAGTTTTGCAGAGACTGGTTGAGATAGGGCATCAGGGTCTGGAGCACCGGCTTCATCTTGTCCGGCGTGATTACCGCGTCAACCACCTCCATCTCCTGCAGATAGATCGCGCCTTTCTCTTTATTGAATACCGGCAGCGCCTTGAGCTTCAGCTTAATGTTCGCTTTCTGGTTGCCGAACAGCGAGGTCATATCCAGATTCGCATCGCCGGAAAGCGTAACCTTGTTCGGCTCCTCGCGGCCAATCTGGCTGGTCAGGTTGCTCAGCACGATGTTGGCGTCGGCAAGCCCCGGCACGCCGATGTCCTTCGAGAAGTTATTGCGTTTTTCAAGCGCCTGATTAATTTCCTGCTCGCTGACGGTGTACTGCGTAAGCTGGTTACATCCCACCAGCAGGCCGCTGACGACGAGCGCAGCGGCAATGACGATTTTCTTCATGGCGTTCCTCAACATAAAATCGGCGCTTTTATCCTCTCGCGCCAGTATGTCAGTCTGAATGGGCGGAAACCAGCAGAAAAAACTGATTATAACGGCGGAAAGGGCTTCCGCCGTGGGGGGATCAGGCGCCAGGCTCCAGCATGCCGCGGGTGCTGCGCTTTTGGCTGAACTGCCACCACAGGGCGATAAGCGTAATAAACCCGACTACGCCCAGCATCACCCACGGCAGCTCCGGCTGGCTTAACGCTTTTCCTGCATCAAACAGCCAGCCACCTCCGGCGTAGCCCAGCGCGCCGCCGAAGGCCAGCCCCAGGCGGCTGAAGCCCATGTAGCTGCCGCGGGCGCGCGCGTCGGCAAGCGAGGCGCCCAGCGTTTCGCGCGCAGGTTCGGCGATGATGGAGCCAATGTAGAACGTGCAAATCAGGGTAAACAGCTGCTGCAGCGAGGCGACGAGGCCAATCGGCATCATGCTCAGCGTCATCAGCAGCAGGCCGGCCATCAGGCGGTGCTCAAGACGAAAGCGCCGCTCGCTCCAGCGGGCGATAGGGTAGAGCAGCGTCAGCGACAGGCACGCTTCTATGGCGTACATCCACTTCACCGCGGCGGGCGTGCCCGCAATGTCGTTGACCATGATCGGCAGCATCAGCATCACCTGAACCGCCAGCATGTAATAGCCCGTGAGCGTCAGGACATAGGTCACGAAGCGCCTGTCGCTCAGCACGCGGCCGAGTCCTTCGCGCACCGGGGTTTTTACCGTCGACAGCTTCCACGCGGGCAAATAGAGTCCGTTAAAAAGCGCGCACAGAATAAAGAGCACGGCCCCGGTGGCGCAGACCAGACGAAAATCGTATTGCAGCAGCCAGCTGCCGAGCAGGGCGCCAATCACCGCCCCGGCGCTGTCCTGCATCATCAGAATGGAGAAAAAGCGGCCGCGGTGCTGGGGGCGAATCAGCTTCACCACCAGCGCGGTGCGCGGCGGGTCGAACAGCGTGCCGCCAATCCCGGAAAGGAAGCAGGAGAACCACAGCAGCCACGGCTCGTGGGCAATCGCCATGGTGGCAAAGCCCGCGGCGCGCAGCAGCATGCCGGTGACGATCATCGGCTTGGCGCCAAACCGATCGGCGATTGCACCGCCAAACACGCCCAGCCCCTGCTGGACGAGCTGGCGTAATCCCAGCGCAATACCGACCACCAGCGCCGCCCAGCCCATCTGATCGACAAAGCGAATCGAGATAAGCGGAAAAACGACAAAAAAGCCGAGCACGACCAGCATGTTATCGACGAGAAGGAAGTATTTACCCAGGTTCCGGGCCTGCGATACGCGGGACATTTCCCCTCCAGGGAAAAGAGACGGTGAGCACGCTAACATTCTGCGGCGTTCCCCGGCCTTTTCCCACCCCCGCCAGCGACAATATTTTTTTATCAAAAGAGTGCTTTGATAGAGAGTTCTCATCGAAAAATGTGAAAAGAGGTGAAAATGGTATGTCACTGTTTTCACAGAAGGCGCAGGCGCAGGTATAGTAAACATAATGGGTTGAGTCGACGTGACGGGAAGGAGTGGTATCGATGTTTGGCTATCGCAGCAATGTGCCAAAGGTGCGTCTGACGACGGACAGGCTGGTTGTTCGTCTGGTGCACGAGCGTGATGCCTGGCGGCTGGCGGATTATTACGCCGAGAATCGCCAGTTTTTAAAGCCCTGGGAACCCGTTCGGGATGAAAGCCACTGCTACCCCTCCGGCTGGCAGGCGCGCCTCAGCATGATTGCCGAATTTCATAAGCAGGGCAGCGCCTTCTATTTTGCGCTGCTGGATCCTGAAGAAAAAGAAATTATCGGCATTGCCAACTTTTCTAACGTGGTGCGCGGGTCGTTTCACGCCTGCTACCTTGGCTACTCCATCGGTCAGAAGTGGCAAGGGCAGGGGATGATGTACGAGGCGCTGACGGCGGCGATTCGCTATATGCAGCGCACCCAGCATATCCACCGCATCATGGCGAATTACATGCCGCACAATAAGCGCAGCGGGGATCTGCTGGCGCGTCTGGGGTTTGAAAAAGAGGGTTACGCCAAAGACTATCTGCTGATTGATGGTGAATGGCGCGACCACGTGCTAACGGCGTTAACCACTCGGGACTGGAGCGCAGGTCGCTAAGGAGAAAAGATGAAATATCAGTTAAGCGGGACAGAAGCCCGCGTGATTGGCTGCCTGCTTGAAAAGCAGATCACCACGCCGGAGCAGTATCCGCTCTCTGTTAACGCCGTGACGATGGCCTGTAACCAGAAGACCAACCGCGAGCCGGTGATGAACCTGAGCGAGCAGGAGGTGCAGGACATTCTGGACGCGCTGGTAAAGCGCCACTACCTTCGCACCGTCAGCGGGTTCGGTAACCGCGTGACGAAATATGAGCAGCGCTTCTGCAACTCGGAATTTGGCGACCTGAAGCTGAGCCCCGCCGAGGTGGCGATTGTCGCCACGCTGCTGCTGCGCGGCGCGCAGACCCCGGGCGAGCTGCGCTCCCGCGCCTCCCGCATGCACGAGTTTCGCGACGTGCAGGAGGTGGAGGCGACGCTGGAAGGGCTGGCCTCCCGCGAGGATGGCCCCTACGTGCTGCGCCTTGCGCGCGAGCCCGGCAAGCGCGAGAGCCGCTACCGCCATCTGTTTAACGACGAAACGGACGTTTCAGACACCGCCGCCGTCGCCGAAAGCACAGAGAACGGCGCTAGCCTTGCGGCGCGGGTCGAGGCGCTCGAAGACGAGGTGGTCGGGCTGAAGCAGCGCCTGGACGCGTTGCTGGCACATTTAGGAGACTAGCGGTGACAAAATTACGTGTAGGCGTGGTAGGGCTGGGCGGCATTGCGCAAAAGGCCTGGCTTCCGGTGTTGGGCGCGGCGTCGGACTGGACGCTGCAGGGCGCGTGGTCGCCGACGCGCGAAAAGGCGGAGCGGATCTGCGAAACCTGGCGAATGCCGTATGCGAGCTCGCTGCTGGATCTGGCCCGCGACTGCGACGCGGTGTTCGTGCATACCTCTACGCCGACGCACTTTCAGGTGGTGAGCGAGCTATTAAACGCGGGCGTTCACGTTTGCGTTGATAAGCCGCTGGCGGAGAGCGTGCAGGACGCCGAACGCCTGATCGAGCTGGCGGCGCGCAAGAATCTGACGCTGATGGTCGGCTTTAACCGCCGCTTTGCGCCGCTTTACCAGCAGCTAAAGGCCCAGTCAGGCCGTTTTGCGTCCCTGCGCATGGATAAGCACCGTACCGACAGCGTTGGGCCGAACGACCTGCGCTTCACCCTGCTGGACGACTATCTGCACGTGGTGGATACGGCGCTGTGGCTCACCGGCGGCAACGCGCAGCTCAAGAGCTGCACGCTGCTCACCAATGACGAGGGGCAGATGGTCTACGCCGAGCACCATTTTGCGCTCGACCATCTGCAGGTCACCACCAGCATGCACCGTCGCGCGGGCAGCCAGCGGGAATCCGTACAGGCGGTGACGGACGGCGCGCTGTATGACGTCACCGACATGCGCGAATGGCGGGAGGAGAAGGGCAGCGGCGTCGTGGCGCTTCCCGTTCCCGGCTGGCAGAGCACGCTGGAGCAACGCGGCTTCGCGGGCTGCGCGCGGCACTTCATCACCTGCGTGCAGAATCAGACGGTTCCTGAAACTTCCGGAGAACAGGCGATCGCGGCCCAGCGCATCGTGGAAAAGCTCTGGCGCGACGCCATGAGTGAATAATCCGCTGTAACATCTGCGGATAGTAATTCGTTGAAATCCGGGTAGACTAAGCGCTTCTTCAACGCCTGCACTGCAGGCGTTTTGCCGTGTGGTTGTGGAAATTCACGTTAATGAACTTATTAAAATCGCTGGCTGCCGTCAGCTCGATGACCATGTTCTCTCGCGTGCTTGGCTTTGCGCGGGACGCGATTGTGGCAAGGATCTTTGGTGCCGGAATGGCAACGGACGCCTTCTTCGTGGCGTTCAAGCTGCCGAACCTGCTGCGCCGTATTTTCGCCGAGGGGGCATTCTCGCAGGCGTTTGTGCCGATCCTCGCCGAGTACAAAAGCAAGCAGGGCGAAGAGGCGACCCGGGTGTTTGTCTCCTACGTATCCGGCCTGCTGACGCTGGCGCTGGCGGTGGTCACCGTGCTGGGGATGCTGGCCGCGCCGTGGGTGATCATGGTCACCGCGCCGGGCTTCGCCGACACCGCGGATAAATTCGCGCTGACCTCGCAGCTGCTGCGCATTACCTTCCCCTATATTCTGCTGATCTCGCTGGCCTCGCTGGTGGGGGCGATCCTCAATACCTGGAACCGCTTTTCCGTACCGGCCTTTGCGCCGACGCTGCTGAACGTCAGCATGATCGGCTTTGCGCTGTTCGCCGCGCCGCACTTCAACCCGCCGATTCTGGCGCTGGCGTGGGCCGTCACCGTGGGCGGGGTATTGCAGCTGGCCTACCAGCTTCCGCACCTGAAAAAGATTGGCATGCTGGTGCTGCCGCGCATTAACTTCCGCGATGCCGGGGCGATGCGCGTCATCAGGCAGATGGGCCCGGCGATTCTGGGCGTCTCCGTCAGCCAGATCTCACTGATCATCAACACCATCTTCGCCTCTTTCCTCGTCTCCGGCTCGGTCTCCTGGATGTACTACGCCGACCGCCTGATGGAGTTTCCGTCCGGCGTGCTGGGCGTGGCGCTGGGGACCATTCTGCTGCCGTCGCTGTCGAAAAGCTTCGCCAGCGGCAACCACGACGAGTACTGTCGCCTGATGGACTGGGGGCTGCGCCTCTGCTTCCTGCTGGCGCTGCCGAGCGCGGTGGCGCTGGGGATTCTGGCGAAGCCACTGACCGTGTCGCTGTTCCAGTACGGCAAATTTACCGCGTTCGACGCCGCGATGACCCAGCGCGCGCTGGTGGCCTATTCCGTCGGGCTGATGGGGCTGATCGTCGTGAAGGTGCTGGCGCCGGGCTTCTACTCCCGTCAGGACATTAAAACGCCGGTTAAAATCGCCATCGTCACGCTGGTGATGACGCAGCTGATGAACCTGGCGTTTATCGGCCCGCTCAGGCATGCCGGCCTGTCGCTGTCGATTGGTCTGGGAGCCTGTCTGAACGCCTCGCTGCTTTACTGGCAGCTGCGCAAGCAGGACATCTTTACGCCGCAGCCGGGCTGGGCGAGCTTCCTGGTGCGTTTAGTGGTTGCCGTGCTGGTGATGTCGGCGGCGCTCGTCGGCATGCTGTACGTGATGCCGGACTGGTCGGTCGGCACGATGCCATACCGCCTGCTGCGCCTGTTCGCCGTGGTGGTCGTCGGGGTTGTGGCGTACTTTGCGACCCTGGCGGTGCTCGGATTCAAAGTAAAAGAGTTTGCTCGCCGAACGGCGTAAACAGAAAAGGGGAGCCACCGCATGGTGCTCCCCGCTGCATGACCTGCCGCGTAGGCGTCAAATCGAAATCTTTTTCCCACCGTTCAGCCGCGACGGCGATGCTTGTCCATCCGCACCGTACAGGCCAGGCTCTTTATGGGGCTTCAACACCTCAAGAGCCTGCTGATTGCGCTCAATCTGCCCTTCCAGCAGCCAGCCGTTGTGCTGGTTGAGATGGCGAAGATGCTGGGTCTTTTCCGTGATGGTTTGCCAGCGCTCGATAATGTCGTCGTTGGCGCTGCGCGTCGAATCTTGCTCCGCGCGGCGCTGCTGCTCCAGATAGTCC
Organism: Enterobacter sp. KBR-315C3_2022; assembly: GCF_041399425.1. NCBI lineage: Bacteria > Pseudomonadati > Pseudomonadota > Gammaproteobacteria > Enterobacterales > Enterobacteriaceae > Enterobacter > Enterobacter sp. KBR-315C3_2022. Next base: position 23,745 of record NZ_JBGKEB010000022.1, read on the forward strand.
AGCGTCGCCAGCAGCGAACTTTTATCTTCCGTAATGCGCTGCAGCGCGCTGCCGTTGATCTGACCGGAAGAAAGATGCTGCTGTTCCGCGTCCATTACGGTTTTCAGGTCGTTCAGAACAACCGTCATCTGATCCAGTATTTCTGACAGTCGACTCATGCGGTTAGTTACTCTGTAAGAAACTCTGTGCTTCCTGAATCAGCGCATCAGCAATTTTGCTGGTATCCATCTTCAGTTCGCCGTTGCGGATCGCGTTTTTCAGCGTTTCAACGCGCTCCATGTTGATATCGCTGCCGCCCGGCTGCATCAGTTTTGACTGCGCGTCGCTCAGGGTGACGCTGGTGCTATTGGCCGTCGACGTTTTTTCCAGACGCGTTTTCTGCGGCGTCGCGTCGCTTGTTTCGCGAGGTTGTACAGTGCTAACCGGCTTCAGGGCTGATGTACGATCAATGCTCATAGGGTTGTCCTCATCGAGGGTTCGCGGCGATGGCGCCTGCTCTCATCATTCGTTGAATATTTATCGGCAGTCGCCGTGAAATCTTTAAAAAGATTATAGGTTAATCAGAATATTCCCATCGGTATCGACGGTGCCGCTCACCACCTGGCCTGAAGACATTCTGACGCGGGCGTTTTGCGCCACGGCAGCGTTGTTGAGCGCCTTTCCTTCGCCGTTGATGCTAAAGCCGTCGCCGTTGGCCACCACCATCACGCGCTGCCCGGCTTTCACCCGCCACGCCTGACGCAGCATAAAGAGCTGAATCGGCTGGCCCGGCGCCACGTCGCGCAGGGTGACCGCCTCCTGAGCCTGGCTGATATCCAGCATCGTTTTTGGCGGAAGCTGATCCAGGCGGCCGCGCTTGAGCGTCACGCTGCTGGCCTGCAGCACGCTGCCGCGGGCGATCGGCTGGGCGGCAACAACATAATTCCCCGTCGCCTGAACGGCAACCTGTAAATAGCGCTTTTCGCCGGGACAGCGCGCCAGCACGTTCACATTGCCCCACAGGCGGGCGCTGCCGGTCACGCTAAAGGACGGCGCTTCGCAGGAGGGCAGCAGGTTGGGCGGCGTGCGCACGTTAATCACCACCTCATCGCTAAAGCCTGCCAGCTGCTGCGTAAAAAACGCGGCCAGCTGGCCGTTGAGATCGTCAGCCTGCACCAGGGGGCTTAAAAGCATAAAGGCCGCCGCCAGGCCTCGTTTTAACGTCCGCATCGCAAGTTCCACCGTTTCCTGAGTTGAGCAAATTCTACCTGCAGTGGTTTTGCATCAACGCAACAAATAGCGACGCATTTTGCGCTTATTCCTTCGATAGGGGCGACCCCTTGAGATTTAAGCTGTGAACTGAAATTTTGCCATCAGCGGAGGAGACATGCTCGATAAACTCGACGCCGCGCTACGTTTTCAGCAGGAAGCGCTCAACTTGCGCGCCCAGCGGCAGGAGATTTTAGCCGCGAATATCGCGAACGCGGACACCCCCGGGTTTCAGGCGCGCGATATTGATTTTTCCAGTGAGCTTAAAAAAGTGATGGAGCGCGGACGCGCCGAAGGAACGGGGGTCGCGCTTGCGATGACCTCCTCTCGCCATATTCCCGCTCAGGCGATGACCGCACCGGCAACGGATTTACTGTACCGCATTCCCGACCAGCCCTCTCTCGACGGTAACACCGTGGATATGGACCGGGAGCGCACGCAGTTCGCCGATAACAGCCTCAAGTACCAGATGGGCCTGACCGTCCTCGGCGGGCAAATCAAAGGCATGATGAACGTCCTGCAGGGGGGCAACTGATAAATGGCCTTGCTGAATATTTTTGATATCGCCGGCTCGGCGCTCACGGCGCAGTCGAAGCGCCTGAACGTGGCGGCCAGTAACCTGGCGAACGCCGACAGCGTCACCGGCCCGGACGGCCAGCCGTACCGCGCGAAGCAGGTGGTCTTTCAGGTTGACGCTGCGCCCGGCGCGGCAACGGGCGGCGTAAAAGTCGCTGACGTGGTGGAAAGCCAGGCCCCCGACAGGCTGGTGTACGAGCCCGGCAACCCTCTCGCTGACGCCAGCGGCTACGTGAAAATGCCTAACGTGGACGTGGTGGGGGAAATGGTGAACTCCATGTCCGCCTCGCGCAGCTACCAGGCCAACGTCGAAGTGCTCAATACCGTGAAGAGCATGATGCTCAAAACGCTCACTCTCGGCCAGTAAAGGAGACAAGCATGTCCATCGCCGTAAATCTTAATGACCCCACCAACGCTGGCGTCAGTGGCGCGAGCAGCGCTTCCGGCAGCAAATCCCTCACCGGAAGCAGCGCCAACGATCTGCAGAGCAGCTTTCTGACGCTGCTGGTTGCGCAGCTCAAAAACCAGGACCCGACCAACCCGATGCAGAACAACGAGCTGACCACGCAGCTTGCGCAGATCAGCACCGTCAGCGGCATCGAGAAGCTCAACACCACGCTCGGCTCCGTCTCGGGCCAGATCGACAACAGCCAGTCCCTGCAGGCCGCAAACCTGATTGGACACGGCGTGATGATCCCGGGCACCACCATTCTGGCGGGCAGCAGCACCACGGACGGCACGACGACCACCACCACCACGCCGTTTGGCGTTGAGCTGCAGCAGCCGGCGGACAAGGTGACGGCGACCATCACCGATGCCAACGGCACGGTGGTGCGCACGATTGAAATCGGCGCGCTGAAGGCGGGCGTTCATACCTTTACCTGGGATGGCAGCCTGACGGACGGCACCACGGCGCCGAATGGTTCCTACAAGGTGGCGATCAACGCCAGCAATGGCACCACCCAGCTGGTGGCGCAGCCGCTGCAGTTCGCGCTGGTGCAGGGCGTCATTAAGGGCAGCGACGGCAACACACTGGATCTGGGTACTTCCGGTACCACCACGCTCGACGAAGTTCGGCAGATTATCTAAGCCTTAACACTTATCAGGAGTAAGTCATGGCCTTTTCTCAAGCGGTCAGCGGCCTGAATGCTGCGGCCACCAACCTGGACGTCATTGGCAACAACATCGCCAACTCCGCGACCTACGGTTTTAAATCCGGTACGGCGTCTTTCGCAGACATGTTTGCCGGTTCCAAAGTGGGCCTGGGCGTTAAAGTCGCCGGGATCACCCAGGACTTCACCGACGGTACCACCACCAACACCGGCCGCGGCCTGGACGTGGCGATCAGCCAGAACGGTTTCTTCCGCATGGTGGATTCGAACGGTTCCGTGTTCTACAGCCGTAACGGCCAGTTTAAGCTGGATGAAAACCGCACGCTGGTGAACATGCAGGGCATGCAGCTGACCGGCTATCCGGTTGCCGGCACGCCGCCAACGGTGCAGACCGGCGCAAACCCGCAGGCGATCACCATCCCGAACACCCTGATGGCGGCGAAATCCACCACCACGGCGACGCAGCAGATCAACCTGAACTCCACGGACGCCGCGCAGACCGATCCGTTTGATGCCGCCAACCCGGACACCTACAACAAAAAAGGGACCGTGACCGTCTTCGACAGCCAGGGTAACGCCCACAACATGTACGTCTACTACGTGAAAACGGCGGACAACAAGTGGGATCTCTACACCCAGGACGGCAGCGTAGCGGGTTCAGCCGCCAAAAAAGCGGCGCAGATGAGCTTCGACAACAACGGCAACCTGGCGGGCGTTTACAACTACGATGCCGCGGGCGTGCTGAGCACAACGCCTAACGCCACCCCGGCTATCGATATCACCACCGGCTCCATCAGCGGCGCGACGCCTGCGACGTTCGCCCTGAGCTTCCAGAACTCCATGCAGCAGAACACCGGTGCGAACAACATCGTGGCCACCAACCAGAACGGCTTCAAGCCGGGCGACCTGGTGAGCTACCAGATCAACGACGACGGTACCGTGGTCGGTAACTACTCCAACGAACAGACCCAGGTGCTGGGGCAGATCGTGCTGGCGAACTTTGCCAACAACGAAGGCCTGCAGTCCGAAGGCGACAACGTCTGGTCTGCGACCCAGTCCTCCGGCGTGGCGCTGCTGGGCACCGCGGGCACCGGCAACTTCGGCAAGCTGACCAACGGCGCGCTGGAAGCCTCCAACGTGGATCTGAGCAAAGAGCTGGTCAATATGATCGTCGCGCAGCGTAACTACCAGTCCAACGCGCAGACCATCAAAACCCAGGACCAGATCCTCAACACGCTGGTTAACCTGCGTTAACAGGCTGACGGGAAAGCGCTATGGATCACGCAATATACACGGCGATGGGCGCGGCAAGCCAGACGCTCAATCAGCAGGCCGTTACCGCCAGCAACCTGGCAAACGCCTCCACGCCCGGCTTTCGTGCGCAGCTCAACGCGCTGCGCGCGGTGCCGGTTGAAGGGCTTTCGCTGCCGACGCGCACGCTGGTGACGGCCTCAACGCCGGGCGCAGACATGACGCCGGGTCAGATGGACTATACCTCGCGTCCGCTGGACGTGGCGCTTCAGCAGGACGGCTGGCTGGCGGTGCAGACCGCGGACGGCAGCGAAGGCTACACCCGCAACGGTAACATCCAGGTCAGCGCGACCGGGCAGTTGACCATTCAGGGTCACCCGGTGATGGGCGAAGCGGGGCCGCTCACCGTGCCGGAAGGCTCAGAGCTGACCATCGCGGCGGACGGGACTATCTCGGCGCTGAACCCGGGCGATCCGGCGAATACCGTGGCGCCTGTCGGGCGGCTCAAGCTGGTGAAGGCGGAAGGCCGGGACGTGCTGCGCGGTGATGACGGCATGTTCCGTCTGACGCCAGCGGCGCAGGCCGCGCGCGGTCCGGTCCTTCAGGCCGATCCGACCATCCGCGTGATGTCCGGCGTGCTGGAAGGCAGTAACGTCAAGCCGGTCGCGGCCATGAGCGACATGATCGCCAGCGCCCGCCGTTTCGAAATGCAGATGAAGGTGATTAGCGGCGTGGACGAAAACGAAAGCAAGGCTAACCAACTTCTGGCTATGGGTTAACAGGACTCCTTATGATCAGCTCTTTATGGATCGCGAAAACCGGCCTGGACGCGCAGCAAACCAACATGGATGTGATTGCCAACAACCTGGCAAACGTCAGCACCAACGGGTTTAAGCGTCAGCGTGCGGTATTCGAAGATTTGCTTTATCAAACCATTCGCCAGCCGGGCGCTCAGTCTTCCGAGCAGACCACGCTGCCGTCTGGCCTACAGATTGGTACCGGCGTGCGCCCGGTGGCGACCGAGCGTCTGCACAGCCAGGGCAACCTGTCGCAGACCAACAACAGCAAGGACGTGGCGATCAAGGGCCAGGGCTTCTTCCAGGTGCAGCTGCCTGACGGCACCTCTGCCTACACCCGCGACGGCTCCTTCCAGGTAGATCAGAACGGCCAGCTGGTAACGGCGGGCGGTTTCCAGGTGCAGCCTGCCATCACTATCCCGGCGAACGCCCTGACCATTACCATCGGTCGCGACGGCATCGTGAGCGTGACCCAGCAGGGGCAGGCGGCGCCGGTTCAGGTTGGACAGCTGAACCTCACCACCTTCATGAACGATACCGGCCTGGAAAGCATCGGTGAGAACCTCTACACCGAAACGCAATCCTCCGGTACGCCAAATGAAAGTACTCCCGGCTTGAACGGCGCGGGTCTGCTGTACCAGGGCTATGTTGAAACCTCTAACGTGAACGTGGCGGAAGAGCTGGTCAATATGATCCAGGTTCAGCGCGCGTATGAAATTAACAGTAAAGCAGTGTCGACGACCGACCAGATGCTGCAAAAACTGACGCAACTCTAAAGGGCGGTCCGGCGCGGTAAACGCCGCGTCGGCTCCCTGTTTTCGAAGATGAAGGCAATGCAAAAAAACGCGGCGTTTCGTTATCCGATACTGACTGTTCTGGCCGTCTCCCTCAGCGGATGTGCCTGGATACCCTCTAAACCGTTGGTGCAGGGTGCGACAACCGCCCAACCCGTCCCCGGCCCCGCGCCGGTGGTAAACGGCTCTATTTTCCAGACCGCGCAGCCGATTAACTACGGCTATCAGCCGCTGTTTGAGGATCGCCGTCCGCGCAATATCGGCGATACCTTGACCATTGTGCTGCAGGAAAACGTCAGCGCGAGCAAAAGCTCGTCCGCGAACGCCAGCCGCGATGGCAAAACCAATTTCGGTTTCGACACCGTACCCCGCTACCTGCAGGGCCTGTTTGGCAACGCGCGTGCCGATATGGATGCCTCCGGCGGCAACACCTTTAACGGCAAAGGCGGCGCGAACGCCAGCAATACCTTTAGCGGAACGCTGACGGTGACGGTTGACCAGGTGCTGGTGAACGGCAACCTGCACGTCGTGGGTGAAAAACAGATCGCCATCAACCAGGGAACCGAGTTTATCCGCTTCTCCGGCGTGGTGAACCCGCGCACCATCAGCGGCAGCAACACCGTACCGTCCACGCAGGTGGCGGATGCGCGCATTGAGTACGTCGGCAACGGCTACATCAACGAAGCGCAAAATATGGGCTGGCTGCAGCGCTTCTTCCTTAACTTATCGCCGATGTAAGCGAGGTGATCCATGTTTAAATCCCTCTTCGCCGTGGCGCTGGCGCTGGTGGCAACGTTTGCCCAGGCCGACCGCATACGCGATCTCACCAGCGTGCAGGGCGTGCGAGAAAACTCCCTGATCGGCTACGGCCTGGTCGTGGGGCTGGACGGTACGGGTGACCAGACGACCCAGACGCCGTTCACCACGCAGAGCCTGAACAACATGCTCTCCCAGCTCGGTATTACCGTACCGACGGGCACCAACATGCAGCTGAAAAACGTGGCGGCGGTGATGGTCACCGCCTCCTTCCCGGCCTTTGCGCGCCAGGGGCAAACCATCGACGTGGTGGTTTCCTCAATGGGTAACGCCAAGAGCCTGCGCGGCGGAACGCTGCTGATGACCCCGCTGAAAGGGGTCGACAGCCAGGTCTACGCGCTGGCGCAGGGCAACATCCTGGTCGGCGGCGCGGGTGCTTCAGCGGGCGGCAGCAGCGTGCAGGTTAACCAGCTGAACGGCGGGCGCATTACCAACGGGGCGATTATCGAGCGCGAGCTGCCGACGCAGTTTGGCTCCGGCAACACCATCAACCTGCAGCTGAACAACGAAGACTTCACGATGGCGCAGCAGATTGCGGACACCATCAACCGCAGCCGCGGCTACGGCAGCGCCACCGCGCTGGATGCGCGCACGGTGCAGATCCGCACCTCGACGGGCAGCAGCAATCAGGTGCGCATGCTGGCGGATATCCAGAATATGGAAGTCAACGTGCCGCTTCAGGACGCGAAGGTCATTATCAACTCCCGCACCGGATCGGTGGTGATGAACCGCGAGGTGACGCTGGACAGCTGCGCCGTGGCGCAGGGTAACCTCTCCGTGACGGTCAACCGCAGCGCGAACGTGAGCCAGCCGGACACGCCGTTTGGCGGCGGGCAGACGGTGGTGACCCCGCAAACCCAGATTGACCTGCGCCAGAGCGGCGGCTCGCTCCAGAGCGTGCGCTCCAGCGCCAACCTCAACAGCGTCGTCCGCGCCCTGAACGCGCTGGGCGCCACGCCGATGGACCTGATGTCCATTCTGCAATCGATGCAAAGCGCGGGCTGCCTGCGCGCCAAACTGGAAATCATCTGATGCTGACCGATAGCAAACTGTTGACCAGCGCGGCCTGGGATGCCCAGTCGCTTAACGAGCTGAAATCCAACGCGGGCAAAGATCCGGCCGGAAACATCCGCCCGGTGGCCCGCCAGGTGGAGGGGATGTTCGTGCAGATGATGCTGAAAAGCATGCGCGAGGCGCTGCCGAAGGACGGCATTTTCAGCAGCGACTCCACGCGGCTTTACACCAGCCTGTATGACCAACAGATTGCGCAGCAGATGACTGCCGGAAAAGGGCTCGGCCTGGCCGACATGATCGTCAAGCAGACCGAAGCGGCGCAGGGCGTTCAGCCGGAAGGCGAGCCGCAGCAGGTGCCGATGAAGTTCTCGCTGGAAACGGTGACCAGCTATCAGAATCAGGCGCTGACCCAGATGGTGCGTAAAGCGGTGCCGAAACCCGCCGCGACCAGCGACGAGCCGCTCTCCGGCGACAGCAAAGACTTCCTGGCCCAGCTTTCTCTGCCCGCGCGTCTGGCGAGCGAGCAGAGCGGCGTGCCGCACCACCTGATCCTGGCGCAGGCCGCGCTGGAGTCGGGCTGGGGCCAGCGCCAGATCCGCCGGGAAAACGGCGATCCGAGCTTCAACATCTTTGGCGTTAAGGCCACCTCCAGCTGGAAAGGGCCGACCACGGAAATCACCACCACCGAGTATGAAAACGGCGCGGCGGTGAAGGTGAAGGCCAAATTCCGCGTCTACAGCTCGTATCTGGAAGCGCTGTCCGACTACGTGGGCGTGCTGAGCCGCAACCCGCGCTACGCCGCCGTCACGCAGGCCGCGACGCCTGAGCAGGGCGCGCAGGCGCTGCAAAACGCCGGCTACGCGACCGATCCCAACTACGCGCGCAAGCTCACCAGCATGATTCAGCAGCTAAAAGCGATGGGCGAGAAGGTCAGCAAAGCCTATAGCACAGATCTGGAAAAACTGTTCTGAAAGCTCTCAAGTCCCGATGGAGGCTGCCGATAACCTTCATCAGGACTCGTGTCTGAATGTATAAAAGGAACTCCCATGTCCGGTTTGATTAACAGCGCCATGAGTGGCCTCAGTGCTGCCCAGGCGGCACTTAATACCGTCAGTAATAACATTTCAAGCTATAACGTGGCGGGATACACCCGTCAGTCCACCGTGCTGGGGGCATCCAACAGCACGTTGACCGGCGGCGGCTGGGTCGGTAACGGGGTTTACGTTTCAGGTGTTCAGCGTGAGTATGATGCGTTCATCACCAACCAGCTGCGCGCGGCCCAGACCCAGAGCAGCGGCCTGACCACGCGCTACCAGCAGATGTCGAAAATCGACGACGTGCTGTCTGATACCACCAATTCGCTCTCCACCACCCTGCAGGATTTCTTTAAAAGCCTGCAAACGCTGGTCAGCAACGCGGAAGATCCGGCGGCGCGCCAGACGGTGCTGGGCAAGGCGGATGGCCTGGTCAATCAGTTTAAAACCAACGACCAGTACCTGCGCGAGCAGGATGCGCAGGTGAATACCGCCATTTCGACCAGCGTCGATCAGATCAATAACTACGCCAAACAGATCGCCAACCTCAACGATCAGATTTCTCGCCTCACCGGCGTCGGCGCGGGCGCATCGCCAAACGAGCTGCTCGACCAGCGCGACCAGCTGGTGACCGAGCTGAACAAGATTGTTGGCGTAGAGGTCTCGGTGCAGGACAGCGGCACCTATAACGTCTCCTTCGGCAACGGCTACAGCCTGGTGCAGGGCAGCAAAGCGAACCAGCTGGCGGCGGTGAAATCGAGCGCGGATCCCGGGCGCACCACCATTGCCTACGTGGATGACGTGGCCGGAAACGTGGAAGTGCCCGAGAAGCTGATTACGACCGGGTCGTTAGGCGGGCTGCTGACGTTCCGCAATGAAGACCTGGACAAGGCGCGCAACAACCTGAACCAGATGGCGCTGGCCTTCGCGGATGCGATGAACAAGCAGCATCAGGCCGGTTTTGATGCCAACGGCGACGCGGGCGGCAAGCTGTTTGACTTCGGCTCCCCGGCGGTGCTGAGCAACAGCAAAAACAGCGGCACGGCGTCCGTTACCGCCTCGGTGACGGACAGCACCAAGGTGCAGGCGACGGACTACAAGCTGCAGTTCAACGGCACCGACTGGACCGTAACCCGCACCGCGGACAAGACCAGCTTTACCCTGAGCCCGGACGCCAGCGGCAATCTCTCCTTTGACGGCCTGAACGTCAACGTGAGCGGCGCGGCCAGCGCGAAGGACAGCTTTATCGTGAAGCCGGTTTCTGACGTCATCATGAACATGGACCTGGCGATAAGCGATGAGTCAAAGCTGGCGATGGCGCAGGCGGACGACGGCGGTGAGAGCGACAACCGCAACGGCCAGAAAATGCTGGATCTGCAGAACAGCAAGGTTGTCGGCGGCAATAAAACCTTCAACGATGCCTATGCCTCGCTGGTCAGCACCGTGGGCAGCACCACCGCGACGCTGAAGTCGAGCACCGAAACGAAGGCTAACGTCGTCGTTCAGCTGACGAAGCAGCAGCAGTCCATCTCCGGCGTCAACCTGGATGAAGAGTACGGCAACCTGCAGCGCTATCAGCAGTATTACCTCGCCAACGCGCAGGTGCTGCAGACGGCCAGCACGCTTTTCGACGCAATTATCAATATTCGCTAAGGGTGGAATGAACCATGCGTATTAGCACCCAGATGATGTACGAACAGAACATGCGGGGGATCACCGATTCCCAGAGCAGGTGGCTGAGCTACGGTGAGCAGATGTCCACCGGCAAGCGCGTGAACCGCCCGTCGGACGACCCGATCGCGGCGTCGCAGGCTATCGTGCTGACGCAGTCCCAGTCGCAGAACAGCCAGTTCGCCCTCGCGCGTACCTTTGCCACCCAAAAGGTCTCTCTGGAAGATAACGTCTTATCCCAGGTGGATACGGCGCTCTCCGGCGTGCGCGAGAAGCTCGTCTACGCCGCAAACGGTACGCTGAGCGATGACGACCGTTTATCGCTGGCAACCGACCTGCAGGGCCTTCGCGATCAGCTGATGAACCTGGCGAACACCACCGACGGCAACGGCCGCTATATCTTTGCCGGGTACAAAACGGAAAGCGCGCCGTTTGATGCCGCAACCGGGGATTATAACGGCGGCGCTGAGGCCATCACTCAGCAGGTGGACACGGCGCGCAACATGACCATCAGCCACACCGGCACGCAAATTTTCGACAGCATTACCAGCAACGCGCAGGAATTGCCGGGGGGCGGATATGGTGAAACCAACATGTTCAAGATCCTCGACGGCGCGATTGCCTCGCTAAAGACGCCGATTGAAAACGATCCGGCGGCCGCGGCGGCGCAGAGCCAGGTTATCGCCAACTCGCAGGTCGGCATCAAGAACGCGCAGAACAACGTCCTGACGGTGGTGGCCGACGTGGGCACCAAGATGAGCGAGCTGGAAAAGCTGGACACCCTGGGCGACGACCGCGCGCTGGGCCAGACGCAGCAGATGAGCGATCTGGTGGACGTGGACTGGAACGCGGCGATTTCCTCCTACACCATGCAGCAGGCGGCGCTGCAGGCATCCTATAAGGCGTTCAGCGATATGCAGGGCATGTCTCTGTTCCAGCTGAACCGATAAGGTTTGACCTCTTAGAGCATGTCTTGAAACTGGACATGTTTTGTCTGCCCAATCCGGTGCGCTGGATTGGGCATTTTTTTTATGCAATTTCTGCCTGAGCGGACGCGACGCGGGCGTTTTCAATCAGGCGGATTGCCAGCGCAATCGCTCCGCAGAGCGTCGCCAGCGCGACAACGCCGGACCAGCCCGCCAGGGTATAAATCTTGCTGCCTGCCGCAGAGCCGAGCGCCATGCCGATAAACACCACCGTAAACAGCAGGGCGTTCAGGCGACCGCGCGCCTGCGGCTCAAGGCTGTAGACCAGGTTCTGGTGCGCCACCAGGCTTGACTGCAGGCCGAGGTCAAAGCCCGCGGCGGAAACGGCGATCAGGGCAAGCTGTCCATAAACCCCAAGCCAGGGCATGACAAACATCAGCGCAAAGGCGACGGTGACCAGCGCGGCACCCAGCTGCGTGACTTTTCCTGCGCCCAGCCTGTCGGCCAGGCCACCTGCCAGAGGCGCCGCGAGCGCGCCTGCCGCCCCTGCAATCCCAAAGCCGCCCGCCACGGCGCTGCCCATGTGGTAGCGCTCAAGCAGCATCATCGCCAGCGTTGACCAAAATGCGCTGAAGGCAACCGAGAGAAAGCCCTGCGCCAGCGCAGCGCGGCGCAGCGCCGGATAGCGTCGCCACAGATGCGCCATTGAGTGCATCAGCGCGGGGTAGCTCAGCGTCGAGTGGACGGCAAAGCGGGGGAGAACGGCCCACATTATCGCACCGATAAAGGCGATGCTCGCGGCGGCCAGCTGGTACATCAGCCGCCAGCTAAACGCCTCGCCGACAACGCCGCTGACGGTTCTGGAGAGCAGGATCCCAAGCAGCAGGCCGGTCATCACCGTACCGACGGTTTTGCCCTGCTGACCTTCCGGGGCAAGGATGGCGGCGGCGGGCACGATGTCCTGCGCCATGGTGGCGGCCATCCCGATAAGCAGGCTTGCCAGCAGCAGCGAATGCAGCTGCGCGGTCAGGCTACAGCCCAGCAGGAAAAGGGCCAGCGCCGCGCTTTTTATCAGGATCAACGTCCGGCGATCGTGGCGGTCGCCAAGCGGCAGCAGGAACAGAATGCCGAACGCATAGCCCGCCTGGGTGAGCGTTGGAACCATCCCCATGCCTTCGATGCTCAGGTGCAGATCGCTGCCCATCAGCGGCAGCAGGGGCTGGGCATAGTAAATGGATGCCACGCTAAAACCAGCGCCCAGCGCCAGCATGAAAATGACCCAGCGGCTGACGGCGCGGGGGGACGTTGTGGTGTTCATAAGTGTTCCTCAATCAGAATGTGAGGGGATTTTTCACCATTGCGCCTTGCGGCGGTAGATGGCGCGGTGGTAAAACGCTTATACGTTCAACGTATGGCAATTGAATAAATGAAGCGAACAGAGCGTATAGACAGGGTGGAGCTGATGCGCACCTTTGTGCGCATCGTCGAGGCTGGCTCCCTTTCGGCGGCGGCCAGGCAGCTTGAGACGACGCAGGCAACGGTGAGCAGACGGTTGCAGTCGCTGGAAACGCTGCTGGGCGTGCGGCTGCTGCTGCGTACAACCCACACCACGCGGCTGACCGATGACGGGGAGCGCTGCTATCAGCACGCGCGGCGTGTGATAGACAGCTGGCTGGCGCTGGAGGATGAGGTCGCCCATGCCGAAGACGAGCCGGTCGGCGTGCTGCGGGTGCGTGCGCCGCACGCCTTTGGGCAGGATCAGCTTTTGGCTCCGCTCACCGAATTTTTGCAGCGCTACCCCCAGCTGTCCGTTGAGTGGGTACTCAATGACAGCTCCGTTGATTTTCTGGGCGATAACCTTGACTGCGCTATCCGCGTGGGTGCCGACGTTGACCCGGCGACCGTCTCCGTGCTGCTGGCCGAAGTGCCGCGTTCGGTCGTGGCCTCTCCTGAACTCCTCGCGCGCGCACCGGCAATTAACCAGCCTGAGGATCTCGAGGCGCTGCCGTGGGTTGCCATCAGCACCTTTTATCAGCGCCATATTGAGCTTTTCAACGGCGAGTCGAATCAGGCACGGCGGCTGACGATCGCCCCGCGCCTGAGCACGGACAGCCTGTACGTGGCGCGTAAGACCGCGCTGACCGGGCTGGGCGCTGCGGTGGTGTCAAGCTGGGCGGTGAAAGAGGATATTCAGGCGGGAAGGCTGGTGCACGTGCTGCCCGAATGGCATCCGTCGGCTCTGCCGGTGCATCTGGTGTACCCGTGGTCACGCTACTATCCCGCGCGCCTGCGGCTTTTCCTGGAGATGATGCGAAAGGTGATGCCGGAGATTGCCGGGATGAGGTCGACCGGGAAGGGGCAATAAAAAAGCCGACCCGGAGGTCGGCTTTTCACGCTATAGTCGCTTACTCAACGGACTGTGGACGGGTTGCCGGAGCGGTCGCCTGGTGCGTAGCACTGTGACCCCCCGCAGAACCTTTACCGTCGAAGTTGAAGTCAGGGCGTACCCAGTCGCTGTGGCGCGGTGCTTCCGGCACATACTCTGGTGCTGGTGCGCGCGTCATCGGGGCACTAGCCACGTGAGCGGCGGCTGCAACAACCGGCTCAGGCTTCACTTCCGGCGCTTTCACTTCTGCTGGAGCAGGTTCGCGAATGGGCTCGACGGCAACCTCAACCGGCACAACAACCTCTTCAACAGCGGTTTCAACGACTGCTTCAGGGGTTTCCTCAACCGGCGCGGCAGGCTGTACCTCTTCCACGATCTCTTCCGCTACTGCCGCATCTTCTTCGGCGATAATCTGCGGCGCGGCGTCGACCGGCGCTGCAATCACTTCCGGATGCGTAGTTTCCACTTCAACGGCCTGCGGAGCCGTTTCAACAACCTGTGGCTCAACAACGGTCGCGGTTTCAGTCTCAACAGCTTCAACAGCGGCGACCGGTGCAATCACCTCTTCGGTTACGGTCTGTTCTTCAACCGCCTGCTCAGGGCGAGCAACCGGATAGCGGATCCAGACTTTACCGGAGGCCATTTCCGGGGAAGCACAGGCGATGGCTAACGGCATCGGTGACTGAGTCGGGTAACGCTCGTCGCGGTAACGACGACGACGCTGCCCGCTTACGCGCAGATGGCGCGGAGAACGACGTGAGCGACGCGGCATGCCGGCGTTTTCACGACCTTCGCCGTTGTCATCCTGCTCAACGCTGTTTTCCACCACGGCTGGCAGATCGACCTTCGCAAGCTGGGTACCCTGAACGCTTTCGGCAGGCTCCGCGGCAATAACTGCAGTTTCTTCCACCTGCGCTTCGCCAACGCGAACCTTCTGCGCCAGCTGACGCTGCTTGCGACGCGGCATAACCTGGGTACGTTCTTCCTGCTCGGCGTCCTGCTGTTCAACAGGTGCTTCGCGATTCAGGTTTTTAACTTCCTGCTGCGCCTGGCGCTTCTCGTCGTTGCGACGACGGCTGCGCTCGCGGCGAGGCTGCTGCTCGTCACGCTGTTTGGTTTTTTCAGACTCGTCGACCGGCTGCTGACGAACTTCGCGATCTTCAACGTTTTGCGGTTGCTTCTCGCGGCGGTTACGACGGTTCTCGTCGCGCTGCTCGCGTCCTTCGTTATTGTCTGAACGGTTGTCACGACGCTCGCTGCGATCGCCGCGTTCGTTACGGTCATTGCGGTCGTTACGATCGCGACGGTTGTTCTGACGCTTGCGACGATCCTGCTGACGCTCTGGTTTGGCTTCTTTCGGCGCTTCTTTTGGTTGCTCCGCCTGAGGCTCTTCACCCGCAAACATCTTCTTCAGCGCGCCGAAGAAGCGGCTCAGCAGGCCTGGCTCTTCTGGCTGTGCTTTTGCAGCCGGAGCGGCAGGTTTCTGTGCAGCAGGCTTAGCGGCTGGTTTTTCCAGTACGGCTTCCGGCGGCGCTTCCGGCATGATGAAGGTTGCCAGTGCAGGCTGCTCAGGCAATTTACGCTCGGCAGGCTCTTCATCGGATGGCAGCGCCATCTCTTCTTCATGCAGCTTCGGCAGCAGGTAGCTGAGGGTACTAGTCTCTTCGCCTTTACGCACGCGCAGAACGTGGTAATGCGGAGTTTGCATCTCGTCGTTTGGCACGATGATGCAGCGAACGCCGCCCTGACGCGATTCGATTGCGCTCACCGCCGCACGTTTTTCGTTCAGCAGGTAAGAGGCCACCGGCACAGGGACAATGGCGTGAACCTCTTTCGTGTTCTCTTTCAGCGCTTCTTCTTCAATCAGGCGCAGAATGGAGAGGGAAAGGGATTCGTTGTCGCGAACGGTACCCGTACCGGAACAGCGCGGGCAGACGTGGTGGCTGGATTCGCCCAGCGACGGGCTCAGACGCTGACGGGACATCTCCAGCAGGCCAAAGCGAGAAATATGGCTGATCTGGATACGCGCACGGTCCTGGCGCACCGCTTCGCGCAGGCGGTTTTCCACCGCGCGCTGGTGGCGAACCGGCGTCATGTCGATGAAGTCGATAACGATCAGACCGCCCAGGTCGCGCAGGCGAAGCTGGCGGGCGATTTCATCAGCGGCTTCAAGGTTGGTGTTGAAGGCCGTCTCTTCGATATCGCCACCGCGCGTCGCGCGGGCGGAGTTGATGTCGATAGCGGTCAGCGCTTCGGTGGTATCGATAACGATAGAACCGCCGGACGGCAGACGCACTTCACGCTGGAAGGCGGACTCAATCTGGGATTCAATCTGGTAGTGGCTGAACAGCGGAATTTCACCGGTGTACAGCTTAATTTTGCTGGTGAAATCTGGACGACCCAGCGCGGCGATGTGCTGGCGAGCCAGCTCAAGCACTTTCGGGTTATCAATCAGAATTTCGCCGATGTCCTGACGCAGGTAGTCACGGAAGGCACGTACGATAACGTTGCTTTCCTGGTGGATCAGGAACGGAGCAGGGCGGCTTTCCGCTGCTTTTTGGATCGCTTCCCAGTGCTTCAGGCGGAAGCTCAGGTCCCACTGCAGCGCTTCGGCAGATTTGCCCACGCCCGCGGTACGTACGATAAGCCCCATGCCGTCCGGCAGCTCAAGGCTAGCCAGCGCTTCTTTCAGCTCGGTACGATCATCACCTTCGATACGGCGTGAGATACCACCCGCACGCGGGTTGTTTGGCATCAGAACCAGATAGCTCCCCGCCAGGCTGATAAAGGTGGTGAGTGCGGCGCCTTTATTGCCACGCTCTTCTTTATCGATCTGAACGATAACTTCCTGGCCTTCGCGCAGAACATCTTTAATGTTCGGACGACCGTGGGCGTTATAGTTGGAGGGGAAATATTCGCGGGCGATTTCTTTGAGAGGGAGAAAACCATGACGCTCAGCACCGTAATCGACAAATGCAGCTTCAAGGCTGGGTTCAATGCGGGTGATCTTGCCTTTGTAAATGTTCGCTTTTTTCTGTTCGTGTCCAGGACTTTCGATATCCAGATCGTACAGGCGCTGCCCATCCACAAGGGCGACACGCAACTCTTCTTGCTGAGTTGCGTTGATTAACATTCTTTTCATCGTAACTTACTCGTTATTCTTACATTGACGACAAAGCTGCGGGCAAGGTGACGCTTTCCGGGGTATGAACCGATGGCCTCGTGTCTATTCACGTCGCCAACCTCACGGTTGTCGCTCGCTTAAGAGGCGCAAAGTGTCGGTTGCCTGTATTTCATACGGAAATACAGCGCATTTATCAGGGGAATTGCCTGGGAACACTCTCCAGAAAACAATCCTTATACCGGGAAGTACTGCAACCCGCAGCCCGCTAACTGCCTGAAAGATCAATACGTCTTACGCCATTGCTGCGTTGATGATCGGTCAGACAAAATTGGTCATTCCGTCGATTTCCTTACTTAACCAGGATTTAACACGGAAAACGGCTTCATTATTCCACTGCTCGCCGGGTTATAGCAAGATGACTTTTACCAATTATCACCCGGTTACTCACAGTTTCTCCACTTCGCGGTGGTGATTGGTTTAATAACCACCAAATCGATTGCGCGAAACGACGAGCAGGCCGGATAAAAGTAAATATAAGCATAGAAAAATGAGTGGCGCTAATGCCTGACGATATTTAGAATCGCCAACCATGAAAACAGAGACTCCAGCCGTAAAAATGGTTGCTATCGCGGATGACTACGCGGGGCAACGTATCGATAACTTTTTGCGCACCCAGTTGAAGGGCGTGCCAAAGAGCATGATCTACCGCATCCTGCGCAAGGGCGAGGTGCGGGTAAATAAAAAGCGCGTCAAGCCAGAGTACAAGCTTGAGGCCGGTGATGAAGTGCGTATTCCACCGGTGCGCGTTGCCGAGCGAGAAGAAGAAGCGGTATCGCCTAAGCTGCAGAAGGTTGCGGCGCTGAGCGACGTTATCCTTTATGAGGACGACCACATTCTGGTGCTGAATAAACCGTCCGGCACGGCAGTGCACGGCGGCAGCGGGTTAAGCTTTGGCGTGATCGAAGGGCTGCGCGCGCTGCGCCCGGAAGCGCGCTTCCTTGAGCTCGTCCACCGTCTTGACCGCGATACTTCCGGCGTGCTGCTGGTAGCGAAGAAGCGGTCCGCGCTGCGCTCCCTTCATGAGCAGCTTCGCGAAAAGGGGATGCAGAAAGATTATCTGGCGCTGGTTCGCGGCCAGTGGCAGTCCCACGTTAAAGTGGTGCAGGCTCCGCTGTTGAAGAATATTTTGCAGAGCGGCGAGCGCATCGTGCGGGTGAATCAGGAAGGTAAACCGTCCGAGACGCGCTTCAAGGTTGAGGAACGGTACGAGTTTGCCACCCTGGTGCGCTGTAGCCCCGTTACGGGCAGAACCCACCAGATCCGCGTGCATACCCAGTTTGCCGGGCATCCGATCGCCTTTGACGACCGCTATGGGGATCGCGAGTTTGATAAGCAGCTGGCGGGTACGGGACTGTCACGCCTGTTCCTGCATGCGGCAGCGCTGAAGTTTACCCATCCGAATACCGGTGAGGTGATTCGTATCGAAGCGCCGCTGGATGAGCAGTTGAAACGCTGTCTGAAAGTTCTGCGCGGCTGATTTTGTGCCGGGTGGCGTGGCGCGTACCCGGCCTACATGTTTTTCTCCCTCTCCTGTGGGTGAGGGCATCACGCCGTCAGCGGATTAAATTCTTCTCGCCGTAACATCTGGCACAGCGCGATTAACGGCAGGCCAACCAGCGTATTCGGGTCGCGCCCGTCCAGCTTTTCGAACAGCGCAATACCCAGCCCTTCGCTTTTAAAGCTTCCCGCGCAGTTCAGCGGCCGCTCCCGGCGCACGTAATCTACAATCTCCTGCTCGCTGAGGTGGCGGAAGTGGACGTCAAACGGCTCACACTCGGTTTGCAGATGCCCGGCGGCAGAGTTATAGAGCGCAAGTCCCGTATAGAAGGTCACGATGCTGCCGCGGGCGCGCATCAGCTGCCTGCAGGCATTCTCCTCGGTATGCGGCTTGCCGGTAATTTCGCCGTCCAGCACGCAAACCTGATCCGAGCCTATAATCAGATGTGCGGGATAGCGCGCGGCCAGCGATTGTGCCTTTTCCTGCGCCAGCCGGGTCACCAGATGACGCGGCGACTCCCCAGGCTGTGGCGTTTCGTCAACCTCCGGTGCTGCACATTCAAACGGAATGCCGAGCTTTTCCAGCAGCATTCTGCGGTAGGGTGACGTGGAGGCGAGAACGAGATTTGGCATATTTTTATCACCAGATATAGCGTATCGATGCCAGCCATTTTAAACTACAGGCCGCAATGTGTGCGAATAATTGGCAAAAGGCAGCTGTGGTTGCCTTTTTCTTTGACTCTATGACGTTACAAAGTTAATATGCGCGCCCTATGCAAAAGGTAAAATTACCCCTGACTCTTGATCCGGTACGTACGGCTCAAAAACGCCTCGATTACGAAGGTATCTATTCTTCCGATCAGGCTGAGCGTATTGCCGCATCTGTAGTCAGTGTGGACAGTGATGTGGAATGCTCCATGTCGTTTGCTATCGATAACCAGCGCCTTGCCGTTTTAACCGGCGATGCAAAGGTGACGGTAACGCTCGAATGTCAGCGTTGCGGGAAACCGTTCACACAGCATGTTCACACAACGTATTGTTTTAGCCCGGTTCGTTCCGACGAACAGGCTGAAGCACTCCCGGAAGCGTATGAGCCGATTGAGGTTAACGAATTCGGTGAAATCGATCTGCTGGCAGTGGTTGAAGATGAAGTCATCCTCGCCTTGCCGGTAGTTCCGGTGCATGATTCTGAACACTGTGAAGTGTCCGAGGCGGACATGGTCTTTGGGGAACTGCCTGTTGAAGCGCAAAAACCAAACCCATTTGCCGTATTAGCCAGCTTAAAGCGTAAGTAATTGAGGAGTAAGGTCCATGGCCGTACAACAGAATAAACCAACCCGTTCCAAACGTGGCATGCGTCGTTCCCATGACGCGCTGACCGCAGTTACCAGCCTGTCTGTAGACAAGACTTCTGGTGAGAAACACCTGCGTCACCACATCACCGCTGACGGTTTCTACCGCGGCCGCAAGGTTATCACTAAGTAATCACGCGCAAGCGTGATTAGGCTTAGTGAGGGTTTCCCCGTGAAAGCGGGGAACATACCGAACCAGGCTGCGACGATACCTTGACACGTCTAACCCTGGCGTTAGATGTCATGGGGGGAGATTTCGGTCCCTCCGTGACAGTGCCTGCAGCACTGCAGGCACTGAATTCTAATTCGCAACTCACACTTCTTTTAGTCGGCAATCCCGACGCAATCACGCCATTACTCGCAAAAGCTGACTTCGAACAACGTTCGCGTCTGCAGATTATCCCTGCGCAGTCAGTTATTGCCAGTGATGCGCGACCATCGCAGGCTATTCGCAATAGCCGCGGCAGCTCAATGCGAATGGCGCTTGAGCTGGTAAAAGAAGGGCGAGCGCAGGCTTGCGTCAGCGCGGGGAATACCGGCGCGCTGATGGGGCTGTCGAAATTACTGCTCAAGCCGATAGAGGGCATTGAGCGTCCCGCGCTGGTAACGGTGTTACCGCACCAGCAAAAGGGTAAAACGGTGGTGCTCGATCTGGGCGCTAACGTGGATTGTGATAGTACAATGCTGGCGCAGTTTGCCGTGATGGGATCGGTGCTGGCGGAAGAAGTGGTCGGAATCACCGCGCCTCGCGTGGCGTTGCTAAACATTGGTGAAGAAGAGACGAAGGGCCTGGACAGTATTCGCGATGCAGCGGAAATACTCAAACAGGTACCGTCCATCAACTATATTGGTTATCTCGAAGCCAATGAATTGTTGACGGGCAAAACGGATGTATTGGTCTGTGATGGCTTCACCGGGAACGTGACGTTGAAGACCATGGAAGGGGTCGTGCGAATGTTTCTCTCTCTGCTTAAATCGCAGGGAGAAGGGAAAAAAAGGTCCTGGTGGCTGATTTTATTGAAGCGTTGGTTACAAAAAAGCCTGACGCGGCGATTCAGTCACCTCAACCCCGACCAGTATAATGGCGCCTGTCTGTTAGGATTGCGCGGTATCGTGATTAAGAGTCATGGTGCGGCCAATCAGCGAGCATTTACCGTCGCAATTGAACAGGCAGTGCAGGCGGTGCAGCGACAAGTCCCACAGCGGATTGCCGCTCGCCTGGAATCTGTATTAGCTAAAAGTGACTGAGCGTACATGTATACGAAGATTTTAGGTACCGGCAGCTACCTGCCAAAAAACGTGCGTACCAACGCCGATCTGGAAAAAATGGTAGATACGTCTGACGAGTGGATTGTCACGCGCACAGGTATCCGTGAACGTCGTATTGCCGCGCCAGACGAAACCGTGTCGACCATGGGCTACGAAGCCGCACAGCGTGCGATCGAGATGGCCGGCATTGATAAAGAACAAATCGGCCTGATCGTCGTTGCGACGACTTCTGCCACGCACGCGTTTCCAAGCGCAGCGTGCCAGGTGCAGAACATGCTGGGCATTAAAGGCTGCCCGGCGTTTGACGTTGCCGCGGCGTGTGCAGGTTTCACCTATGCGCTGAGCATTGCCGATCAGTACGTCAAATCCGGCTCCGTAAAATATGCGCTGGTGATCGGCGCTGACGTGTTGGCGCGTACCTGCGATCCTACCGATCGCGGCACGATCATTATTTTTGGTGATGGTGCAGGCGCAGTGCTGCTGGGGCAGTCTGAAGAGCCGGGCATCATCTCCACGCATCTGCATGCCGACGGTCGCTACGGCGATCTGCTGACGCTGCCTAACGCCGATCGCGTTAATCCGGACAACTCCATTTACCTGACAATGGCAGGTAATGAAGTGTTCAAGGTCGCGGTAACTGAGCTTGCGCACATCGTTGAAGAGACGCTGGAAGCGAACAACCTTGAGCGCACCGCGCTGGACTGGCTGGTGCCGCACCAGGCGAACCTGCGCATCATCAGCGCGACCGCTAAAAAACTTGGCATGTCGATGGATAACGTTGTGGTGACCCTGGATCGTCACGGCAACACCTCTGCGGCGTCGGTACCGTGCGCGTTTGATGAAGCGGTACGCGATGGACGAATCAAACGGGGCCAGCTGGTCTTGCTTGAAGCCTTCGGTGGTGGTTTCACCTGGGGTTCCGCGCTGGTTCGTTTCTAAAATAAGGATAAAAAGATGACGCAATTTGCTTTTGTCTTCCCGGGCCAGGGGTCTCAGACCGTTGGAATGCTGTCTGAAATGGCAGCAAGCTATCCGGTCATTGAAGAGACTTTCCGTGAAGCTTCCGATGCGCTGGGTTACGATCTGTGGGCGTTGACCCAGCAGGGCCCGGCTGAAGAGCTGAACAAAACCTGGCAGACCCAGCCAGCGCTGCTGACCGCGTCCGTCGCGCTGTGGCGCGTCTGGCAGCAGCAGGGCGGTAAAGCGCCTGCTCTGCTCGCCGGTCACAGCCTGGGTGAATACTCTGCGCTGGTGTGCGCGGGCGTTATCGCGTTTGCTGACGCGGTGCGTCTGGTTGAGATGCGCGGCAAGTTTATGCAGGAAGCGGTGCCGGAAGGAACGGGTGGCATGTCTGCCATCATCGGTCTGGACGATGCCTCCATTGCAAAAGCGTGTGAAGAATCTGCCGAAGGGCAGGTGGTTTCGCCGGTCAACTTTAACTCGCCGGGCCAGGTGGTGATCGCCGGTCATAAAGAAGCGGTTGAACGCGCGGGCGCAGCCTGTAAAGCTGCAGGGGCGAAGCGCGCGCTGCCGCTGCCTGTCAGCGTGCCGTCTCACTGCGCGCTGATGAAGCCCGCTGCCGATAAGCTGGCGGTTAAGCTGGAAAAAATTACCTTTAACGCACCGACGATTTCCGTTGTGAACAACGTCGATGTGAAGTGCGAAACCGCGCCGGACGCTATCCGTAACGCGCTGGTTCGCCAGCTCTACAGCCCGGTGCAGTGGACCAAAACCGTTGAGTTTATGGCTTCTCAGGGCGTTGAGCATCTGTATGAAGTTGGCCCTGGTAAGGTCCTCACCGGTCTGACTAAACGTATTGTTGACACCCTGACCGCCTCGGCGATTAACGAGCCGGAAGCGATGTCAGCGGCACTCTCGCAATAAAAGAGGAATACCATGAGTTTTGAAGGAAAAATCGCGCTGGTGACCGGCGCAAGCCGCGGTATCGGGCGTGCAATTGCTGAAACACTGGTTGCGCGCGGCGCGACGGTAATTGGTACAGCAACCAGCGAGAATGGCGCGAAGGCCATCAGCGACTATCTGGGCGCGAACGGTAAAGGTCTGGTCCTGAATGTGACCGAGCCTGCATCCATCGAATCTGTACTGGAAAATATTCGCGCAGAGTTTGGTGAAGTGGATATTCTGGTTAATAATGCCGGGATTACTCGCGACAACCTGCTGATGCGAATGAAAGATGATGAGTGGAACGATATTATCGAAACCAATCTTTCATCTGTATTCCGCCTGTCAAAAGCGGTAATGCGCGCTATGATGAAAAAGCGTCATGGACGTATTATCACTGTCGGTTCTGTGGTTGGTACCATGGGAAATGCTGGTCAGGCTAACTACGCTGCGGCGAAAGCGGGTCTGATCGGTTTCAGTAAGTCGCTGGCGCGTGAAGTTGCGTCCCGCGGTATTACTGTAAACGTTGTTGCTCCGGGCTTTATTGAAACGGACATGACGCGTGCGCTGACTGAAGATCAGCGTGCGGGTACGCTGGCGGCAGTTCCGGCGGGTCGCCTTGGCGACCCTAAAGAAATCGCCAGCGCGGTTGCATTTTTAGCCTCTGACGAAGCGGGTTACATCACTGGTGAAACCCTCCACGTCAACGGCGGGATGTATATGGTTTAATCACGATCGAAAATATTTGCGTTATGAGGGGGAATGGCCTCAAAATAACGTAAAATCGTGGTAAGAACTGCCGGGATTTAGTTGCAAATTTTTCAACATTTTATACACTACGAAAACCATCGCGAAAGCGAGTTTTGATAGGAAATTTAAGAGTATGAGCACTATCGAAGAACGCGTTAAGAAAATTATCGGCGAGCAGCTGGGCGTTAAGCAGGAAGAAGTTGTGAACTCCGCTTCCTTCGTTGAAGACCTGGGCGCAGATTCTCTTGACACCGTTGAGCTGGTAATGGCTCTGGAAGAAGAGTTTGATACTGAGATTCCGGACGAAGAAGCTGAGAAAATCACCACCGTTCAGGCTGCCATTGATTACATCAACGGTCACCAGGCGTAAGTGAACATCTCCAGGCGGTCATTCGACCGCCTGAGTTTTATCTTTTTTAGTCCCACGAATCTCTTTTTTTATCCCTCCCTGGAGGACAAACGTGTCTAAGCGTCGTGTAGTTGTGACCGGACTTGGCATGTTGTCTCCTGTCGGCAATACCGTAGAGTCCACCTGGAAAGCTCTCCTTGCCGGTCAGAGCGGCATCAGCCTAATCGACCATTTCGATACTAGCGCCTATGCAACGAAATTTGCTGGCTTAGTAAAGGATTTTAACTGTGAAGAGATCATCTCGCGCAAAGAACAGCGCAAGATGGATGCCTTCATTCAATATGGAATTGTCGCTGGCGTTCAGGCCATGCAGGATTCTGGCCTTGAGATTACGGAAGAGAACGCAACCCGCATTGGTGCCGCTATCGGCTCCGGCATTGGCGGTCTTGGCCTGATTGAGGAAAACCATACATCTTTGATGAATGGCGGCCCGCGTAAGATCAGCCCGTTCTTCGTTCCGTCCACGATTGTTAACATGGTGGCGGGTCACCTGACCATCATGTTTGGCCTGCGTGGTCCAAGCATTTCTATCGCTACCGCCTGCACGTCCGGCGTGCATAATATCGGCCAGGCCGCGCGCATGATTGCGTACGGTGATGCTGATGCAATGGTCGCAGGCGGCGCAGAAAAAGCCAGTACTCCGCTTGGCGTGGGTGGCTTTGGCGCAGCGCGCGCGCTGTCTACCCGTAACGATAACCCGCAGGCGGCGAGCCGTCCGTGGGATAAAGATCGTGACGGTTTCGTGCTCGGCGACGGGGCAGGTATGCTCGTCCTTGAAGAGTACGAGCACGCGAAAAAGCGCGGTGCGAAAATGTATGCGGAAGTTGTTGGCTTTGGTATGAGCAGCGATGCTTACCATATGACGTCACCTCCAGAAAACGGCGCAGGTGCTGCGCTGGCAATGGCAAACGCGATTCGCGATGCGGGCATTACGCCTGCACAGATTGGCTACGTCAACGCGCACGGTACGTCGACTCCGGCAGGCGATAAAGCAGAAGCGCAGGCGGTTAAGTCTATCTTCGGCGAATCCGCTCGCAGCGTCATGGTGAGCTCCACGAAATCCATGACCGGTCACTTGTTGGGTGCCGCGGGTGCGGTAGAGTCTATCTACTCAATCCTCGCGCTGCGCGATCAGGCCGTGCCGCCAACCATCAACCTGGATAACCCGGATGAAGGTTGCGACCTGGACTTCGTTCCACATGAAGCGCGCCAGGTTAGCGGAATGGAATACACCCTGTGTAACTCCTTCGGCTTCGGCGGTACAAACGGTTCACTGATCTTCAAAAAGATCTGAACCTGACTGCCCGATGGCTATTAAAAAGGTCCGCTTGTCGGGCCTTTTTTTATTAAGCCCGATCGTCTTGTCCGGTGCGCAATATCCTGCCAGACTGATCCCCCACTGATAAGGAGCCACCATGTTTTTAATCAATGGCCTCGAGCAGGATTCGCTGCCGGCGGGCGACAGGGCGACTCAGTTTGGTGATGGCTGCTTTACCACGGCACGCATTCTGGATGGCCAGGTTTGCCTGCTCGACGCGCATATCCGCCGCCTGCAGCTTGCCTGCGAAACCCTGCTGATCCCCTTTACGCACTGGGACACGCTGCGGCGTGAAATGAGCCAGCTTGCGTCCGGGAAGCGCATCGGCGTGCTGAAGGCAATCCTAAGCCGCGGCATCGGCGGTCGCGGCTACAGCGGCACCAGCTGTGAATATCCTACGCGAATACTGTCGGTATCCGCGTATCCGGCTCATTACGCGCGCTGGCGCGAAGAGGGCGTGACGCTGACGCTAAGCCCGGTGCAGCTGGGCCGCAATCCGATGCTTGCCGGAATTAAACATCTTAACCGGCTGGAGCAGGTGCTTATTCGTACTCATCTTGAACGGACCGACGCCGATGAGGCGCTGGTTCTTGACAGCGAAGGGGTCATTACGGAATGCTGTGCGGCTAATTTACTCTGGCGGAAGGGGCGTGACGTGTTCACGCCTTCGCTGAAACAGGCCGGGGTGAACGGCATTATGCGCCAGTTTTGTTTGCAGCAGCTGGCACGCTCGGACCTTCGCGTTGTCGAAGTTAGCGAAGGTGAGCAGGCGTTACGCACGGCCGATGAGGTTGTGATATGTAACGCGCTGATGCCCGTCGTTCCCGTTCGCGCATACGGCCAGCAGCGCTGGTCCTCGCGCGAGCTGTATCAGTTTTTAGCCCCGATATGTGAGCAAACCAGATAGCCATGAAGAAAATGTTGCGCTTTGTCCTCCTCCTTATTGTCGCGCTGGGTATCGCTGGCGGAGCGGGAGTCTGGAAGGTTCGTCAGATGGCGAACAGTAAGATCCTCATTAAAGAAGAGACGATATTCACGCTGAAAGCAGGCACCGGGCGCATGGCGCTGGGCGAGCAGCTTTATAGCGACAAAATTATTAACCGCCCGCGCGTCTTCCAGTGGCTGCTGCGCGTTGAGCCCGAGCTGTCCCACTTTAAGGCAGGTACCTACCGGTTTACGCCGGGCATGACCGTCAGAGAGATGCTGCAGCTGCTGGAGAGCGGTAAAGAGGCGCAGTTCCCGCTGCGCTTTGTTGAGGGCATGCGCCTGAGCGACTACCTGCGACAGCTTCGCGATGCGCCCTACATTAAGCATACCCTGAAAGACGACGACTACCAGACGGTGGCCGAGGTTCTGAAATTCGAGCACCCTGAGTGGGTAGAGGGCTGGTTCTGGCCGGACACCTGGATGTACACCGCGGGAACCCCCGACGTGGCGATCCTGAAGCGCGCGCATAAGAAAATGGTCGCGGCGGTGGACTCAGCGTGGGAAGGGCGCGCCGACGGGCTGCCGTACAAAGACCAGAACCAGTTTGTGACCATGGCCTCGATCGTCGAGAAAGAGACGGCCGTTGCGGCTGAGCGCGATCAGGTGGCATCGGTCTTTATCAACCGACTGCGGATCGGCATGCGTCTGCAAACTGACCCAACCGTCATCTACGGCATGGGCGAAGGCTATAACGGTAAGCTATCCAGAAAGGATCTGGAAACGCCAACGGCATATAATACCTACGTCATTGCTGGCTTACCGCCGGGCCCGATTGCGACGCCGAGTGAAGCGTCGCTGCGTGCCGCCGCGCATCCGGCCAAAACGCCGTACCTCTATTTTGTGGCCGACGGCAAAGGTGGGCATACGTTTAATACCAATCTCGCGGGCCACAATCGCTCAGTTCAGGACTATCTGAAGGCACTTAAGGAAAAAAATGCGCAGTAAATACATTGTCATTGAGGGACTCGAAGGGGCGGGGAAAACCACTGCCCGCAATGTGGTTGTCGATACGCTCAGCGCGCTTGGCGTCACCGAAATGACCTTTACCCGCGAGCCGGGCGGCACGCAGCTGGCTGAAAAGCTGCGCAGCCTGGTGCTGGATATCAAATCCGTCGGCGACGAGGTGATTGAGGACAAAGCGGAAGTGCTGATGTTCTACGCCGCGCGGGTGCAGCTGGTTGAGACGGTGATCAAGCCCGCGCTGGCGGAAGGTAAATGGGTGATTGGCGATCGTCACGATCTGTCGACCCAGGCTTATCAGGGCGGCGGTCGCGGCATCGACCAGACGCTGCTCGCGACGCTGCGCGATGCGGTATTAGGTGATTTTCGTCCCGACCTGACGCTCTATCTTGACGTCACGCCGGAAGTTGGCCTTAAGCGCGCGCGCGCGCGCGGCGAGCTGGACCGCATTGAACAAGAGTCTTTCGACTTCTTTAACCGCACCCGAGCGCGCTATCTTGAACTCGCTGACCGTGACGCCTCCATACGCACCATCGACGCGACCCAGCCGCTGGACGAGGTGACTCTCGCCATTCAGAACACGGTTCGCCAGTGGTTTGAGGAGCAGCAGGCATGAAATGGTATCCATGGCTGCGCCCGCACTTTGAACAGCTGATCAACAGCTATCAGGCTGGGCGGGGGCATCATGCGTTACTGATTCAGGCCCTGCCGGGGATGGGCGACGATGCGCTAATTTACGCCATTACCCGTTTTTTGATGTGTCATCAGCCGGAAGGGCACAAAAGCTGCGGTAAATGCCGCGGCTGCCAGCTGATGCAGGCGGGAACACATCCCGATTACTACACGCTTGAGCCTGAGAAGGGCAAAAGCACGCTCGGCATTGACGCGGTGCGCGAGGTCAGCGAAAAGCTTTACGAGCACGCGCGCCTCGGCGGGGCGAAAGTCGTTTGGCTGAACGATGCCGCGCTGCTTACCGAAGCCGCGGCGAATGCGCTGCTTAAAACCCTGGAAGAGCCGCCGGAAAAAACGTGGTTCTTCCTGTCGTGCCGCGAGCCGGGCCGCTTGCTGGCCACGTTGCGCAGCCGCTGTCGCCTCCATCATCTTGCTGTTCCCCCGGAAGCGTGGGCGTTAAGCTGGCTCCAGCGAGAAGTGACGGTGTCACAAGATGCGGCGCTTTCCGCGCTGCGCCTGTGCAGCGGTGCGCCTGCCGCGGCGCTCGCGGTTCTCCAGCCCGAGCGCTGGTCTCAGCGCGACGCTTTATGCCGTGCGGTCCAGTCCGCGATTGAAACCCGCGACTGGCTGAGCCTCCTGCCGACGCTCAACGGGGAACAGGCTGCGGAGCATCTGCACTGGCTGGCTTCCCTGATGCTGGACGCGTTGAAAATCCAGCAGGGCGCAACGCTGCTAACCAATCTCGACGTCTGGCCGCTGCTGAGCACCCTGGCGAACCACCTGCCGGGGGCCACGCTGCGCGCTATCCTCCATGAGGTGTGCCAGAGCCGCGAACAGCTTTTAACCGTAACGGGTCTTAATCGCGAGCTTTTATTGACCGACCGGTTACTGCAAATCGAACATTACCTGCAACCAGGCGTTAATCCGCCTGCATTCCATCTCTGAGAGAGACATTATGTTTTTAGTCGACTCACACTGCCATCTTGATGGCCTGGATTATCAATCCCTGCATAAGGACGTGGACGACGTGCTGGCGAAAGCCGCCGCCCGCGACGTGAAGTTTTGCCTCGCCGTAGCGACGACGCTGCCCGGCTATCGCACCATGCGCGAGCTGGTGGGCGTTCGCGATAACGTGGTCTTCTCCTGCGGCGTGCATCCGCTCAATCAGGATGACGCGTACGACGTCGACGAGCTGCGCCGCCTGGCGGCAGAAGAGGGCGTCGTGGCGATGGGGGAGACCGGACTGGACTATTTTTACACGCCGGAAACTAAACCTCTCCAGCAGGAGTCTTTTCGCAACCATATCCGCATTGGCCGCGAGCTGAACAAGCCGGTCATCGTCCACACCCGCGACGCGCGCGCCGATACGCTGGCCATCCTTCAGGAAGAAAACGTGACGGATTGCGGTGGCGTACTACACTGTTTCACTGAAGACAGAGAAACAGCGGGTAAGCTCCTGGATTTGGGTTTTTATATCTCTTTTTCGGGGATCGTGACGTTCCGAAATGCTGAACAGCTTCGTGATGCCGCACGCTATGTCCCTCTCGATCGTATCCTGGTGGAGACGGATTCTCCTTATCTGGCCCCGGTACCGCATCGCGGTAAAGAGAACCAGCCGGCCATGACGAGAGACGTGGCAGAGTATATGGCCGTTCTGAAAGGCGTAAGCGTCGAAGAACTGGCGCGCGCCACGACGGAAAACTTCGCAAATCTGTTCCATATCGACCCCGCCCGCCTGCAATCTCTCTGATAGTTCTCTTTTTTTTAGGCTCGTAATTAATCAGCAAAGCGAGTAAAGTTCACCGCCTCATTTGGGGCGGTGAGGGTGTTTACAGACACATCCGGACATGCTTTTTGTAAATAACTGAAAGTTTTTCGACCGTCTCAAACTGAAACGTGATAGCCGTCAAACAAACATGGCGTGAATTATTTTACTCTGTGTAATAAATCAAAAGGGCGCTTAGATGTCCTGTCCACGGCGCGGTACTCCCCCCGGGCCAATGCGTGAAAGCGTAAAAAAAGCACAAATACTCAGGAGCACTCTCAATTATGTTTAAGAATGCATTTGCTAACCTGCAAAAGGTCGGTAAATCGCTGATGCTGCCAGTATCCGTACTGCCTATCGCAGGTATCCTGCTGGGTGTCGGTTCTGCAAACTTCAGCTGGCTGCCAGCCGTAGTTTCCCACGTGATGGCCGAAGCAGGCGGTTCTGTTTTTGCTAACATGCCGCTGATCTTCGCTATCGGTGTTGCTCTGGGCTTCACCAATAACGACGGTGTATCCGCTCTGGCTGCCGTTGTGGCTTACGGCATCATGGTGAAAACCATGGCTGTGGTTGCGCCGCTGGTTCTGCATTTACCGGCTGAAGAGATCGCAGCGAAACACCTGGCGGATACCGGGGTTCTCGGCGGTATCATCTCCGGTGCGATTGCAGCGTATATGTTTAACCGCTTCTATCGCATCAAGCTGCCTGAGTATCTGGGCTTCTTCGCGGGCAAGCGTTTCGTGCCGATCATCTCTGGTCTGGCTGCGATCTTCACTGGCGTGATCCTGTCCTTCATCTGGCCACCAATCGGTTCCGCTATCCAGACCTTCTCTCAGTGGGCTGCGTACCAGAACCCGGTTGTGGCGTTTGGTATCTACGGCTTCATCGAGCGCTGCCTGGTGCCGTTTGGTCTGCACCACATCTGGAACGTTCCATTCCAGATGCAAATTGGTGAGTACACCAACGCAGCAGGTCAGGTATTCCACGGTGATATCCCACGCTACATGGCAGGCGACCCAACGGCGGGCAAACTGTCCGGCGGCTTCCTGTTCAAAATGTACGGCCTGCCAGCCGCTGCGATTGCAATCTGGCACTCTGCTAAACCAGAGAACCGTGCAAAAGTGGGCGGTATCATGATCTCCGCAGCGCTGACCTCGTTCCTGACCGGTATCACCGAGCCGATCGAGTTCTCCTTCATGTTCGTTGCGCCGATCCTGTACATTATCCACGCCGTTCTGGCTGGCCTGGCATTCCCAATCTGTATTCTGCTGGGTATGCGTGACGGTACGTCCTTCTCTCACGGCCTGATCGACTTCATCGTTCTGTCCGGTAACAGCAGCAAGCTGTGGCTGTTCCCAATCGTGGGTATTTGCTACGCGATCGTCTACTACACCGTCTTCCGCGTGCTGATCAAAGCGCTGGACCTGAAAACTCCGGGTCGTGAAGATGCGTCAGAAGACTCCAAAGCGACCGCGACCAGCGAAATGGCTCCGGCCCTGGTTGCCGCGTTTGGCGGTAAAGAAAACATCACCAACCTGGATGCATGTATCACACGTCTGCGTGTGAGCGTTGCGGACGTTGCCAAAGTCGATCAGCCTGGTCTGAAGAAACTCGGTGCGGCAGGCGTGGTTGTTGCAGGTTCAGGCGTTCAGGCTATCTTCGGGACCAAGTCCGATAACCTGAAAACTGAAATGGATGAGTACATCCGCAACAGCTAAGTCGTGATGTGGGGAGACTAAGGCAGCCGAATGGCTGCCTTTTTTACGCCTGTCGTTTAGAGGCATAAAAAAAGGGAGCCTGCTGGCTCCCCGTGTTGCACACCGCATTTTAGAAACTGTAGCTTCCGCTTACGGAGAAGTTACGCGGCGCGCCGTACACGCCGTACGTTCCCAGGTAGTCATAGTACTCTTTGTCGAAGACGTTATTCAGGTTGCCCTGTATCGCAAAGTTTTTGGTGACCTGATAGCGGGTAAACAGATCGACGACGGTGTAGCCATTCTGCCCGATCTGGGTGATGCCGTTAGGGCCCGGCGTTTCGAAATCGTACCAGGTTTTATTCTGCCAGCGCGCGCCGCCGCCAACCGTCACCTCAGGCAGCATTGGCAGCTGGTAGCGGGTGAAGAGCTTCAGCGTCGTGCGAGGCTGCTGCGGGTTCACCGCGTTGCCGTCCTCATCTTCCGCAACGTAGCGGCTGCCGCCGAAGGTCAGCTGCCAGTTGTCGGTCAACGCGCCGTTCAGCTCAAACTCCACGCCTTTGCTCACGGTTCCGTCTATCGACTTATAGGCGCTCTGTCCGCCAGAACCAGGGATGGTCATGCCGGTATTCACGGCGACGTTATCCTGCTCAATGCGGAAGACCGACAGGGTGGCGGTCAGGCGGGTGTTAAACCAGTCGCCCTTCACGCCGGCCTCGTAGCTTTTCCCGGTCGTCGGATCGATAAAGTTGCTGTTGATATCGCGCTGGCCGGAAGGCTGGAAGATCGAGGTATAGCTCGCGTATACCGACCACGTATCGTCGATATCGTAGATCAGCCCGGCGTACGGGGTGACGTCATCAAACTTCGCGTTGCGGATTTCGTCCGGTTTACGCTCCAGATTATATTTGGCGCTCCACTCGGTGTAGCGCGCGCCCAGGATCAGGTGAAGCGGGTCGGCCAGGGAGAGGCGCGTGGCGGCGTAGACCGACTTCTGACGGATCACGTCACGCTGGTAAAGCGCAAAGCTGGACCACGTCGGATCGGCCAGATTTCCGCTGTAATCATAAATACTGCCCACGTCCATCAGGCCGTAATTATCGTTGACCGGGTAGGAATTATCATAGTTGTTGCGCTGGCGGCTGTAGCTGCCGCCCAGCATCAGCTCGTGCTGACGCCCCAGAAGGTCGTAGCCGCCGCGTACAAACGCGTCTACGGAGTCCTGCTTGCGCTGGCCTTTGTTCCAGCCGCCCCACGCGCCCTGGAAGCTGGCGGCATCGTACAGGCCGGTGGTCTTATCCGGATAGCCGTCGATGTACATCAGCTTGCTGTCGAAATTGGTTTCCGCATGCATCGCGTTAACCTTTGCTTCCCAGCCGTTGTCGAACCGCTGGGTCAGATTCGCAAAGACTTTGGTGGAATCCTGATTCGAGTAGGCCCAGTCGGCGGCGGTGTTAAAGCCGCGGCGGAAATGGGTTTTGCTGCCGTCGCTGAACAGGGAGGGGAAGCCGCCCCAGGTTGGGCTATCTTCATCGCTTTCCTGGTAATCGTATCCGAGGGAGAGCGTGGTTGAGTCGGTCAAATCCGCATCAACCACGCCGTAGACGAACTTTTTACGGTAGTGGTTACGCTCAACCCAGGAGTCTCTATCCTCATAGCCCGTAATCACGCGCCCGCGCACCTTGCCGGACTCGGTAAGCGGAGCCTGAAGGTCGAGCACGTAGCGCTGTTTGTCCCAGCTGCCGTAGGTGGCGGAGACCGAGCCCTTAAATTCTTTGCTGTCCGCATGCTTACGCACCATATTGACGTAAGCGGAGGGGTTTCCCGTTCCGCTCATCAACCCGGCAGCGCCGCGGACCACCTCGATCTTGTCGAAGATCGCCGTATCGCCTGCGGTATCACCAAAGTTCCAGCGGTTGTCGAGGAAGGTCGGCATATCTTCATAGGCGAAGTTGCTGATAAAGAAACCGCGCGCGTAGAAATTCGTGCGGCTGGTATCGATGCGGGAAGCGCTCACCCCGGTCGTGTTGTCCAGCACCTGGCCGATGGTATTCAGCTCCTGGTCCTGCATACGCTGCTGGCTGATGACGCTAACGGACTGCGGAATATCGCGCTGCACGAGGAGCAGCTTGGTCCCGGTGGTGGTGGTTTTTACGCTGTAATCCTGGTCCTGACCGGCAGACGGATCCTGCGCGTTGTCAAAACCACCGTCCACGACGACGGTATCTTCCGTCTCAGCGGCGGCGAAACTTACGGTTGGCGTCAATGCCATAGCAATGCAGGCGGCCAGCAACGAGGGCGTTGCGGCAGGCTGGCGTTGCCCATCCCTGGTGTGATTAGTGAAAGACATCATCAAACCCTTAATGAATGGAGAGAGTGGTGTGCGTCAGTCCCGAGGAGACGGGCTGCCGTCGTTTTCTATGTTGAAAATGCGCATGAAAATGCAAATGCGAAATATACGCATTGAGATTAACGCTGTAAACAGATGTTTCGGATGTAACTGAAATATTGTTTCAGCGGCTTTAGCCGCCCGGCAGGTCACTATCCAGCCAGCGGGAAGGCGATAAGGAAAGAAATCGTGGGATAAGGTTGAAAGGACAGGAGAAAGTCGCTCATACTCTTCTATCGCGCCGCGCGGTCACAGGGTCACGTGTATCGCGAGAGACGCGCTACGCCAGCTTAAACAAAAAAGGAAAAGGTCATGGCTGAAGAAACGATTTTTAGTAAAATTATTCGCCGCGAAATCCCGTCAGATATCGTCTATCAGGATGAGCTGGTCACGGCTTTCCGGGACATTTCTCCTCAGGCGCCGACGCACATCCTTATCATTCCTAATATTCTGATTCCTACCGTAAATGACGTAAAAACTGAGCATGAAGTCGCTTTAGGCCGTATGCTGACAGTAGCGGCGAAAATTGCAGAGCAGGAAGGAATTGCTGAAGACGGCTATCGTCTGATCATGAACTGCAATCGTCACGGTGGTCAGGAAGTTTATCATATTCACATGCATCTGCTTGGCGGTCGCCCGCTGGGGCCGATGCTGGCGCATAAAGGTCTTTGACATGTTGAAAGGGTGTAGTGCTGCGCTGATATTGACGTTCGTCCTGGCGGGATGCAGCTCGCGTCCGGCGATACCGGTCAGCGACGAGCAGAAGCTGGTCATGGAATCCTCCGTGCTTGCCGCAGGCATTACGGCAGAGGAACCTTCGCTCACCTTAAGTGAAATCCAGTCTTCTGCGTCCTCTACGCTCTTTAACGAAAGGCATGAGCCAGTAACGGTCCACTATCGTTTTTACTGGTACGACGTAAGAGGTCTTGAAATGCACCCGCTGGAAGCGCCGCGAAGCGTGACCATTCCTGCAAGATCGTCGGTGACGCTCTACGGCAGCGCCAACTATCTGGGTGCGCATAAGGTGAGACTTTATCTTTATCTGTAAGAGGTGAACCTTGATTAAAAATGTGAGCCGCTATGCGCTCGTGACGGCCTTTGCTCTTTTTCTGGCCGGGTGTGTGACCCGAACCGAGCAGCCTGCACCTGTAGAAGAGGCGAAGCCAGGTACTGAACAACCGACGCAGCCTACCGAACCGGTTCCGACGGTGCCTTCCGTGCCGACCATTCCGGCGCAGCCGGGTCCGATTGAGCATCCGGACGCGCAGCCGACGCCGCGCGTTCGCCACTATGACTGGAACGGCGCCATGCAGCCGATGGTCGGTAAAATGCTTCAGGCCGAGGGCGTCACGCCAGGTGGCGTGCTGCTGGTCGACAGCGTGAATAACCGTACCAACGGTTCACTGAACGCGGGCGAAGCGACCGAAACGCTGCGCAACGCGCTGGCCAACAACGGCAAGTTTACGCTGGTCTCTTCCCAGCAGCTGGCCGTCGCGAAGCAGCAGCTTGGCCTGTCACCGCAGGACAGCCTCGGCTCGCGCAGCAAAGCAATTGGCATTGCCCGCAACGTTGGCGCGCAGTACGTGCTCTATTCAAACGCTACCGGCAACGTCAACACGCCAGCGCTGCAAATGCAGCTGATGCTGGTGCAGACGGGCGAGATTATCTGGTCAGGTAAAGGTGCGGTTTCGCAACAATAACCTGACGCGCGCAGGGATCCTGACGCGCTACTTTCCCGAGCATCGCCTCATCGCGCCGCAGGCCCATTCCGGGCTTGGCGGCGCGAGCTGCATTATTGAGCAGGGGGATCGTCGGCTGGTGTTGCGCCAGCATCACGATGATTCCGCCCCTGCCTCCCACTTTCGCCGCCAGCTTCGCGCCCTGCAGCGTCTGCCCGCAGACATTGTTCCCACGCCGCATTTTTACGCTGAAGGCTGGATGGCGGTGGACTATCTTGCGGGTGAGATCAAAAGCGTGCTGCCGGATCCCCCGCGGCTGGCCGCCCTGTTGTATCATCTGCACCGTCAGAGACGGCTGGGCTGGCGCATCGCGCTGCTGCCGCTGCTCGAACAATACTGGCAGCAATCCTCGCCCGACAGGCGCTCGCCGTTCTGGCTCGCTCAGCTCCGGCGATTGCGCAAAGCCGGTGAGCCGCGCCCGCTGCGCCTCGCGCCGCTGCACATGGACGTTCACGCCGGAAATATTGTTCATACCTCCGACGGTGAACGGCTCATCGACTGGGAATACGCCGGAGACGGCGACGTGGCGCTGGAGCTCGCGGCGGTCTGGACCACGGATGACGCCGAGCGGCAGGCGCTGATTGCCGCCTATGCGCAAATGGCACAGCTAAACGAACGCCTGCTGGTGCGCCAGGTCAAACGCTGGCGACCGTGGGTCCTGATGCTGATGGCGGGCTGGTTTGAGCTTCGCTATCAAAAAACAAACGATAAACACTTTATTGCGCTGGCAGATGACGTCTGGCGTCAGTTACAAACAAAAGGATAAGAGAGGTGCGTGTGGGTCCGGTCATGTTGGATGTCGAAGGGTTTGAGCTGGATGCGGAAGAGCGCGAAATACTGGCGCACCCGCTGGTGGGCGGGCTGATCCTGTTTACCCGTAACTATCACGACCCTGAGCAGCTGCGCGAGCTGGTGCGCCAGATCCGCGCCGCGTCGCGTCATCGTCTGGTGGTGGCGGTCGATCAGGAAGGGGGACGCGTCCAGCGCTTCCGTGAAGGCTTTACCCGGCTGCCGGCGGCGCAGTCTTTTGCCGCGCTGCTGGGTACGGAAGAGGGCGGCAGGCTGGCGCAGGACGCGGGCTGGCTGATGGCAAGCGAAATGATCGCCATGGACATCGACATCAGCTTTGCGCCGGTGCTGGACGTCGGGCATATCAGCGCCGCCATTGGCGAGCGCTCGTATCACGAAGACCCGCGAATTGCGCTGGCAATGGCGACCCGTTTTATCGACGGTATGCACGATGCGGGCATGAAAACCACCGGTAAGCATTTCCCGGGGCACGGCGCCGTCACCGCGGATTCACACAAAGAAACCCCGTGCGATCCGCGCCCTGAGGCGGAAATCCGCGCGCATGATATGTCCGTCTTCCGTTCGCTGATTACCGACAACAAGCTCGATGCCATCATGCCTGCACACGTCATCTATAGCGACGTTGACCCGCGCCCGGCCAGCGGCTCTCCACACTGGCTGAAAACCGTGCTGCGTCAGGAGCTGGGCTTTAACGGCGTCATTTTCTCCGATGACCTGTCGATGGAAGGCGCGGCGATTATGGGAAGCTACGCGGAGCGCGGTCAGGCGTCGCTGGACGCAGGTTGCGATATGATCCTGGTCTGCAATAATCGTAAAGGTGCCGTTAGCGTGCTGGATAACCTGTCGCCGATCAATGCTGAACGTGTTACACAATTGTATCATAAAGGTTCATTTAGCCGTCAGGAGCTGATGGATTCGGCGCGCTGGAAGACGGTGAATGCGCAACTCGAGGCGCTGAACGAGCGCTGGCAGGCCCACAAAGCCAGCCTGTAATTCCTCCCCAAAGGCCTAGCGTGGTGAGAAGAGAATGATCATTTATTTACACGGTTTTGACTCAAACAGCCCAGGTAATCACGAAAAGGTGCTGCAGCTGCAGTTTATCGACCCGGACGTTCGCCTGATTAGCTACAGCACGCGCCATCCGAAGCACGATATGCAGCATCTGCTTAAGGAAGTCGACAAGATGCTGCAGCTTAACGTCGACGATCGCCCGCTGATTTGCGGCGTGGGTCTGGGCGGATACTGGGCCGAGCGGATCGGCTTTTTATGCGATATCCGCCAGGTCATCTTCAATCCTAACCTGTTCCCGAACGAGAACATGGAGGGCAAGATTGACCGCCCGGAAGAGTATGCGGATATCGGCACCAAGTGCGTGAGCAACTTCCGCGAGAAGAACCGCGATCGCTGCCTGGTGGTGCTCTCGCGCAACGATGAGGCGCTGAACAGCCAGCGTTCGGCTGAGCTGCTGCATCATTACTATGAGATCGTCTGGGATGAAGAAGAGACCCACAAGTTCAAGAACATCTCGCCGCATCTGCAGCGCATAAAGGCCTTTAAAACGCTGGGGTGACAGACCCCGTACCTCCTGAAGCCCGGCCGCGAAAGCGCGTCGGGCTTTCTTTTTTGTCAGACTTGTCTACTTTTAAGCCATCAAAACTTGATGCATATCAATTTTGGTATGACCAATGCGCCTGACGTGTTATTCTCAATGCACCTGAATGGTTTCAGTGCTGTAACCTGTTGTTAATTAAGGGTTATTTTTATAACTTTTAATTAACAATTGGTTAATATTTTGAGGGGGTCACGTTGACTACGCCATTGAAAAAAATAGTGATTGTAGGCGGTGGTGCTGGCGGGCTGGAGCTGGCTACGCAGCTTGGCAAAAAGCTGGGACGCGGTAAAAAAGCGAAAATTACGCTGGTCGATCGTAACCACAGCCACCTGTGGAAACCTTTGCTGCACGAAGTAGCAACCGGTTCGCTGGACGAGGGCGTTGACGCGCTGAGCTATCTGGCGCATGCGCGCAACCATCACTTCCAGTTCCAGCTGGGTTCCGTGATGGATATCAACCGCGAAAATAAAACCATCACCCTCGCGGAGCTGCGTGACGAGAAGGGCGAGCTGCTGGTGCCCGAGCGCAAGCTGGCGTACGACACGCTGGTGATGGCGCTGGGCAGTACCTCAAACGACTTCAACACCCCGGGCGTGAAGGATCACTGCATCTTCCTCGATAACCCGCACCAGGCGCGCCGTTTCCATCAGGAAATGCTTAACCTGTTCCTGAAATACACCAATAACATGGGTGCCAACGGCAAGGTTAACATCGCGATTGTCGGCGGCGGGGCGACGGGCGTTGAGCTTTCTGCGGAACTGCACAACGCGGTTAAACAGCTGCACAGCTATGGCTACAAAGGGCTGACCAACGACGCGCTGAACGTGACCCTCGTCGAAGCGGGCGAACGTATTCTGCCCGCGCTGCCGCCGCGTATTTCCGGCGCGGCGCACAGCGAGCTGACCAAGCTGGGCGTGCGCGTGCTGACCCAAACCATGGTCACCAGCGCCGATGAAGGCGGTCTGCACACCAAAGAGGGTGAGTATATCCAGGCCGACCTGATGGTGTGGGCGGCGGGCATCAAAGCGCCTGACTTTATGAAGGATATCGGCGGGCTTGAGACCAACCGCATCAACCAGCTCGTCACCGAGCCGACGCTGCAAACCACGCGCGATCCGGATATCTACGCCATTGGCGACTGCGCTTCCTGCGCGCGCCCGGAAGGCGGGTTCGTGCCGCCGCGCGCTCAGGCGGCGCATCAGATGGCAAGCCTGGTGCTTCACAACATCCTGGCGCAAATGAAGGGCAAGCCGATGAAGTCGTATGTCTATAAAGACCACGGCTCTCTGGTTTCACTCTCTAACTTCTCCACCGTGGGAAGCCTGATGGGTA
Source organism: Enterobacter sp. KBR-315C3_2022 (assembly GCF_041399425.1). Taxonomy (NCBI): domain Bacteria; kingdom Pseudomonadati; phylum Pseudomonadota; class Gammaproteobacteria; order Enterobacterales; family Enterobacteriaceae; genus Enterobacter; species Enterobacter sp. KBR-315C3_2022. Next base: position 63,011 of record NZ_JBGKEB010000022.1, read on the forward strand.
ACCTGATGCGCGGATCGATGATGGTGGAAGGACGCATTGCGCGCTTCGTCTACATCTCACTGTACCGTATGCACCAGATCGCGCTGCACGGCTACTTTAAAACGGGCCTGATGATGCTGGTGGGCAGAATCAACCGCGTTATCCGTCCTCGCCTGAAGCTCCACTGATAACGCACTCCCTCCGGGCTATCCGGGGGGAGTTTTAGCCGATCGTGCTGAACATCCTCTTTAACGTGCTTAAGAGTTCTCTTAAACACCCTTTATCCCCATTTTTTTGATCCTTTATCCTATAGGCCAAGCCTCTTCTTTATTGCAAAATTGTTACCAATAGCAACAAAGGAGGAACTCCCGTGAATAAATCAATGTTGGCGGGTATAGGGATTGGCGTCGCGGCTGCGTTAGGTGTGGCAGCAGTTGCCAGTCTCAACGTTTTTGAACGTGGCCCGCAGTACGCGCAGGTGGTTTCCGCCACCCCGATTAAAGAAAGCGTCAAAACGCCTCGTCAGGAGTGTCGCAACGTGGCCGTCACCCACCGTCGACCGGTACAGGATGAAAACCGCATTGCCGGTTCCGTTCTGGGGGCCGTCGCGGGCGGCGTGATTGGGCACCAGTTCGGCGGCGGTCGCGGTAAAGACGTGGCCACCGTGGTCGGCGCGCTGGGCGGCGGCTATGCCGGTAACCAGGTGCAGGGCGCGATGCAGGATAATGACACCTACACCACGACCCAGCAGCGCTGCAAAACCGTTTACGACAGGTCGGAAAAAATGCTGGGCTACGATGTAACCTACAAAATCGGCGATCAGCAGGGCAAAATCCGCATGGATAAAGACCCGGGCACGCAAATCCCGCTGGATGGAAACGGCCAGCTGGTGCTGAATAACAAAGCCTAAAATGTGGTTATCTGAATGAAGCTCCTCACGCAGAGGAGCTTTTTTTTTGACTTAAGAAAAGGGAGTCAGGCCTTGAGCAGCTCAGGCCACAGGCGCATCGTGGTCGTGGTGATGCTCTGAAGTTTTTCGAGGCTTGCCCCTTCGCGCGCGCTGATCGACATACCCTGCAAAATACAGTTAAGGTACTGCGCAAGGATCTGCGGCTGGCAGTGCGCCGGGATTTCTCCCCGCTGCTGGCGCTGCGTCAGGAATGTGCTGAGCGTCTCTTCCTGCATGGCGTGCCGGGATTTCACGGTATTTGCGATCTCCTTCGACGAGGCGGCTAGCGTGGCGGAGGTATTGATCATAAAACAGCCCGCGGGCGTATCCTTGCTGGTAAAACAGGTGGCGACGGCGGTGAAATAGTCCTGCAATGCCGCTTCTACCGTTTTCTCCTCGCAGAAAAGCTGCGCTTCATGCTTCGCCGCAAAGCGCGAGATGTATCTGTCCAGTACTGCCCTGAACAGCCCCTCTTTATTCGTAAATTCCGCATACAGCGTCGGCGCTTTGGCTCCGGTGGCTTCCACCAGATCGGAAAGCGAGGTCGCTTCATACCCATGCTGCCAGAAAAGCGTCATGGCCTTATCGAGCGCCGCATCCCTGTCGAACACTTTCGGTCGGCCACGGCTTTTTTTTGCGCAACTCGTGACGTCGGTTGTCATATGCTGTAGGTCCTCAGTTGATTTGCTGAACAACCATTATAAAAAGTATAACCGGCTACGACCAGCGCAGATTCATTAAAAATATATTTATCCTATGAATATGAATTTTAAGGGGTTTGAATTTAGTTTAACGGTCATTACAAAAATGTATTGACGTGTGACCCGGATCACATCTATCATTTACCTATCGATCGTTAAGTAATTAGCTTGCGACATCAAATTCATCTGCATAAAGGTCAAAAATCATGAAAAACGTAAAAACCCTCATCGCCGCTGCCGTCCTTAGCTCACTCTCTTTCGCCAGCTTCGCCGCTGTTGAAGTGCAATCTTCTCCGGCTGACCAGCAAAAACTGGGCACCATCTCCGCAACTGCCGGGACTAACCTGGGCTCGCTGGAAGATCAGCTGGCGCAGAAAGCTGACGCCATGGGCGCAAAATCTTTCCGCATTACCTCTGTGACCGGTCCTAACACCCTCCACGGGACTGCCGTCATCTACAAATAAGCCTGGCTAAACCCTCATTTATGCCACTGCTATAAAAAAACGCCCTGCATTTGCAGTAATGCCGATCGTTTAAGAGTACTTGAACGATCCGGCCAGTAAGAGACAATCCAGAGTCTGTTATCCTGACTCTGGATTTTTTATGTCTGAAAACGATATAGATTTCGTTGTTGATGCTTTCTCTTCTGAACTCGATACTTTCTCCCGCTCGCTTGACCCTGCGTGGATCCACCAGGCCCTCAACGCCTGTCACAAGGCCAGTATACGTCGGCGTCGCCTTCCCGCTGAGCAGGCCGTCTGGCTCGTGCTGATGATGGGATTGCTGCGTGATTTATCCATAAAAGATGTCTGCCATCACCTCGATATCGTTCTTCAGCCTGATGAAGGCTACCAGAGTCTCGCTCCCAGCGTACTCACCGCAGCACGCCAGCGCCTGGGCGAGGCCCCGCTTCGTTATTTGTTCCATGCCTGT
>NZ_JBGKEB010000023.1:0-60818 GCF_041399425.1 Enterobacter sp. KBR-315C3_2022
ACCCCCGGAGAGTGAGGCGGCTGAATATAGGTAACGAGTTGAAAAGGATGGGAAAGGAGTACAGTAATATGGTCATGGAGGTATGACCATATTACTGGGGATCCCTCAGCCTTTGGGGAGAGGGTTAGGGTGAGGGGTAAGGTTTTTTTAAAAATCCCAATCCTCATCTTCCGTCTCTACCGCCTTGCCCATCACGTACGACGAACCCGACCCGGAGAAGAAATCGTGGTTTTCGTCGGCGTTAGGCGAAAGCGCCGCCAGAATGGCCGGGTTCACCTCCGCCATTTCCGGCGGGAACAGCGCCTCGTAGCCGAGATTCATCAGCGCCTTGTTGGCGTTGTAGCAAAGGAACGCCTTCACGTCCTCCTCCCAGCCCGTGCCGGCGTAGAGTTCGTGGGTATAGCTCAGCTCGTTATCGTACAAGTCCATCAGCAAATCGAGCGCGAAGCCCTTCAATTCCTCGCGCTTCTCGGCGCTTACTTTCTCCAGCCCTTTCTGATACTTATAGCCAATGTAATAGCCGTGAACCGCTTCATCACGAATGATCAGGCGAATCAAATCCGCGGTGTTGGTGAGCTTGCCGCGGCTCGACCAGTACATCGGCAGCCAGAAGCCGGAATAGAAGAGGAAGGATTCCAGAAACACGCTGGCAATTTTCTTTTTCAGCGGCTCGTCGGCGCGATAGTACGCCAGCACCAGCTCTGCCTTTCGCTGCAGCGACGCGCTCTCTTCGCTCCAAGCGTAGGCCGCGTCCACGTCCTTGGTCTGGCACAGCGTCGAGAAAATCGAGCTGTAGGATCGGGCGTGCACCGCTTCCATAAAGCTGATGTTCGACATCACCGCCTCTTCGTGCGGCGTCAGCGCGTCGCTCATCAGCGCGGGCGCGCCGACGGTATTCTGAATGGTGTCAAGCAGCGTCAGGCCGGTAAAAACGCGGATCGTCAGCTGCTGCTCGGCGTGGCTCAGGGTTTGCCAGGCCGGGATATCGTTAGAGAGCGGCACCTTTTCCGGCAGCCAGAAGTTGCTGGTGAGGCGGTTCCACACCTCCAGGTCTTTATCGTCCTGGATCTTGTTCCAGTTGACGGCGCTCACGCGTGACAGTTTCATCCTTTCTCCTTACAGCGCGCAGGACACGCAGCCTTCAATTTCAGTGCCTTCCAGCGCCAGCTGGCGCAGGCGAATGTAGTACAGCGTCTTGATGCCCTTCTTCCAGGCGTAGATCTGCGCCCGGTTAATATCGCGCGTGGTGGCGGTATCCGGGAAGAAGAGCGTTAAGGACAGCCCCTGATCCACGTGCTTTGTCGCCTCGGCGTAGGTATCAATGATCTTCTCCGGGCCGATCTCATACGCGTCCTGATACAGCGCCAGGTTTTCGTTGGTCATAAACGGCGCGGGGTAGTAAACGCGCCCGGTTTTGCCTTCCTTTCGGATCTCGATTTTCGACACGATCGGGTGAATGCTCGACGTGGCGTGGTTGATGTAGGAAATCGATCCGGTCGGCGGCACCGCCTGCAGGTTCTGGTTATAGATACCGTATCGCATCACGTCGTCGCGAAGCTGCTGCCACATTGCGCGCGTCGGCAGCGCAATCCCGGCGCGGGCGAACAGCTCGCGCACCTTCGCGGTTTTCGGCTGCCAGTCGCCTTCCAGATACTGGCTGAAATACGCCCCGCTGGCGTAGCGCGACTGCTCAAAGCCCGCGAACCGCTGGCCGCGCTCGCGGGCCAGCATCATGGAGGTATGCAGCGCGTGCCAGGTGACGGTGTAGAAATAGAGGTTGGTGAAGTCCAGCCCTTCCGCGCTGCCGTAGGCGATGCCCTCACGCGCCAGGTAGCCGTGCAGGTTCATCTGTCCGAGGCCGATGGCGTGCGACGCGGCGTTGCCCGCCGCGATGGACGGCACGCTGCGGATGTTACTCATGTCCGACACCGCCGTCAGCCCGAGGATCGCCGTCTCGACCGTGCGGCCAAAGTCGGGTGAATCCATGGTGTGGGCGATATTCAGCGACCCGAGGTTGCAGGAGATATCTTTCCCGATCTCCGCGTAGTCCAGGTTTTCGTCATAGGTGGAGGCGCTGTTGACCTGCAGGATCTCCGAGCACAGGTTGCTCATGTTGATGCGCCCGGCAATCGGATTGGCGCGGTTCACCGTGTCCTCGTACATGATGTACGGATAGCCGGACTCAAACTGAATTTCGGCCAGCGTCTGGAAGAAGTCGCGGGCGTTGATGTACGTCTTGCGGATGCGGTCGTCGGCAACCAGCTCGTCGTACAGCTCGCTGATGGCTACGTCACCGAACGCTTTACCGTGGATGCGCTCGATATCGTAGGGCGAGAACAGCGCCATCCCGGCATTCTCTTTGGCGAGCGCAAAGGTGATGTCCGGGATGACGACCCCGAGCGACAGGGTTTTAATGCGAATTTTTTCGTCGGCGTTTTCGCGCTTGGTATCGAGAAAGCGCAGGATGTCCGGGTGGTGCGCGTGCAGATACACCGCCCCCGCGCCCTGGCGCGCGCCGAGCTGGTTGGCGTACGAGAACGCGTCTTCCAGCATCTTCATCACCGGGATCACCCCCGAAGACTGGTTCTCAATGCGCTTGATCGGCGCGCCCGCTTCGCGCAGGTTGGAGAGCAGAAACGCCACGCCGCCGCCGCGCTTGGAGAGCTGCAGCGCCGAGTTCACCGCGCGGCCAATCGACTCCATATTGTCTTCGATGCGCAGCAGGAAGCAGGAGACCAGCTCGCCGCGCTGGGCCTTGCCGCAGTTGAGGAAGGTGGGCGTGGCGGGCTGGAAGCGGCCGGAGAGGATCTCGTCGGTCAGCCGCCCGGCCAGCGCTTCATCCCCCTGGGCGAGCGTCAGCGCCACCATCACGGTGCGATCCTCAAAGCTTTCAAGGTAGCGTTTGCCGTCGAAGGTCTTCAGGGTGTAGCTGGTGTAATACTTCCACGCGCCGAGAAACGTCTGGAAGCGAAAGCCGCTGGCGTGGGCGCGTTCGAACAGCTTCACCACGAAGGCGCGATCGTAGCGGGCCAGCGCGCGCGCTTCGTAATAGCCTTCTTTGACCAGATAGTCGAGGCGCTCCTGCTGGCTGCCGAACGTCACGGTGTTCGGACGGACGTGGGCGGCAAAAAAGGCGTCCACCGCCTCGTGGTCCTTGCCGAACTGAATGCGCCCCTCGCGATCGTACAGGTTAAGCATCGCGTTTAGCGCGTGGTAATCCGGCGTCCCCTGGATTACGCGTTCTGCGGTTGTCGTTGCCAAAATTCGTTCACTCCTTTACGCACGTTTTCTACGTCCTGCTGTGTCCCCATCAGTTCAAACCGATAGAGATACGGCACGCCGCATTTTTGAGAGATGAGATCCCCGGCGCGGCAAAACGCGTCGCCGAAGTTGCGATTGCCCGCAGCGATCACCCCGCGAATGCGCTGCCGGTTGTGCGGATCGTTAAGAAAGCGAATCACCTGGCGGGGCACCGCGCCGGCCGTGCCGCCGCCGCCGTAGCTGGGCACCACCAGGATGTAGGGTTCATCTACCTGAATACGCTCCCGCTCGTTGAGCGGAATGCGGATCGCGGGTAGCCCGACGCGCTCAATAAAGCGGAGCGTGTTCTCCGAGCTGCTGGAAAAGTAGACCAGCGTACTCATGCACGGGCTGCCTGAGCGCTCAGGCGGTTGATCATATCCGGGCGAAAGCCGGACCAGCTGGTTTCACCGGCAACGACGACGGGAAGCTGGCGGAAGCCCTGCGCGCGCAGCGCGTCGGCCGCATCCGGCACCAGGTCAACGTTCACCATCTCAAACGCAACGCCGCGGCTTTCCATGGCGCGTTTGGTGGCGTGGCACTGAACACAATCGTTACGAGTGTAAATAATAATGCTCATGATTCGTATTTCCATTTAGAATGAGAAAGCGGCGCGAAGTATCGCGTCGGGTTGTGTGTCTCTTGCTAAGAAGGATACTAGATGTAGTTGTGCCAAGTTTCAACCATACAAGATATGGGAAATTTCGATTGATGTGTTCCAGATGATGAGCCGGGCGGGACAGGGGTTGCCGTACGCGATTTTCAGCTATCGGACAAAGAAAAGCCCCGCTGCCGAAGGCGAACGGGGCTGATGCGGTACGCCTGACTTATTTTCGCAGGCTGAGCAGGGCGCCAATGAAAATCCCTACGGCGGCAACGGTGCCCAGCGCGTACATCGGTTTTTCACGCACGAAGGTGTTTGCGCAGCTCATGGCGTCGCAGGCTGCCTGTGACGCGCGCGAGCGGCCGTTCATTCTGGCGCGCGTTTCGCGCAGCAAAGACTGAGCCTTACGTTTCGCGGCATCCGCTTCATCCTTTGCGTCACTTCCCCAGGATTTCAACACCTCTTCCAGCGTGTCGGCTAATTGGCTGACATCATTACGAACATCCTGAGCGTCGTCGTTAATATCGTTTCGGTTCGGTCTGTTAAACATACGATCCTCCTTAATTTGGCATTCCCGTTAAGTCTAGCTCAGGAATGCAATATCTGAAGCCAGTCACGACGTAAAAGACAGTTTATGGAATATTCTGAAAGCACTGCTATTGCTGAATACTGTAAGGTTGCCGGGCAGGAAAAGATAACGAGGAATATATATGTATTTACGACCGGATGAGGTGGCGCGCGTTCTTGAAAAAGCGGGATTCACCATGGATGAGGTGACGTCAAAAGCCTATGGCTATCGCCGCGGCGAGAATTATGTTTACGTCAACCGTGAAGCGAGAATGGGGCGCACGGCTCTCATTATTCACCCGACGCTAAAAGACAGAAGTTTGTCATTTGCTGAGCCAGCCTCGGATATTAAAACCTGCGATCAATACCAGCAATTTCCGCTCTATTTGGGCGGCGAAGCGCAGGAGCATTATGGTATTCCGCACGGTTTCAGCTCCCGAATGGCGCTGGAGCGCTTCCTGACAGGGGTGTTCGGCGACGTTCAGTAGGTTTGCGACTGGCATGCGCCAGTCGCCTCACCTCAGGCCTTGGCCTGGCCGTACTGGCTGACCTTAAACAGGCGGCGGCAGTAGTCGAGGAAATAGCCATACACCGCGCCCATCAGCATCGACACCACGATGTTGGAGCTTACGGCCGCGGCAATCTGGTGCCAGTCGGCGCCCACCACGAGCAGAATCGCAACGTAGACCGGTGACTGAAACGTCACGTAGGCCAGCACGTCTGCCAGGTTTTTCACCCAGCCCGCCGGGCTTACGCGCCGCGCATGGCGCATAATCACGTCACGATACAAACCGTAGGGCCATGCAATAAGGATATTCACCGGGATCGCAACCAGGCGAGACGAAAGGGACTGCTCAAAGGTCATTCCGGAGAGGAATATCTCGATCAGCATGTTGACGACGGAACAATAGACAACCATCGCGAACGTATCCGCTACCGCATGGCGCAGGCGAGACTGCGGTGAGAACATGACTGAACTCCTTGAGAGCACGCTAAAAATGACGTTTCCAACCGTTTCGGACAGTGATTTAGGTTGGGTTATTTAATGTGCATAGAGTATATCTCTGCCTGCAAACTCACAATGAGTGATTAATTTTTATTTAATGCCGTTTTGTCTATAAAACTCTCTAAATTTTACCGTTTGTTATCCGCGTCGTTATTTTCTCTCTCGGTGTTAATTATATTGTTTAAAATCAATTGCTTAATTTGATTGAGTTGTTTTGGCGCTCACAACGGGCTGCACCCGATGGCCGGTTACGGCGGCATGGCGGGTTTGCGTAACAATCCACCGGATGTCGACCCGTTTGCAGGGTAAAATTCTCCCGCGATAATCTTGATTTTATCTATGAAAAATGAATTTTTATTCACTCGTTAGGTGCGCCGCAGAATGCCCATGCGTTGAGAAAGTCGTTTCTGAATATTGCTGTGGTGATTAATTTGCGAAACATTTATTAAGTAATATCGATAATATTTTAAAAGAAATATTTACATTAATAACGAAAGGCCAGTGCGGGTGGATATTGCGGCAAAAATGAATTATTCTGTTAACTGAATTTCGGCTTACTTACAACGAAAAGGTTTTCGATAAATATGTCTCTGACGTTACAGAATCTTAATAATATCCGTACCCTTCGTGCGCTGGCGCGTGAATTATCACTGGACGTTCTGGAAGAAGTGCTGGAAAAAGTCAGAATCGTTGCAGATGAAAAGCGTAGCGAACTGTCCGAGCTTGAACAGCAGCGTGCCGAGCAGCAGGAAAAAATTAATGCTCTGCTGGAACTGATGAAAGCCGACGGCATTTCTCCATCTGATTTGCTGGGTTCAGAGCAGGCAATCGGCGGTCAGCCGGTGAAAAAACGTAAAGCCCGCGAAGCGAAATACCGTTTTACTGACGCAAACGGCGAAGAGAAAACGTGGACCGGTCAGGGACGTACGCCTAAGCCTATTGCGACCGCGCTGGAAAACGGTAAATCACTGGATGATTTCCTGATCTAACGCCGGATCCGGGCGGAACGTGCCGCCCGGTCATTTATCTTAGCAGACGCCAAAATCACCGGATTCGGTGTAGCGGGTAACGTCCGCCGCGTTGAGCGTGAACTTTTCGCCCTGCTCATTGCTTGCCTGTACCGCCACGATCTCCTCTCCGTTTACTTCAAGAACCTTCAGTTTCGGACCGCCCTGGCGCGGTTGTACATAATCGCCGACAGAAAACATAATAACTCCTCCTCATTGGTTTACATTTCACCTTAGACCACGCGCTCCGCGGCGTACAATCTATTTCAGCGATAGCGCCCTATGCGCTGCGTCGATTCCACGGCATCACCTTCAGCAGCCGCGCCATGCCGCAAAAGCCGGTCACCCCGGCAAACAGCAGGCCCGCGCCGACGAAGCCGCTGAGCAGGAAAAAACCTGAGGACACGCTGTAGCCCAGAACGACGCCGCAGAGGATCAGCGCGCCCGCGGCAATCTGCACCTGGCGCATCAGCGGAAGCGGCTGAGATTTATCTTCCACGGTCGGCAGCCCGGCCTGCTTCCAGCCCTGAATGCCGCCCTCCAGAAGCAAGGCGTGTGCCTGGGGAGCCGCCTGCGCCAGCCGCCCGGCGTTGTTCGACGTGCGCATGCCGGACTGGCAGTGAAAAATCACCGTATCGCCGGGCTTAACCTGCAGTCCGGCGGGCAGGGCGTCGAGCGGAACAGAGCACGCCCCGGCGATGCGCTCGCGGGCGTGCTCGTCCGCATCGCGAATATCAATAAGCGTCGCGCCTTTGGCGATCAGCGCGCTGGCCTGCTGGGGCGAAATAAGAGGTAAAGACATCGCGGCTCCTTACGGGCAGTAAAGGGTTTTCAGGGTGCCGATGAGCTGGTTGACGGCATCATTTTTGATGGCATAAAGGATGCGCTGGGCGTCGCGCCTGCTGTCGATCAGGCCCTCGTCGCGCATCCGCGCCAGATGCTGCGAGGTGGCGGACGCGCTCAGGCCCGTGGCGCGCGCCAGATCGCCCGCGCTGGTGCCCGGCGCACCGCACAGCACGCAGAGGATCAGCAGCCGGTTTGGGTTGCTCATGGCTTTCAGTAACGTTGCGGCCTGCGCGGCGCTGGCCTGGAGCTGTTCGAGTTCGTTCATATTAGTTTAGATTTTGCTTAATTAAGGTAATGCTAAACTAAAGGCGGACGCGCTGCCAGCCCGCTAAACGTAAAAGAGGGTAAAAATGCGCGTTCTCCCGTGGCGTTAGCCGCTAAGCTGGCTACGCTTAAAGTGCATACTTTTTATGACTTTCAATTGGTTAGCTTGTAGGGAGACATCATGGGTTTTTGGCGTATCGTCTTTACCATCATTTTGCCGCCGCTGGGCGTGCTGCTTGGCAAAGGTTTTGGCTGGGCGTTTATTCTGAATATTATTCTGACGCTGCTGGGCTATATTCCCGGCCTCATTCACGCCTTCTGGGTACAAACCAAAAGCTAGGCGCGCCAGAGCAAATCGCTGTAAATACCGGTTAACACGCCCTGCGGGCCAAACTGCTGTTTGATCCAGCGGGTGACCTGGCCGGTAGCCGCATGCTGCGTGGCGAGCAGCATGCGCGAATCCTGGCGCGGGTTGTTGATCCGCCGCGCGATCAGCAGGCCGTCCTCCACCGCCTCCCGCACCATGTACTCCGGTAAAAATCCAATCCCGTCCCCCAGGATCTGACACTGGCACTTGGTGTTGAAGTCCGGCACCAGAATCGCCTCCTGGCCGTGCAGCAGCCAGCCGACCTTCTTGTTGATGGTGTGCGCGGTGTCCTCGACCATGATGTTCGGATACAGGCGCAGCTGGCTTTCGGCAATCGGCTCCGGCACAAACGCCAGCGGATGCGTCGGCGCGATGGCAAACACCCAGCGGATCGCGCCGATCTCGGTGTAATCAATCCCGCCGCCATCCAGTAGCGTGTCCGGCGCGCCGATCGCGATATTGGCCTGGTTGTTGATGATCGAATCCCAGACGCCGTTATACACCTCGGTCGTGACGGTAATCTGGCAGGTGGGGAACTGCTTTTTCAGCACCTGCAGCAGCCTGGCGGTGTGGCGCGGCGTGTACAGCAGCTGGTTAATGCAGATGCGCACCCGCGTCTCGATCCCCTGAGAGATGGTATCGATCCCGCGCTTGATGGCGTGAAAGTCGTTCAGCAGGTCGGTGGCCTTGCGGTAAAAGTAAAACCCGGACTCGGTCAGCTCGATGCTGCGCGTGTTGCGCACGAACAGCACCACGTCCAGCCCGGTCTCCATGCGCTTGATGGTGTAGCTGATTGCGGAGGTGGTGACGCCAAGCTCCGCCGCCGCTTTGCTGAAGCTGCCAAACCGCGCCGCGGTGGTGAAGGCCAGCAGGTTCTCTTCGGTAAAGATGGAATTCATATCACGGCTCCCTGCGGTCATCAGTTTTGAACATATTTTAACAGCGCGGCAACAATACCTTTGATGGCGGTCACAGTTCTGCATATTTCTCGAGAGCCTTGCGGGGCAAGGCCTCGTGAGCCATAAGCATAATGCAGCACCGGGCGGCTAAAAAGCGGTGCGACATAAGAAAAAGGTTGCACGGCCGCACGTTTTAACCGGATTGTTAAATCTAACTCAACAATGAATTGACTGTCGATGAATGAATTTTAAGCGGATTCTTTTCTGCCGGGGCTGTTGCTATTCTCGGCTCATCAGAAATGAATACATCGGGAGTCTGAATATGTCTGCAACTGAACTCGTAACTGAATTTCTGCTGGCGGCAGAGCAGGGAAATATCGACGCGCTCAATGCCTGCCTTGAGAAGGGCGTGGATATTAACGCCACCAACCGCCAGAAAAGAACCGCCATTATTATTGCCAGCCTGAAAAAGCATTACGCCTGCGTTGAACGATTAATTTCCGCCGGGGCGGATATCGACATGCAGGATCAGACCTGCTTCAACCCCTTCCTGATTAGCTGCCTGACGAACGACCTGACGCTGCTGCGCACCGTACTTTCGGCGAATCCCGATCTCGATCGCCTGACGCGCTTCGGCGGCGTGGGCATTACCCCCGCCAGCGAAAAAGGCCACGTTGAGATCGTGCGCGAGCTGCTGGAAAAAACCGACATTAACGTCAACCACACCAACTTCGTCGGCTGGACGCCGCTGCTTGAGGCCATCGTGCTAAACGACGGCGGCGCGAAACAGCAGGAAATTGTGAAGCTGCTGCTGGACCACGGCGCAAATCCGCACATGACCGATAAGTACGGCAAAACCCCGCTCGAGCTGGCGCGGGAAAAAGGCTACACGGCGATAGCCGAGCTGCTGCTGGCGGCTGGCGCATAATCTTCTCGGCCAGCGATAGCCGGCTGGCCGCTTTTCACTATACGCATTTCACCGACGTGCATTTTGCACGCTGGCGGCCCCCTTTTATCCGCGATCAGGAGAAAATAATGCCAACCAAAATTGTCATCAAAAAGAACACCTATTTTGATTCGGTCTCCTTAATGTCGATCTCCACCAAAGCCAATAAATTGCCGGGCGTTGAGCAGGCGTTTGTGGCGATGGCGACCGAAATGAACAAGGGCGTATTAAAAAACCTCGGCCTGCTGACGCCGGAATTAAATGAGGCCAAAAATGGCGACCTGATGATCGTCATTAAGGGCGAGGCGGCGAACGATGAAACGCTGGCCGCCATTGAGGCGCTGTTTGCCCGCAAGGAGAGCGCGGGCAGCCACGAGGCGCGCTACGCGACGATCGCCAGCGCCAAAACCCATCGCCCCGACGCTAACCTGGCGGTGATCTCCGTCAACGGCACCTTTGCCGCACGCGAGGCGCGCCAGGCGCTGGAAAACGATCTCAACGTGATGCTGTTTTCCGACAACGTGTCGCTTGACGACGAGCTGGCGCTCAAGCAGCTGGCGCACCAGAAAGGGCTGCTGATGATGGGGCCGGACTGCGGCACCGCCATCATCAACGGCGCGGGGCTGTGCTTTGCCAACGCGGTGCGCCGCGGGCCGATCGGCATCGTCGGCGCGTCCGGCACCGGCAGCCAGGAGCTGAGCGTGCGCATCCACCAGTTTGGCGGCGGCGTATCGCAGCTGATCGGCACCGGCGGGCGCGATCTCAGTGAAAAGATCGGCGGCCTGATGATGCTCGACGCCATCGACATGCTCGAAGCCGATGATTCCACCGAGGTGATTGCGCTGATCTCCAAGCCGCCCGCGCCGTCGGTGGCGGAAAAGGTGCTGGCCCGCGCCCGCGCCTGCCGCAAGCCGGTGGTTGTTTGTTTCCTCGGCCGCAACGCACCGCCTGCGGATGAAAACGGCCTGCAGTTTGCCCGCGGCACCAAGGAGGCGGCGCTGAAGGCGGTGCTGCTGACCGGCATTAAAAAAGAATCCCTCGATCTTCACCCGCTCAACTGGCCGCTGATCGAAGAGGTGCGCGCCCGCCTGACGCCGCGGCAGAAGTACATTCGCGGCCTGTTCTGCGGCGGCACCCTGTGCGACGAGGCGATGTTCGCCGCGCTGGAAAAGTTCGACGACGTCTACAGCAATATTCAGCCGGATCCGGCTAAACGTCTGGCGGATATCAACGTCAGCAAGGCCCACACCTTCCTCGACTTCGGCGACGACGACTTCACCCACGGCAGGCCGCACCCGATGATCGACCCGACCAACCGCATCAGCCGCCTGCTTCAGGAGGCGCGCGATCCCGACGTGGGCGTCATCGTGATGGACTTCGTGCTCGGCTTCGGCGCGCACGAGGATCCGGTTGGCGTCATGCTCGAGGCGATCGAAGAGGCGCAGGCGATCGCGAAGGCCGACGGCCGGCCGCTTGAGATCCTCGGCTACGTGCTCGGCACCGACCAGGATCCGCAGACGCTGGCGCAGCAGTGCCAGCTGCTAACCGACGCGGGCGTCATCTGGGCCAGCAGCAGCACCAACACCGGGCTGCTGGCGCGCGAATTTGTCTGTAAAGGGGAGAAAGCATAATGACGACCTTATTCAACCAGCCGCTGAACGTCATCAACGTCGGTATTTCGCTGTTCAGCGACGATCTCAAAAAGCAGCACGTTCCCGTCACCCAGCTCGACTGGACGCCGCCGGGGCAGGGCAATATGCAGGTGGTCGACGCGCTCGACCAGCTTGCGGAGCAGCCGCTGGCGGAGAAAATCGCCGCCGCTAACGCCATTGCGCTGGAGCGCATCATCCAGTCCCATCCGGTGCTGGTGGGCTATGACCAGGCGATTAACGTCGTGCCGGGGATGACCCGCACCACCATCCTGCACGCCGGTCCGCCCGTCTCGTGGGAAAACATGTGCGGCGCGATGAAGGGCGCGGTGACCGGGGCGCTGGTGTTTGAGGGGCTGGCGAACGATATCGAAGACGCCGGGCGCGTGGCGGCGTCGGGCGACATCACCTTCTCGCCGTGCCACGAGCACGACTGCGTGGGATCGATGGCGGGCGTGACGTCCGCGTCGATGTTCATGCACATCGTCGAAAACAAAACCTACGGCAACCGTGCCTTCACCAACCTCAGCGAGCAGATGGCGAAAATCCTGCGCATGGGGGCCAACGACCAGAGCGTGATCGACCGCCTGAACTGGATGCGCGACGTGCTCGGCCCGATGCTGCGCGACGCGATGAAGATTATCGGCGAAATCGATCTGCGCCTGATGCTGGCCCAGGCCCTGCACATGGGCGACGAGTGCCACAACCGCAACAACGCGGGCACCACGCTGCTGATCCAGGCGCTGACGCCGGGGCTGATTCAGGCCGGGTATCCGGTCGAGCAGCAGCGCGAGGTGTTCGAGTTTGTCGCCAGCAGCGACTACTTCTCCGGCCCGACGTGGATGGCGATGTGCAAAGCCGCGCTGGACGCCGCCCACGGCATCGAGTACAGCACCGTCGTCACCACCATGGCGCGCAACGGCTACGAGTTCGGCCTGCGCGTCTCCGGCCTGCCGGGGCAGTGGTTTACCGGCCCGGCGCAGCAGGTGATTGGCCCGATGTTCGCGGGCTATAGGCCGGAAGACTCCGGGCTGGACATCGGCGACAGCGCGATTACCGAAACCTACGGCATCGGCGGCTTTGCGATGGCGACGGCCCCGGCGATCGTGGCGCTGGTGGGCGGCACGGTGGACGAAGCCATCGACTTCTCCCGCCAGATGCGCGAAATCACCCTCGGCGAAAACCCCAACGTCACCATTCCGCTTCTGTCGTTTATGGGCATTCCGACCGCCATTGACATCACCAGAGTGGCGGGCAGCGGCATTTTGCCGGTGATCAATACCGCCATTGCCCATAAAGACGCGGGCATTGGCATGATTGGGGCGGGCATCGTTCACCCGCCGTTTAGCTGTTTTGAAAAGGCGCTGTTGACCTTCCGCGATCGCTACTTTTAATAAGGCAAGCATCCATGAAAAACATCAAGCTGGAGTGGAAAAGAGGTGACTGGGCGGCATATTTCGGGTTGATGACCAACAACCTGACCAATCTGCTGACCATGATGGGGCTGCTCATTTTTGTCGTCGGCATCCCGAAGGAGATTGTTTATGGACGCATCGCGCCGGCCTTCGGGCTGGCGGTGCTGGTGGCGAGCGTTTGCTACACGTGGTTTGGCCTGCAGATGGCGCGCCAGACCGGGCGCAGCGACGTGACTGCGCTGCCGTCCGGCCCGAGCGCGCCGTCGATTTTTACCGTCACTTTTCTGGTGCTGATGCCGGTCTACCAGCAGACGGGCGACGCGGATTTCGCCATCCAGATTGGCCTGGTGTGGTGCTTCGTGGAGGCGCTGATCCTCGCGGGCGGTTCGTTCTTGGGCGAAACCATCCGCAGGATGATCCCGCGCACCGTGCTGCTGTCGTGCCTCTCCGGCTTAGGCCTGCTGCTGCTGGCGATGAACCCAATGCTGCAGGCGTTCGAAGCGCCGACCGTCTCCTTCATCGTGCTGCTGCTGATCTTCATCAACTGGTTCGGTAAAAAGCCGATCTTCGCCCGCATCCCGACCGGCCTGCTGCTGCTGATTGCCGGTACCGCGCTTGCGTGGATCTCCGGCCTGCAAAGCCCGGAGGCGATCAAAGCGTCGATGTCGTCGTTCGGCTTTAACCCGCCGTCGGTACACATCGACGGCTTTATGCAGGGGCTGCCGCACGCGCTGCCGTACCTCGCCTCGGCGGTTCCTCTGGGGCTGGCGAACTACATCTTTGACCTGGAAAACATCGAGAGCGCCCACGCGGCGGGGGACGAATATCCAACGCGCAAGGTGATGCTGGCGAACGGCCTGGCGTCGATGCTCGGCTGCCTGATGGGCAACCCGTTCCCGGTGACGGTCTACGTCGGCCACGCGGGCTGGAAGGCGATGGGGGCCAGCATCGGCTACACGCTGGCCTCGGGCGTCACCATGTTCATCGTGCCGCTGTTCGGGCTGGGGGCGTTTATGCTCGCCATCATTCCGATGACCGCCATCGTGCCGATTCTGGTGTTTATCGGCGTCGTCACCGCCAACCAGGTGGTGAGGGAGACGCCCAAAGTTGAGGTGCCGGTGATCTTCATCTGCCTGTTCCCGTGGATCGCCAACTGGGCGCTGACCATGATGAACAGCGTGATGGGGGCGGCGGGCACCAGCGCGGCGAAAATCGGCACCGACGTGCTGCACAGCAAGGGCATTTACTACGAAGGGCTGGTGCACCTGGGCAGCGGTGCGCCGCTCGCCAGCATGCTGTGGGGCTGCATCGCCATCTTCGCCATCATCAACAAGCCGCTGCGCGGAGCCGTCGCCGCCGCGGGCGGGGCGCTGCTGTCGCTGTTCGGCGTGATCCACGCCCCGGTCGTGGGCTTCGCCGAGGGCAGCTCGCTGATGTTCGTCACGTCCTACCTGATGATGGGCGGCATGTTCGTGGTGAAGCATGTGCTGGATAGCCGGGAAGCGGCGAGCGCGGCGGCACCGATTTCCGAAGCTTAAAAGCGACCCCTCACCCTAACCCTCTCCCCATAGGGGAGAGGGAACGATTACACCCTCTCCCCTATGGGGAGAGGGCAGGGGTGAGGGGCCCAGACCGCACCGTTACGAAGGAAAACGTATGAAACAACTCATGGTCGTCGCCATCGGCGGCAACAGCATTATCAAAGATAACGCGAGCCAGTCGGTCGAGCACCAGGCGCAGGCGGTAAAAGCGGTGGCAGAGTCCGTGCTGGAGATGCTGGCGTCGGACTATGACATCGTCCTCACCCACGGCAACGGCCCGCAGGTGGGGCTGGATCTGCGCCGCGCCGAAATCGCCCACGAGCGGGAAGGGCTGCCGCTGACGCCGCTGGCGAACTGCGTGGCGGATACCCAGGGCGGCATCGGCTATCTAATCCAGCAGGCGCTGAACAACCGCCTGGCCGCGCGCGGCGAGCAAAAAGCCGTCACCGTCGTCACCCAGGTGGAGGTGGATAAAAACGATCCCGGCTTCACGCACCCGACGAAACCGATCGGCGCGTTCTTCAGCGAGGCGCAGCGCGACGAACTGCAGCGTGCTCACCCGGACTGGCATTTTGTCGAGGATTCAGGACGCGGCTATCGCCGGGTAGTGGCCTCGCCGCAGCCCGTTCGCATCGTCGAGGCGGACGCCATCAAGGCGCTGACGCAAAAAGGCTTTGTGGTTATCGGCGCGGGCGGCGGCGGCATTCCCGTTGTGCGCTCGGCGCAGGGGGATTATCACAGCGTTGATGCGGTCATCGATAAAGATCTCTCCACCGCGCTGCTGGCCCGCGAGATCCGCGCCGACGTGCTGGTGATCACCACCGGCGTGGAGAAGGTGTGCGTTAACTTTGGAAAGCCGAACCAGCAGGCGCTGGACGTCGTCAGCGCGGCGCAGATGACGCGCTACATGAATGAGGGCCACTTCCCGGCGGGCAGCATGCTGCCGAAAATCGTCGCCTCGCTGGCATTTTTACAGCACGGCGGCAGGCGGGTGATTATCACCTCGCCGGACCGCCTGCCCGCGGCGCTGCGCGGCGAAACCGGCACCCACATTGTGAATGAAGGAAACTAAGATGAGCGAAAACAAAAGCCGCCGCGCGTTTATCAGCCAGAGCGGCAAAATGGTCACCGCCTGCGCGCTGTTTGGCGCGACCGGCTCCGTCGCGTATGCTGCGGATACCGCGAAATCCACCTGCGAGACGGGCAAGCCGATGAACATCACCGCAACGCATTACTACCTCGACAACGTGCTGCTGGAGGCCGGATTTGCCTTCGACGGCGGCGTGGCGACGAGCACCCGCACCGAGCTGAAAACGCTCGAAATCAAGGACGGCAAAATCGTCGCCCTGCGCGAGAATAAAAGCCACGCCGACGCCTCGCTCCCGCACTACGACGCGGGTAAAAAGCTGATGCTCCCGGCGATGCGCGACATGCATATCCACCTGGACAAAACCTTTTACGGCGGGCCGTGGCGCTCGCTCAACCGCCCGGCGGGCACCACGATTCAGGACATGATCCGCCTGGAGCAGAAGCTGCTGCCGGAGCTGCAGCCGTATACCCAGGAGCGCGCGGAAGCGCTTATCGACCTGATTCAGTCCAAAGGCTCGACTATCGCCCGCAGCCACTGCAACATCGAGCCGGTGTCCGGCCTGAAGAACCTCGAGAATTTGCAGGCGGTGTTATCGCGCCGACGCGCAGGGTTTGACTGCGAAATCGTTGCCTTTCCGCAGCACGGCCTGCTGCTGTCCCATTCTGAAAAGCTGATGCGCGAGGCGATGCAGGCGGGCGCGCACTACGTGGGCGGGCTGGATCCGACCAGCGTGGACGGCGCGATGGAAAAATCCCTCGACACCCTGTTCCAGATTGCGCTCGACTACGTTAAAGGCGTGGATATCCACCTGCACGAAACCAGCCCGGCGGGCGTGGCGGCGGTGAACTACATGGTCGAAACCGTGGAGAAAACGCCGGAGCTGAAGGGCAAGCTGACCATCAGCCACGCCTTCGCGCTGGCGACGCTGAACGCGCAGCAGGTGGACGAAATCGCCACCCGCATGGCGGCGCAGCGGGTGACGATTGCCTCGACGGTGCCGATTGGCACCCTGCACATGCCGCTCAAGCAGCTGCGCGATAAGGGCGTGTTTGTCATGACCGGCACCGACAGCGTGATCGACCACTGGTCGCCGTACGGCCTGGGGGACATGCTCGAAAAAGCGAACCTTTACGCCCAGCTTTACATCCGCCCGAACGAGCAGACGCTCTCCCGCGCGCTGGGCATCGCCACCGGCGACGTGCTGCCGCTGAACGACAGCGGCGAGCGCGTGTGGCCAAAAGCGCAGGATGACGCCAGCTTTGTGCTGGTGGACGCCTCCTGCTCCGCCGAGGCCGTGGCGCGCATCTCCCCGCGCACCGCCACGTTCCACAAGGGCAACCTTGTCTGGGGGACGGTGGGGTGAGGGCATCAGGCCGCACGCTCCTTTTGTAGGCCGGGTAAGCGCAGCGCCACCCGGCAGGGCTGGCTGACCGACGACGGCGAGCGTTTCTGGGGCGTGAATCGTTATCAGGACGAAGGCCAGCGCGTCAGCAGCTGGCTGGCGGACGGTGTCATCAAATATCACCGCACGCTGGGCACGACGCTGAACGCGCTGATCGGGGCGGGGTTAACGGTAAGCAACGTTAACGAATGGGGGCCAACGCGGGCGCAAATCGAGGCGTGGCCCGCGCTGGCGGAAGAGGCCGAGCGCCCGATGCTGGTGCTGATCTCGGCCCGCAAGGCTCAGTAGCCCACTTTATACACGCGCCCGCTCTGCACCCCTTCCACGCTGCGGCGATAGGCTTGCGCCACGCTCGCGGCGGGAACGCTTTCAAAGCCGGGGAAGAAGCCGTCGTAGGCTTCGGCGGATTCGGTAAGCACCGTTGGGCTAATCAGGTTGATGCGAATGCCGCGCGGCAGCTCGCACGCCGCGGCGCGAACGAAGCCTTCCAGCGCCGCGTTCACCGTGGTGGCGTTCACGCCCTGCGCAATCGGCTCGTGCGCCACGATGCCGCTAATCAGCGTAATCGAGCCGCCTTCGTTCAGGTAATGCTGGCCGGTCAGCGCCAGGCGCACCTGCCCGAGCAGCTTATCCTGCAGGCCCTGGTTAAAGTCGCTGTCCTTCATCGTTGCGAGCGGGCCGAAGTGCAGGCCGCCGCTGGCGGAGACGATCGCATCGACCTTGCCGATGCTCTCAAACAGCGCCTGCACGCTCGCCTGCGAGGTAATATCCACCTGCTCGTCGCCCTGCGTGCGGCCGACGCGAATCACCTCATGACGACGGCTCAGCTCTTCCGTCACCGCACGTCCTACCGTACCGCTGGCACCAATAATCACGATTTTCATAGTCGACTCCTTAGGTTGTGAGCCTTCATTGTTTAATAAATAAAAAGGCGGATAAACTGGGCTAAAGTTAGAAGATTACTAACCAGGGGTTTGCAATATGGATAAGCTTCGCGGCATGGAGACGTTTATCGCGGTGGTGGAAAGCGGCAGCTTTACCGGCGCGGCCTCGCGGCTGGAGATGTCGGCGGTGATGGTCGGAAAGTACATCGCCCAGCTGGAGGCCCGGCTCGGCACCCGGCTGCTGGAGCGCAACACCCGCCGACAAAGCCTCACCGACGCCGGGCGCGTCTACTTTGACGAGGCAAAGCGGGTGCTGGAGCAGGTTTCTGTCGCCGAGAGCGCGGTCGAACGGCTGCGCGCAGCGCCAGCCGGAACCCTGCGCGTGACCGCGCCGACCTCGTTCGGCGGCTGCGTCATCGCCCCGCTCGTCGCCACCTTTTTGCAGCGGTATCCGGACGTGCGCGTCGAGCTGGATCTGACCAACCGGATGGTCGATCTGGTGGAGGAGGGGGGCGATCTGGCGATCCGTATCGGCGACATCCACACCGAGGATCTGGTGGCGAAATACCTTTGCCCGTACCGGATGGCGATCTGCGCCGCGCCGGACTATTTAGCCCGCCACGGCACGCCGCAGACGCCGGACGATCTGGTGGAGCATCTTTGTCTGTCGCACACGGTGTGGACCGCGCGCAACGAGTGGCGGCTGCCGGGCGTGGAAGGGGAGGTGCGCTGGAAGCGCGATGCGATTTTGCGCTGCAACGATGGCTACGGCCTGCGAACGGCGGCGATTGCCGGGGCGGGATTGCTGTTACAGCCGGAGGTGCTTGTGGCGGACGAGCTGGCGAATGGTCGACTTATACGAGTGTTAGAACGTTACACACCACAACCCCGACCGGTGCATCTGCTGTGGCGCCAGGACTTACGACCGTTACCGAAACTTACCCAATTTATCGCACATATCATGAAACATGCACAGAATGTCCCCTCTCCCTTTTAGGGAGAGGGTTAGGGTGAGGGTCAGAAGCGATAACCTATGCCCACATTCCAGCCGTTGATGTCGTAATCGTCGCCCAAATCGGCGGTGGTGCCTTCGTAACCGACGTGGATCGCCAGATCAGGCGTTGCGTTAAACTGCACGCCCGCGCCATAGGCAAAAGAGGTCGATTTTTCATCGATGCCGTCGCGCTGGGTGTAGTTGTCGCCGCCGTTCACCCATGTGGTGTGGCCGTCTGCTTTCACGCGCGCCACACCGCCCAGCGCATACAGGGACACGAACTCATTCAGGCGATATGCCGGGCCTGCCATCAGAGAGTAATATTTCACTTCAATATTTGGTGCCGTTTTCTAATAAAAAGAGCACCAGATTAAAAAAAGCTTTTACATCAGACGCAGGACCAACTTCTGTCATAGTCATCGCTGCAAATATTCCTACATTTTCCGCGCTTATAGCATTCATTTTCGACCTTCATCTGCTCTTTAGCCACTTGCTTTGTGGTTTACTTAGCATCAGTGCCGCTGCGATGTTCCCCTCAATTATGTATAGAGGGTATCGTCGTAGGGCGCTTCAGCCAGAA
Organism: Enterobacter sp. KBR-315C3_2022; assembly: GCF_041399425.1. Taxonomy (NCBI): domain Bacteria; kingdom Pseudomonadati; phylum Pseudomonadota; class Gammaproteobacteria; order Enterobacterales; family Enterobacteriaceae; genus Enterobacter; species Enterobacter sp. KBR-315C3_2022. The sequence continues at coordinate 19,362 of NZ_JBGKEB010000023.1, forward strand.
TTTTTTGAATGTCAACTCGCGCTTCTGACTCCCAGTCTGGGTTCATATTCGCCATTATTTCAATAAATTTTGGAAAAGCGATGCGCCGTCCATCCCTGCCTTCAACCCTATGATCTAACTCATACTGGTAGGCAATCTTATAGGCGAATTCGCACATTATCCAATAAAGCAGCGTATTCAAAGAGTGAGTGACTTTTCGGGAGAACTCATACCCTCTTTCTGAATAAATATAGTTATATAAATCATTTTCGAATGAAATATAGGGGGTGCCATCGCCATAGGGAGCAGAACACAGATTCACTGAATGTTTTGGAAAGCCTGCTCGTAAAATCATCTCATCAGCTTGTCTTTGTATTTCATCAATATTGACTAACATATCAGCGAACCTCGCGAATATACTCCTAACGGATACCAAAAATCCAGAACACTATCCCCGCAGGTATACCTAACACACTGATTTTTAATAGAGTAATCATCTCTTCTTTGCCGAAAGGAAAAGGCTTATCAAAGTCCCAGATTAACCAGCCTTTCACCAGATAAGAAAAAACACCAATTATCATCAATGCGATGCACATCAAAAAACATAGACCCAAAAGCGTCCATAGGGATTTTTTTGAATTATCGAGTCTCATTTTACTTTGCCCTAAAGCCAACCTCCTGCCGGAAGGGCGGAAGATGTTTCACATTGCAACCTGTATGGGCTTTTTACCGGGGATAAAAAAACCAGATGATCAAACCCGCAGGCAGCCCCAACCAGGTTAACTCAAGACATATCAACACATCTTTGAAAGAGAAGGGGAAATCCTCCATCATATTCCATGCTAATCCCGCACCGACTAAACGGCCAAGGAGCGTCAGCATGAACACCGCCAGACCTATCGCGCAGCACAGGTAAACAAGGTTAATAAACGATTTAGTGCTGTTTTTCATTCTTGAAATGCCCACCTGCGAAAGCGAATCCTTTCCGTTTCTATACAATACGAGATCGCTTAGTGACCCCATTCCACTATAGAAATTTAGAAAAATGTATTGGGTGTCATCACGATCAAGCTCATATTTTTAGCCAGTTTAAAAATACTGGATGACCATTCGGGATATTCCCCTGATTCTAATAAAGTAGCCATTCGTTGCATGTTATCTACGATTAGAGTCGTTTTCTCGATAGTCATTATACCGTCTTAATATCCATATTTTCAGTGGTTTAAAGTCCATAACATAGATAATGTAGATTTGTTCCCGCCAATGCAGGTCTGTAAGAACGATTCATTAAATGAGGTTAACGTAAACCCAGCGTATCGGGAAGGGCTTTGATAAAGTCGGACTCATCTCCTTGGTACGCTTTCGCAATCTCTGCAAAGGAATCGATAACGCGCTCTTTCTCATCGTCCGTTAATACCTGAAGCTCGGCGGCAATATGTTCCATCATTTCCACAGCAGCATCTGGATTGAGCGAATGTTCGTCAGTGAATTCAAGAAAAATGGCCATATCTGCAATAACTTTAATCAAATGATGTGAGTGAGTCACAGACCTTTTCCCCTTATATGTCCCGTAAAACCAACCTTCCGCCGGAAGGGGCGGAAGGCCGTTTGTTAATCCTCATACTTGAAGTCAATACCAATCCTGAGTGTCTCTGTATCTATCGTTATTTCGCAACCCTGCCAGAACGGTGTTTGTTGTGATTTGATGTTATTAACAAATAACGTTCTAAGCTCCACGAGAAGATCCAGCAAACGACCATTGGCTTGCGCGCCCGCAGTAAACCAGTTTGTCTGCCCTGAGGTGCTATCCACATAATCAAATTCACATTTACAGTGATCTCCTTCAGGAGATAACTCTGCCCGCATAATAATTTTTGACGCGTTATCGGGTGCTGCTGCCAGTAATACTGACCCAATATCGTTGTAGATTTCCTGATCAGAACGCATTATTTTCCCCCCGGTGCATTCTTAAATGTTTCAGCTATCGGTCTGCCACCATCGATGGTGTATTCGATGTAGAACTTATCTGGTCTGACGCTATCACCCACATACGTTGGTTGAATGTTAACCTTCACCTCTTTACCTTCGCTTACTGCCTTGGCCCAGGTATTTTCCATCTGTTTCCATGCGCCTTTGTTCAGATTACCATCCATCGGCACCAGGTTTAACTTTTCTCCAGGCCCATTAAAAATACTGGCGATTAAGTGACCACCCTCATCACCGGGATTACCGCATTTCCCGGCCTTACACTGTTGATAACCATTCCTGTCTTTTACGTTCGCACTCAGGGTTGCTTCGACCTGTTGAGGCCTTGCCAGATGGTCCGTTTTGTAGACTTTGTCGCCATCAAGATTATAGGTCTTATTAGGGAGCGGCTTGTTGAGTTCCTTATTCCAGTTCCATTTAGCACCAGACACGGCATAAATCTCATCACTGGCCTGGTTAATCAGCTTAGATGCCGCTTCCAGATCGCCTGCTTTAAGCGCTTTTTCCGCACCCTTAATGGCTTTGCCCGCAACATCCCCTGCGCCAGGGATGATGCCAATCGTCGCGGCCAGATAATCAAGCGCACTGTGCGCTTCCGCAAAGCTCTTAATGTCACCAACGACCGGGACAAAATCCACCCCGAACAACGCCATATCCTTCAGCGCTTCCCGTCGCTCGGTATACATTTTAACCGCGCAGGCTTCGGCGCTCATCCCGCCACAGTTTTCGCGCTTGTAGCGTTCATTTTCGGCCTTCACCTGCTCTTCGGCCACCTGCGCGGTGGTTTTACCCTGTGCCAGCGCCGCGGCGATGTCGCCAAGGGAATTATTCTCCACCGTCGTCTTACCCGCCTGCGCCCCCGCCACGGCAGAAGCAGAGCTGTCGCCCGCCAGCCCGCCGGAAAGCCCCGCCGCCAGCGTCGCCAGCGCGGAAACCGTCTGCTTCTGGGTTTCATCCAGCTCATCGGCAGGTTTGCCGTACATCTCGGTGGCGATCATCCCTACCAGCTCGCCCGTGGCGGCCCCGGCGGCACCCGCGAGTGCGTTTTGATTCTGGGCGGCAGCCAGCGCGGCGTTGACCACCGCGTGGGCGGCCACTTTGCCCGCGTCGTTCAGTTCGCTGTAGTGACCAATCACTTCCGCCACGTACGGCGCGGCGCCGCCAGCAAGGGCCGCGCTAAGATCGCTCCCGGCTAGCCCCTGAACCGCTGCCGTCGCCGCCTGAATCGCCTGCTGATACTGACCGCCGGTGCCAAAGCCCGAGGCGTTCATCGCATCGTTATAGGCCGTCTGGTAGATCTGGCCGTTGATGTCGCTAAGGGTCGCGGTTTTGCCCGGGTTGGCTTTTTCCCACGCCGCTTTCGCCTCCTGCAGATCCTGCGCGTTAACGTTTTTAAGCTTCTCTTTCGCGGCGTTAGTGGCGCGGATGCTGCCCTCGGTGCGGGCAATATCCGCCACCTGAGTACCAATCTCGCCGATCGGCGGCGCCTGCTGGAGCCGCTCCTGTTCTTCCTCCTTGTCGCGCCTGACTGACAACTACTGGTCAACGCAAACCAAAGGTATCGGGCAGATCCTTGACGAAGTCAGCTTCCTCTCCACTGTACATTTTTGAAATGTCATCAAAAGATTTAATAAGGTTCACTTTTTCGTCATTGCTGAGCAGGTCAAGATCGGCGGCAATGCTTTCCATCATCTCAACTGCAGCATCGGGATTTAGGGTATCTTCATCATTAAATTCCAGGAAAATAGCGAAATCAGCGATAATCTTTACTAATTGATTTGGATTACTCATGGACAATTTTAACCTCTATGTTTTTAATTCCGAGCTCATCAAACATCTTTTGAGCGCGGTTTGCCTGTGTCTGATTTGGCACTTCCCAGCGTCCAGTCATGCCGTTGTTTTGGAGTGCTTCCGATTGTCTTAGCGCTTGGTTTTTCGCGTTTGCTGTTGTCACGACCGAAATTTTACGATCAATCATGATGTTACCCTCCACTCCATCAAAACGAACAGGACGAGTAACTCCTTTATCATCAATGCGATCGATAGCGGGTGCTTGCCCTTTTTTGGTTTCAATATTGGAACGAGCGCCGGAGGCAGAGTCATTGTAATCTCTGGCTCTATTACTCATACGTGCATTTTCGTCCACCCATTTAATGTTGATCTCATGGCTGGCTTCATTGATGAACTTAGATGCCGCCTCCAGATCGCCCGCTTTAAGCGCTTTCTCCGCGCCTTTTATCGCCTTTCCAGCAACATCACCGGCACCGGGTATAACCCCGATAGCTGCTGCCAGATAATCAAGCGCACTGTGCGCTTCCGCGAAGCTCTTGATATCACCCACGACCGGGACAAAATCTACGCCAAATAACGCCATATCCTTCAGCGCTTCGCGACGCTCGGTGTACATTTTAACCGCGCAGGCTTCGGCGCTCATCCCGCCACAGTTTTCGCGCTTATAGCGTTCATTTTCGGCCTTCACCTGCTCTTCGGCCACCCAGGATGTGCGAGAGATTTAGAGAGTATTTGAGGGGGAGGGCCGAACTACGGCTATACTGAAAGGACAGCTTTGATAAGGTTAATAAACGATTTAGTGCTGTTTTTGATTTGGCTAAATGTTTGAAAAATCTCATAGCCCGATGCAAATGATCGGGCTGTTCTTTACCTGAAACGGGACATTCTGGCGTGCCGACACAGATTTCAGGATTTTTACTTTTTATACTCCACAAACTTTTCTTCTAAATAATTCACCCAGTTCTCCATTAAATGATTCATATTTTCCGTCTGAGAATGCGTGGATGGATCATATCCATCAGAAGGAGGCATATATTTAACAAAACCCTCTATTTCAGCGGGGTAGTCAAAATCTGCATAAATAATTTCAACTTCAGATAATGGATCTGCAAAACTAGCACGATTGTTCCAAAGCCAGCTTAGAACAATAAACAACCATTTTTGCCTGATCGTCGAGTCATTGTCTTGCTCAAACCCTGTGCACAACTTCTCTAAAAAGAGAGACACCTCATTTGAACTCTCAGGCATAAGGAATGATAATTCAAGTTCAGAATCAGTATAACTTCCCGTTAAGACTATTTGTTCCGCCATCTTTATGGGCACGTCTGATGCAATGAGATTATTTTCATAACCCCACTTCACATCACACCATGAAAGATGAGTATTTTTAACAATAAAATCATAGGGTACCGGATATAACGTCATGTCACTTATCCTTCGGTGGCCGTTGATTAGGAAGACCGGTTATATTACCACCTTCAATAAATCTTTGGTGTGTAACGTTCCCTTGCTTATCATAGATATACTCGTATATACCTTTCTTATCATTAAAGGAACCTTCAGCCTGAAGAAGTTTTCTTTCTACACCATCACCCCCTTTGAGAGTGAAAACTTTCCCTTCCATCAATTGCTCCCGGCTCAGATAACTCGCCCCCCGATGAGTTGGGTCAGGTTTTAAACCACTACCAATTCTGTCTGCTTTAAGAATTTTATTAACAACCGAAGATTTTAATGCTGTTTCCACCATAGTCGTGGTTTTCACAACAATCTTCTCCGTGAGAACGACGCCGTTTTTCACCACGCCTGCACCACCAGCAAGCAGTCCAGCTATATCGGTAACCAGCTTGCCACCTTCGACCCCCGCATTAAACGAACCACTGGCGCCAGCTTTCTGATACTCCGCTTCCATATGGTCAATACGATCTATATAGGACTGCTTTATCGCATCTGAAACGTTACCTAACACATCGCCACTGTTAAACAGTGATTTCAGCGCTTCGTAAGTTTGCTGAGGATTTGCCCCGACCTTCACGATACCGTCAACGGCATCATACAGTCCTGCCGGCACGCCTGCGATCATCCCTGCTGCAAAGCTGCCATCCTGTCCAAGGTCAATCGCAGTCCATTTAGCCTGTGCGCCTGCCTTACACGCTAAAGTCTGACATTCGGCAATTTCTTTATCTCTCTGAGCCTGTTGTTTCTGGCTTAAATAGTTATTCTCCACCGTCGTCTTACCCGCCTGCGCCCCCGCCACGGCAGACGCAGAGCTGTCGCCCGCCAGCCCGCCGGAAAGCCCCGCCGCCAGCGTCGCCAGGGCAGAAACCGTCTGCTTCTGGGTTTCGTCCAGCTCATCGGCAGATTTGCCGTACATCTCGGTGGCGATCATCCCCACCAGCTCGCCCGTGGCGGCCCCGGCGGCACCCGCGAGTGCGTTTTGATTCTGGGCGGCAGCCAGCGCGGCGTTGACCACCGCGTGCGCGGCCACTTTGCCCGCGTCGTTCAGGTCGCTGTGGTGACCAATCACTTCCGCCACGTACGGCGCAGCACCGCCCGCGAGGGCCGCGCTGAGATCGCTCCCGGCCAGCCCCTGAACCGCCGCCGTCGCCGCCTGAATCGCCTGCTGATACTGACCGCCGGTGCCAAAGCCGGAGGCATTCATCGCATCGTTATAGGCCGTCTGATAGATCTGGCCGTTGATGTCGCTAAGGGTCGCGGTTTTGCCCGGGTTGGCTTTTTCCCACGCCGCTTTCGCCTCCTGCAGATCCTGCGCGTTAACGTTTTTAAGCTTCTCTTTCGCGGCGTTAGTGGCGCGGATGCTGCCCTCGGTGCGGGCAATATCGGCCACCTGATTGCCAATCTCGCCGATCAGCTGCGCCTGCTGCAGTCGCTCCTGCTCTTTCTCTTTGTCGAAGATAGGGGAGAGCGTCTGGTTGGCGTGCGCCACGTCGCGGCTGAGCTGATTCACATCCTGAACCTGACGATCCCGATCGCGGACGATCAGCGTACCGTCCGATACCGCCGCGTGCGTGGTGCTGCTGTCATGCCCGTCGCGGTTCGCGCCCACCAGCAGGCCGTTGGCCATGTTGCCGGCAAACTGGCTGCCGATGCTGCCCCCGGTGCTCATGCCCACGCTCTGGTGTTCTACTTCGAAATCGGCGCGGTTTTCAATATCGCTAAAGCCAATGGTGCCGGTATCGAGACGGTTTTTATCGGCGGTTGCCGTCGAGCCAATCACCGCCCCGTTGAGCTGGGTATGCTCGCCCACGCTGACGTCATACCCGCCTTTACCGGCGAAGATCCCGGTCTGTTCAACCACCGAGTCGTAGTTGCTGTGCATCTTGTCGCGGCTGACGTTGACGCTGGCCGAGCCGGTCATGGAGCCGATGCTGAAGCTTCCGCCCGCGCTGGCGTTCTGCTGTTTCGAGTCGTAGCGATCGCTGTCCTGCTCGGAGGTGAGGGTCAGATTGCGGCCAATGTCCGCTTTCACCGTTTCGCCGCTCACCTGCGCGCCGGTCAGGGTGGCGTCGCGTCCGGTCAGGATATTCACCTGGCGGCCCGCGTCCACGGTAGTTTCGCTGTGGGTGGTGCCGTTGCCGCTCTCGCTGCCTTTGCCGCGGTTGACGCTGGCGGAGATGTTAAGGCCCGCGCCGCCGGAGCCATATCCGATACCTACCCCGACGCTGCCGCCCTTGCTCTCGTTTTTGCCGTCCAGCAGCTGCGTATTTTGCGCCGAGCGCAGGTACAGATCGCGGTTGGCGGCAAGGGTGATATCGTTGCCCGCCTTCAGCTGGCTGCCTTCCACGATCAAATCGCCGTCCGCGCCCCGCTCGCCGCTGCCGGTGGCAATGACGCTGAGATCGCGCCCGGCGTTAAGGGTGCTGCCCTGGGCGGTGTTCTGCTCGCTGTATTGGGTGGATTTCGACGACTGGCTGCCGTAGGAGAGGCTAATACCTACCGTGTTGGTGTTAGAGGCATCCGCGCCCATGGCCTGATCCATCCGCGCAGCCTGCGCGGCCTGTACGCCGGAAAGCGCCGCCTTAACGCCCTGCAGCGCCTGCAGGCGGCCGCTGCCGGAGGATTTCGCCTGCTGTGAAGCCTCGACGGCGCTGTTCAGCGCGCTGCCGACGGTGCCGGAGAGCGCCAGGGTCAGCCCGGAGGTTTTCTGCTCCACCTCGTGGGTCTGCTGGCTGCGGTTGTTCACCGCCGTGATATCAACGTTTTTACCGCTGAGGGCCATATCCTGACCGGCCACCAGATCGGAGCCGCTCACCGCCAGGCGATTGCCCGCGCGCAGCGACAGGTCGCCGTTGACGCTGCCGACGGTGCTGCCCGCCTGGGTGGCATCGCTGCCGGTATCGGTAGTTTTGACGCTCTGCGAGCCCACGCTAAAGCCGATGCCGCCGGAGCTCATCAGCCCGGATTTTTTCTCCTGCTTCATGTGCTCTTCGGCATTGCGCTCTTCGGCGGTTTCCACGGTCAGGTCGTTGCCCGCCAGCAGGGCAACGTCGTCCGTGCCCGCCACGCTGCTGCCGCGAACGGTCAGATCGTTGCCCGCCGTCAGGCTGACCGTGTTGCCGTTTAGCTCGCTGCCCTCGGCGGTTTGACGGGAAATCACGTCGCGCGTGGTGGTGGTGGTTTTCGACAGGAAGCCGTTACCGCCCACCACTTTATGCCGCTCGTCCAGATCCAGGGTGTTTTCTCCCGCCGCCAGCGTCAGGTTATTCCCGGCGCTGACGTTCAGCGCCTCGCCAGCGGAGAGGGCGGCGGCGCGCGCGCTGAGGTCGTTACCGGCGGTCAGCGTGACGTCGCCTTTGCCCGTCACTTCGCTGCCGACGCTGTTGGTCTGCCCCTGTTTCAGGCTGTTGTCGGCATCCCACACCAGGCTATCGCGGCTGGCGGTTTCCACCGTGTTCAGGTTCATATCCCGCCCGGCCACCAGCTGCGCTTTGCCGTTTTCGCCGCTGGCGATCACCTGCGCCCCGGTCAGGGTGATATCGCGCCCGGACTGCAGCGCCAGCCTGCCGTCGTCGCCCTGGACGTAAATGCCGGACACGCTGTCAATGGTGGTGCGGGCGAAGCGGTTCTCACCGTTCACGCTGGAAGCGCTGTTGGTCGTGCTGGTGAGGGTGATGTCACGTCCGGCGCTCGCCAGCACGCTGCTGTCGCCCACGATGGCGCCACCAATATTGTTGATATCGGTGCGGGCGTTCAGGCTGACGTCTGCCCCCTGGATCGTACCACTCTGGTTGGTGATGTTGTCGGCATCCAGCTGCAGCACCTTGCGCCCGGCGAGGGTGCCGCTGTTAAAGAGATCGCCGTTGAGCTTAATCGAGACGTTGTTCCCGGCAATCAGCGCGCCGGAGCCGTCGATATCGCCCGGTTTTACTTTGGCGTACACCTGCGGGACCAGTACGTTTTCCATTGAACCGTTCGGCATCTTCACCTGGGTGTTGACCAGCCAGACGATATCCCCGGTCAGCAGCGCCATCTGCTCCGGCGTCAGCGCCACGCCGATCTTCAGGTCGTACTGCTTGCCGAAGGTAATACCGCGATCCATCAGCGCTTTGTACTGCTCTTCATCGTTGCTATAGCCGTCGAGATAGCGCTGCCCGGTAATGCCAATCACCTGCTCGCGGATCAGGCGTTGCTCGTAGTAGCCATCGCCCAGGCGTTTCAGCGTGTTATCACCGTCGCTGGCGAAGGCGTCCTGCATGTAATCGCTGCCGAGCCACTGGCGTTCATTGGTAAAGCGCGGATCGGTTTCCACCAGATACGGTACGTCCGCCGACGGATTGACCTTGAACAGGCTGTTGTCCGGCAGGGTGGTGTTCGGGCCAATGATGCGAATAGCGCCGTCGGCAGGCGTCACCTCAAACTGCTGGCCCGCTGGCGGTACCACGGGCTCGCCCGGCTTCACGGTTTGCTGCGCCGCAGGGGCGCCCGCCTGGCCAATCGCCACGCTGGTGCTCTGTAATACCAGAGGCGCGATGCTGAGGCTGCTGCCCTCGACGCTGCCGTTGCTCACCAACTGGCCCGGCTTGAGGGAGATGCTCTGAATGGTCGTCGGCGGGGTATACGCGGTGCGGTCGCGCCCCTGCTCGTCGTCGCCCTTGTGGCGAATACGGTAGTAGTGGGTAACGGTACCCTCATCCGTGGTGAAGCGCTGACCGGGCACGTCGTCGTTCTGCACGCTGCCCATCTGGTCAATCTGCAGCGTACCGCCTGCAATCACCTGACTCTTGTCGTTAAACAGCCTGTCGCCGGTCAGGCTCATGCTGCCGCCCGCGAGGATCTTCGCCGGATCGCTCTCTTTGATGCGCGTTTCGTCAATCGTGCGGGTGTAGTCGTACTGGTTAAAATTGTCGTTGTTCGCGCCGGTATCTTCTGGCGTATTCAGGTTCCGCAGCCCGTCGGAGGAGTTGCGGTCCACCCAGACGCCGTTCTCCGTCGAGCTCCAGCGGGAGGTGGAGCCGGAATGCTGGTAGTCGGTTAGCTGTTCTTCCGAGACGCGGACCACCTCGGTGGAGAAGTTATCGTTGATGTTGTTGATCTGCGAGGCGGCGATCGCCATATCCCCGGCGGATTCAATGGTGGCGCTGTGGTTGTTAATCGCGCCCGCGCGCCCGGTCGCCGCGCCGCTGTCGTTCAGCGCGCCGCCGATCAGCAGTGTACCAGCGCTGTAAACCAGGCTATGGCCCACGTTGTTCAGCGTCTGCACGCCGAGATCGACCCGCTCGCGCCCGGCAAGCGTCGCGGCCGTGCCGTTCTCGGCCAGGTTATTGAAGGTGATGCTGTTAACGCCCACGGCGTCGCCGTAGATGCGCCCCGAGCCGACGTTGGTCAGCGTATCGGCATGAATAAGGGTGTGAACCCCGTCAATCAGGCCGTAGTTCAGCACCGTGCCCGCGGCGTTCAGCGCGTTGCTTCCGGCGTTGATTTCACCGCTGGCCGCGTTCGTCAGGTTGGCGCTCTGCACGTTCAGCGCGCTGCCTGCCATCAGCCTGCCGCTGTTGGCGATATCGCCCGGCGTGGTGAAGGTGAGATTGCCGTTGGCAACGATGTTCCCGCTGTTGATGACGCTGCTGGCGCTGCCCAGCGTCATATCCCCCTGCGACAGCAGCTGGCCGCTGGCATCGAGGGTGTGCGCCTGAATGCTCAACGCCTTGCCCGCGTTGACCGTACCGCCAGCATTTATCAGGTTCAGGCCGCTACCGTTCAGATCCAGCGTGCCGCCAGAGGCCAGCGCGCCCGCGCTGTTATTGAGCACGCCGTCGGTGCGAACGAAGAGGGCATCGTTCGCCAGCAGGCTCCCGCTCTGGTTATCGAGGGCTGCGGCGGCGAGGGTCACGCGCTGTCCTTCCAGGCCCTGATTCTCCCCGAGGGTGTTCTGGTTAATAACGTTAAGGGCGTTCACCGTCACCGCTTTGCCACTGCGGATCAGGCCCGAGGCGTTATCCACCAGCCCTCTGGCGCTGTCGATCAGCAGATCGCCGACGCTCTGGATCTGCCCGCCGCCGTTTTGCAGGCTATCGCTGTGCAGGTCCGCGCCGGAGAGGCTGACGAGGCGACCGCTGCGGTTATCGAGCGCGCGGGTGCTGATGCTGATGCCGCTGCCCTGGAGAATGCCCGATGCGTTGCCTACTTGATTCGCTGCGTTCAGCGACAGATCGCCCGTCGCGGCCAGCTGTCCCGCCTCGTTGTTCAGCGTTTCACCCGTGAAGGCGAGGCCCGCGCCCGAGAAGGCGGTGCCGCGCGCGTTATCCAGCTCGCCGCCGCTGAGGGCCATCGCGCCGACGGATTTCAACGCGCCGCCGTCATTATGCAGGGCGGTGAACGTCGCGCTGAGAGTCTGGTTTGCGCCAATCTGCCCGCCGCGGTTGTCCACATCGCCGCTGTGGAGGGTGAAATTCCCCTCGCTGGCGAGGAAGCCGCCCCGGTTGGCGAGCGCGCCGCTTTCAAGGCTTAACGCGCCGCGCGAGAGCAGGGAGCCGGAGGCGTTATCCAGCGTGCCGCCGCCGAGGGCAACCGTCGCGCCGTTCGCGACGATCGTACCCTGGCGGTTGTTCAGCCCGGAGGCGGTGATGCGCTGGGTTTTGGCGGATTCGATACGGCCCTCCGCGTTGTTGATCTCCCGCCTGGCGGCGATCTCGCCGTCATCCGATACCGCCGAAATCAGCCCCTGCGCGTTGTTCAGCGTGCCGGTTTCAATATGGTTTTTTCCCGCCACGGCGATGATCTTGCCCTGGGTATTATTGACGGCCTCGGCGCCGATCTGCACCGTCTTCGACGCGCCCAGCGTGCCGCCGGTATTGTTGAGCTTGTTGCCGGTGCGGACGCTCAGCTCGCTGGCGTTCACCTTCGCGCTGGCGGTGTTCACGTCGCCCGCGCCGCCATCAAGCACAACGCGCTTCCCCTGCGTCTGGCTGCCGCTCAGGTCCAGGCCCTGGCCGCGAGCGCTCAGGTTGCCGCCCGCCAGCGTCTGCCCGTGGGCGCTGAGCTGGCCGGTGGTGCTAAGCTGTAAATCACCCGCATCGCCCAGCCTGCCGTCGTTTTTTACCCCGGCTGCCAGGACGCTCCCTTTGCTGCTGGTGAGGCTCGCGGCCTTGACCTGCACGCCGCTGGCCGCGGTGAGCATGCCGCTGTTGGCGAGTTCGCCTGCGGCCTGAACGCTGGCGCTGTCGCTGGCGCGCAGGGTGCCGCTGTTCTCAATGCGTCCGTCGGCGGTGATCGTCACATTGCCCGCCTGCGCGCCTATCGCCCCGGCATTGCGCACGCCCACGCCGCGCTCGGTGCCGACCATGCGAATTTTACCCGCGTACATGCCGCCCAGGCTGGAAACGTCCACCGCCAGCGTAGGGCGCGCGGTGGCGTCATCGCCGCCTTTTTCAATCTTCGCGTGGGCGGCATCCACCGTATTGCGCCCGGTGGTGACCTTGAGGTCTTTCGCCCACAGTCCGGCGTTAACCTTTACCGAACGGGCGATGATATCGGTGTAATCCGCACCGGAGGTGTCCATCCCGGCACCGTCTACCGTCACTTCGCCGCGCTCAACCCTGTAACCCGTCAGCTGCCCGTCCTTCATCTGCGCCTGGCCGGTGGTGAGGGTCGCCCGGTTGGCGTTGATAAAGCCGCAGCCGCTGCAGGTAATGCCCGCCGGGTTGGCGATCACCACCTGTGCCTTTTGCCCGGCCACTTCAATCATGCCGTTTAGCCTGCTCGGATCGCGCGAGCTGACTTCGTTGAGAATGACGTTGGCTTCCCCTTTGGCGAGCCACGGGTTGCCCGCCACCATGCCGCCAAGGTGGGTCTGCACGTTTTTATGGGAGTTGTTGAGAATGGCGCCGTTTTTGTCGACGTCGAACCGGGTGTAGTTATTGCGCGAGACGCCCGCTTGCGATGGCGTCTGGATATTGACCTGCGGCGTGCCGTTGGCGCTGCTGACCACCGTCGGCTGCTGGCTTTTGGGCGCACCGGTATTGGCTACGATCGAGGCCTGCGCCGTGTGCACAACCCCCGTGGCCAGCCACAGGCTCAGGCTGAGCGCGCTTACCCTGCCGATCATCTGGCTGTGGGTGTGGGCGATACCGGAAGAACGAGGCGAACCTGCGCGGCCAGAACGGGCGATATCCGCCACCACCATCAGCATGCCGCGCGCTTTGTTGAAGACAATTCGGTACAGGTTCTTATTCATGGTTCGTTCCTTTAAGCGCTTCCGGCAGGTTCACGGCGAGCGGGTGTTGCCGTTGCCACTCTCTTGCCTCTTTACGGCTGACGCGGCTGCCGTGGAAAATCATCACGCGCTTGCCGCGCTCCGCGCCGCGGTGATAGAGCGCGCGGCAGATATGGTCCGGGAAAACGTCGCGGCACATCAGGGCGTACATCTGCGCGGTGTGCCCGAACGGGGCGATCCAGTCGCAAAACCAGAACCGATCCCCGCTGTCCCAGTCCTCCTCCCGCATCTCGATAGCCGGGTGGGTCAGGTAGCGCGCTTCCGACTCCTCGTTCAGCCAGGCCCAGCTGAGGAAAAATACCGGCCGGTTGTTCTCGGAAACAAGCACGTACTGACCGCGCTTGATAATGGGCAGCAGCAGCGTTGGCAGGGCGTGCAGCGGGGCATCGCGGTGCATCGGGGAGTGCATCCACAGCCAGACGGTTGCGCCCAGCACCTCGGCTTCGCTCTCTTCACCGCCGAGCATCAGCGGGGCTTTGATATCCAGATTTCCGATGCGCATTACCAGCTCCAGTTGAGGTTAAACCCGAGGGTCAGGCTGCTGGTGGTAAAGCCGTCCGGCTTCGAGAACGGCGTGCCGGCGAAAAGGTCATAGCCCGTATTGAACGCGCTGCCGCGCAGGCCCACCACGCCGCCGGCGAGGTGTTTACCGATCAGGTCGTCCGAGCTGTAGCCGCCGACCTCGCCGTAATCCGCGCCGAGATACAGTTCCTGATTCGGCAGCGGCGTGCTCCAGGCCAGATCGTTACGCACGTACCAGCCGTGGCTGGCGTTCAGGGTGCGTTCCCCGTCAAAGCCGCGCACCGTCCAGCGGTTGCCGATGGCGAACTGATCCTGCGGCGTCAGCGGCGTGTTGCTGATCTGGCGCAGGTACTGCACGCTGTAGCGGAAGTTCTGCGAGCCGACGTCAAACGGCAGGTTGAGCTGGGCGTTAAGCTGGGTGATTTTGCCAAGCGCGGTGGCGTCGCCAAAGGTCTCTTCCGGCGCAGGCCGTGCGCCAAACCAGCGGGTGCCGCGCTGGTAGCTTAACCCGGTATCCAGCGTGGCCTGGCCGATATAGTGGCGATGTTCCAGCCCGATGCGCCAGCCCGCCGTCTGTCGGCGCTGAACGCCGACTTCGGTATCGTCGATGTAGTTGCGGGTTTCGCGCGCCAGCACGTCGTAGGTCAGCGTGGTTTTTTGCGTGCCGCTGCGGTGCAGCACGCGGCTTAGCTGCACGTCGAGATTTTTGCTTTTCCCGCTGTAGCGGTAGTCTCCGTTCTGCCCGGCGACGGTCTGGTGATAGTCGTAATCGCTGCCGGTCACGCCGAGCATCCAGTAGCCAAACGGCACGGAGTAGTGCGCGGTGTAGTTTTTGCTGCCCTTGCCGCCCCTGTCGTTCAGATCGTGGCTGGCAGACACGTAGAGCAGATCGCTTAGCGAGAAGGGATTATCCAGCGACAGCGTCACGCCGCCCTGATAGCGCCCGGTGGTTTCGGTGCCAGCATCGTCGAGCGACAGGCCCACGCGCCACATTTTGCTCTGCTTACGGGTGATGATGACGTCGCTTTCACCGGGTTTTTCACCGGGCAGGATCTCCATATTCGCTTCTACCGTCGGCAGCCGCTGCAGGTTTTCCAGCCCTTGCTCAATATCACGCAGATCCAGCAGGTTGCCCTCGTGCGCCGGGAACGCGCTGTAGAGCTGAATGTACTTATCGCTCTCTTCAGTAAGCTTCACGTGGCGAACGTAGCCCGGCACGATGGCGAGCTTCAGCGTGCCGCTTTTCAGATCCTGCGAAGGGGCCAGCACGCGGGTGGTGATCCAGCCGTGGTCGACGATGCGGTTTTGCATCGTGGTCATCAGCAGGTTGATGCCTTTGCCGCCCAGGCAGCGTCCCTGAGCCTGATCCGCCATGCGCTGCAGGGGCAGCCAGTGTGGCAGGGCATCCTGACCGCTCAGCTCAACGCGGTGAATCGGGAAGCAGGGCGTTTCGGTCGGGAAGTTAATTCTGCCGAAGCTGGAGGCAGGCTCAGAGAGGCGCACGTCCGGAACGGGCGGCGTCAGCTGCTGTTCCAGCGCTTTCTGGCGCTGCTGCTGGATAATAAACTGATTTTCCGGCTCGGCGGCACGGGCGGAAAACATCAAAAACAGGCCAGCGGCCGTCGATATTATTATCGCTCTATTTTGTCGGGCTATCATCGGGGTATTCCGCGCTGTGTAAGCAAAATGGACGCAATGTGAATATGTGTAAGATTGTTTAAATATTGGCGGGGTAATAAAAGGGGGATTAATCCTAAAGGTAAGAAAGTTCCGAGCCTGAATATCCTTAAATCTGGTAGTTCATGTTCGTCGGCTAAATAAATTTTACTTTAGTCCGAAATATTCCTTATTCCTTAATAAGGGTGAGGTTATGGCGCCGACCCGGCACAACGCGCGAAAAGGAGTTATCAAGGCCGCTGACATGTGCTACTAAGACGGGTCATATCATAAAAAAAGAAGGTAAAGAGAGAATGTCTGTCAGTAAACTCGCCAGCAGCGCGCAGGGCCTGCAATCGTCCGCCATCCGTGAATTATTAAAACACAGCAAAATGGCGGGCGTGATTTCGCTTGGCGGCGGTATTCCTAACCCCGACCTGTTCGATCACGAAGGGCTGAAGATAGCCGCGGATGGCGTGCTATCACAGCAATTTGGCGAGGCGTTTCAGTACGGCCTGACCGAGGGCGTGCCGGGGCTGCGCGACGCGATCGAGCGCATCTGCTCAGGAAGGGGCATTGCCTGCAAGGCCGATGACGTGGTGATCACGTCCGGTTCGCAACAGTCTCTCGACGTGCTGGCCCGCGCGTTAATTAACCCAGGCGATACCGTTGTTGTCGAACGCCCAACCTATCTGGCCGCGCTGCAGGTATTTGGTCTGGCGCAGGCAAACTTTGAATCCGTGGGCACCGACGGTGACGGAATGAAAGTGGATGAGCTGGAAGCGCTGGCGGCAAATAAAACCATCAAAGCCGTTTATATTGTCCCGACGTTTGGTAACCCGGGCGGCGTAACGCTTTCTGAAGCGCGTCGTAAACAGCTGGTGGAATTATCAAAGCGCTTTGATTTCGTTATTATTGAAGACGATCCCTACAGCGAAATTAATTATACCGACGAGACGTTTCGCCCGTTAATTGCTCACGCTAAAGATATCGGCAATGAAGATAACGTGGTGTATACCTCAACCTTCTCCAAAATCCTCGCGCCGGGAACCCGCGTGGGCTGGGTGGTGGTACCCGAGTGGCTGAAGCGCGCGGTGGTGAACCTGAAGCAAACCACCGATCTGCATACCAGCACCCTGTCGCAGCTGATGACCTACGAGTACCTGAAAACGGGCCGTCTGGCCGGGCAAATTACGATGATCCGCGAAGCGTATCGCCAGAAGTACCAGACGTTTGCCACTGCGCTGGAAGCGGAGCTGGGCGACGTGATGACGTTCCACAAGCCGAAAGGCGGTATGTTCCTGTGGGCGAAAATGAACAACGGCATCAATACGACGAAATGGCTGCAAAAAACGCTCAGCAACGGCGTGGTGTTCGTGCCGGGCGAATTCTTCTACTGCAGTGAGCCGGACCAGACGACGCTGCGCATGTCGTTTGTCACGCCGACCGACGAGCAGCTGGTCGAGGCGGTCAGGCGTTT
The DNA here is from genome assembly GCF_041399425.1 of Enterobacter sp. KBR-315C3_2022. NCBI lineage: Bacteria > Pseudomonadati > Pseudomonadota > Gammaproteobacteria > Enterobacterales > Enterobacteriaceae > Enterobacter > Enterobacter sp. KBR-315C3_2022. The sequence continues at coordinate 36,506 of NZ_JBGKEB010000023.1, forward strand.
GAAAATTTCGCTGTAAGCAAAGCCCCGGCAGGTTGAGTAAACGCTGCCGGGCTGTTGCATTCGGGTTCAGCCAAAAACATTATCCCGCTTTTCGCTTTGCCAATACTTCCGCTGCGGTTTTTACCCGGCTCAGCTCTTCCTGCGTTCTGGCGTTGGTTTGCACTTCCCAGATATCAACATTCAGCTGCAGGTTCAGCCAGAATTCGATGCTGGTATCGAACGCTTTCGCCAGCCTGACGGCCATGTCGGCGGTAAGTTTCCGGTTATTGTTCACCAGCGCGCTCGCGGTATTGCGATGCACGTTGAGCATGTCCGCGAGGTCTGCAACTTTGAGGTTGAGCGGTTCAAGATATTCATACTGCAACACGTCGCCCGGCGTTGTCGGCTTACGTAATGCCTGTTGAAAAGTCATGGGTGATACCTCACTTGTGTAGCGTGTATTTGTGGGGGGAGAGGTAAAGATCTTCTGCCTTGCCGTCCGCCCACCTGAATACCAGCCGATACTGTCTGTTAATGCGAATAGAGAAAAAGCCGTCAAGAGGGGGATTCAGCGCTTCGAACCTGTTTCCCGGCGGCGAACGGAGGTCTTTGTACGACGCGGCGGCATTGATCATATCCAGCTTTCTTGCCAGAACCGACTCGATGCTGCTCGGAATAACGCAGCTCGTCTTGCCATACAGAAAAAAATCCCTAAGCCATTCATCGCGAAAATGTTTAATGCTTTTTAGCATCATGGTGGTTAGCTCCTGTCCCTGTGAAGCTGAGGTCATGGTAATGCACCGATGCACTGTGCGCAAGTGCATTTCTTTTGTTAATGACGATAGTGTTACGGGGTATGAAAATGGAGGAAAGGGGAGTAAAAGAAAATGTGTCGATTCTGCGAGGCGGCTTCAGATAGATCCCCTCATCCCAAATGAGAGAGGGGACGGTTAGCGCATTTACCGCTCCCGCAGCGCCTCTTTCGCCCGGTTGAACGGCTTGATCATATAATCCAGCACCGTTTTCTCGCCGGTCTTGATATCCACCGTGGCGATCATCCCCGGCACAATCGAAAAGTGCCGGCCCGCCTTGTTCACCAGGTAGTCCTGGCTGGTGCGGATAAATACCCGATAGTAGAACACCTCCGGCTTGGCTTCGTCCTGAATGGTGTCCGGCGATATCGTCTCGACCACGCCGTGCAGGCCGCCGTAAATGGCGTAATCGTAGGCGGTGATTTTCACCAGCGCCTCCTGGTTGGGGTGGATAAAGGCGATGTCGCGCGGCGAAAGGCGGGTTTCAATCAGCAGGTGATCGTCCACCGGCACAATCTCCATCAGCTCGCCGTTAGGCGGGATCACGCCGCCGATGGTGGTGACCTTGATGTTTTTCACGATCCCGCGCACCGGGGATTTCACCGTCAGGCGCGTGACCGAATCCTCGCGCCCTTTGAGGATCGCCGACACCATATCCACCTCCGCGTTGGCCTTGGACAGCGCCTCGCGCGCCTGCACGTAGTACTGCGAGCGCACGTCGGTCAGCTTCAGCTCCAGGTCGCTTTTTTGCCGCTGCAGCCGCAGCACCTCAACGTGGCTGGCCGCGCCGGTTTTGACCAGCCGCTGGGTGATCGCCAGCTCTTTGTTCACCAGATCCAGCGCCGAGCGCAGCTCGCGCTGGGTGTCCTCCAGCTGCGCGCGCCGGGAGTTGTACAGGCGCGTTTCGGCCCCCGTGAGGTCCGTCCACTTCGCCAGCGACGGCGGGAATTTGAGGGGCAGATCGTTCACCTCGGCGTACAGGCGCACGCTGGAGGCGAGGGCGGCCCGGTAGCGCGCCGCGCTTTCGCCGACGTTAGACTCCGAGCGCGTCGGATCGAGGCGTGCCAGCACCTGTCCGGCCTGCACCTGATCCCCCTCGTGGACGTTCAGCTCGGTCAGAACCCCGCCGTCGAGAGACTGCAACACCTGCTCGCGCGAGCTGGGGATCACCTTGCCCGTGCCCGTCGAGACCTCGTCCAGCACCCCGAACCACGCCCAGATCCCGACGGCGACGAACAGCAGCAGGGAGAAGATCACGATGCGCCGGGCACCGGTGTAGCCGCTCTCCGAGTCGAGGGCGTTGTCCAGATCTTCCATTGCGGCAACGTCACGCTGACTGATTTTCATTTTTCCACTCCCGTCCGGTTGCCTGCTGTTGCTGCTGCTGTTGCATGCGGCTGTTGCTGAGCGCCTGCGCCTTCGGCGCATCCATCACCAGCATGCCCTCTTTCAGGACGACGACCCGCTCGACCAGTTCCAGCACCGGCACGCGGTGGGTGGCGACGATCAGCGTGCGGTTGCCGAGCCAGGCCCCCAGGCGCTGGATAAACTCGCGCTCGGTGTGCTCGTCCAGCGACGCGGTCGGCTCGTCCAGCAGAACGATGTTCGGATCGCGCAGCAGCATGCGCGCCAGCAGGATGGACTGCCGCTGCCCGCCGGAGAGCCCCACGCCGTTCTCCATGATCGGGTAGTCCAGCCCCTTCGGCAGCTTCTGCACGAAGCCCGCCGCGCCGCACATCTCCAGCGCCTCGAAGATCTCCTCGTCGGTGGCGCGCGGCATGCCGAGGGTGATGTTCTCGCGCAGGGTGCCGTAAAACAGCCGCGCGTTCTGGGTCATAAAGCCGACGTTGCGCCGCACGTCCGCCACGTCCAGGTGCGGCAGGCTGAGGTTGTCGAGCCGCACTTCGCCTCCGGCCAGATCCATGCCGCCCGCCAGCGCCTGCAGCAGCGTGGATTTGCCCGCGCCGTTGCGCCCGAGGATCGCCACCTTTTCGCCGGGCTTGATCTCCAGGCGGTTGATGCGCAGCGCCATGCGCGGATCGTCCGGGTGATAGCGGAACTGCGCCTGCTCAAACAGATAGTGTCCGCGCAGCACGTCCTGGCGGATCGGCGTCTCTTCACGCTGGTTCTCGGTCGGCAGCTGCATAATGCTGTCCAGCCCCTCTTTTGCCGCCTTGACCTGCTGCCAGCGGGCCAGCACGCCGCACAGGGTCGCCATCGGGGCGATCATCCGCGACGCCAGCATCGAGGCCGCCACCACCGAGCCGGTGGTCAGCGTGCCGTCGATCACCATCGGCGCGCCCACCACGATCACCCCGGCGTACACCAGACTCTGGATCGTCATGCCCCAGTTGATCAGGTTCTGCGTCAGCTCGCGGGTGCGCAGGCCCGATTCGGCGGTGATCTGGATATAGCTGTTCCACTGCTGCAGGAAGCGGTTTTCCGCCTGCATCAGCTTGATGTCCTCCAGCCCCTGCACGCTCTCCACCAGCACCGCGTTGCGCAGGGTCGATTCATGCGCCGACTGCTTCGCCAGCTCGGCGAGCCGCTTTTGCAGCAGCAGGCCGGGCAGCACCATGATCACCGCCGCCACCGGGGCGATCCACGCCAGCTGCGGGGCGATGATCGCCAGCACGATCACGAACAGGAAGAAGAACGGCAGATCGACGATGGTGGAAATGGTGGAGGAGGTGACCATCTCGCGGATCTGCTCCAGCTCGCGCAGCTGGGAGATAAAGCTCCCGGTCGAGCGCGGGACCGCGCTGTTGCGCAGGCGCAGGGCGTGGCCGAAGACGCGATCCGACACCCGCAGATCGGAACGCTTGCCCAGCAGATCCATAATGTGCCCGCGCGCCACGCGCAGCACGAAGCCAAACAGCGTGGCGATCAGCACCCCGATGGTCAGAACGTAGAGCGTTGGGTAGGACTGGGCGGGGATCACCCGGTCGTACACCTGCATGGAAAAGACAATGCCGGAGAGCGACAGCACGTTGATGAACAGCGCGGCGAGCATCACCCAGCTGTAGGGCCGCAGGTCGCGCATCACCAGCCGGTAGAGCCAGTCCGGGCGGTATTTCGAAATATAGGCGTCCACGCGGCTGTCCTTCAGCGCGGCCAGCGGGCGCAGGGCGATCACGTGGCGGACGCTGGGCAGCATCGCCGCCATCGACAGGCGGTTGGTGTGCATCTTGTCGTCGAAAAAACAGACCTCAAGGGTATCTTCGCCGTCGAAATGCTCAATGACGCCAATTTTGCCCCCGTCCAGCTCCACCACCACCGGCAGGCGCCAGCTGTTGATGGCCTGCTGGTCCGCCGTCAGCAGCTGAAACGACAGCCCCGCCTCGCGGGCGAGCTGGGTGAGGGCGGGCACCATCGGCTTTCCTTTTAGCCACGGCGCACCGGCAATCAGCGACCCGGGCGAACAGGCCACGCGGTAGCGGGTGGCGACGTAGCCGAACGCCTGCGCCCACTGCGCCAGCGCATCATCCGTTATGCTCTCCCCTTGCGGAATATCACCTGGCTTCATGGCTGGATCTCCACGGTCTGGATGGTGCGGTTATCAAGGTCGAACGCGTGACGCAGGCGCCCGGTGTTGTACAGGCAGTTAAGCTGCAGCTGGTGCAATTGCCCGGCGGTCTGCTGCTGGGTGAAGCGGGCCTGGTAGACCTCCTGCTCGGCGTTAAGCACGTCGAGCAGCGGGCGGGAGCCGAGGTCGAGATACTGCTGCTGGTACAGCTCGCGGGTGCGGGCGCTGAGCGTCTCCTGGCGGCCCTGAATTTGCAGGGTGCTGAGCAGGCTCATCACCTGGCTGCGCGCCTCCAGCAGCTTTTGCCGCACGTCGAGGCGCGTGCGCTGGATAGTGGCCTGGGCGGATTCCACCGCGTGCCCGGCGGCGTCGCGCCGCGCGGTCAGCCCGCCGCCCTGGTAGAGCGGCATCTGCACCTTGACCCACGCGGAGTACTGGGTGCGGTCCCGCACCTCGCTGCCGGAGTAGCGGTCGTTCAGGTAGTGGCGCACCTCCGGCTCCAGCGAGACGGTCGGCGTCATCTGCGCGTTGGCGTAGTCGAGGTTCGCCTGCGCGACGTTGGCCTGCGCCCAGGCCGCCAGCACCGCGGGCACCAGGCGGTCGTCCGGCTCGGCGATGTCGCAGCTTCGCGTCAGGCTGGCCGGAAAGTCATTGCTTACGCCGTTCAGGCCGTCCCAGCCGAGAAAGCTCATCAGCGTGGCGCGGGCGCTGTCGAGGCTCGCCTGGTACTGCATCAGCTGCGCCCGCGCGCCTTCGATGCGGGCATCGGTCTGCACCACGTCGGAGAGCGAGCTGGCCCCCTCGTCGTTACGCTGCTTTGCCAGCGTGCCGATGGAGGAGAGGGCGTCGAGCTGCTCTTTGGCGGTGTCGACCATCTGCTGCCAGGTCTGCACCTGCACCAGGGCGATGGCGGTGTCGTGGGCGATGGTGTCGATGCTCACCAGCACGTTCGCCTGCTGCTGGGCCACGCCCGCGCTTTCGGCGCGCACCTGGCTTGCCATCTTGCCAAAGTCGTACAGCATTTGTGAAAGCGAGAGCACCAGCGACGGCGTAAAGCCGTTGTCGTCGCCGTCGTGGGTATAGCCGTTGTCCATCCCGGCGCTTATCTGCGGATAGTATTTCGATTTGGCGACGTCCACCTCTTCGCTCTGCTGGTAGAGCTTGCCGACCGCTTCGCTGATGGCGGGGTGCCAGGTCACGGCGCGGTTAACGGCTTCGCCGAGCTGCAGCGTGCCGGGCGCGGCTTTGCCGGCCACCGGGGCCACGCGTCCGCTCAGGGAGGGAAGCTCCTGCGCGTCGCGCAGGTCTTCGGTATTGATCGTCGAGGCCGGGTTTGCCGCGAGCGTGGGTACAGATATCAGGCAGCACGAGAGCCACCAGCAAGGCATCTTCTTTCCCATGTCATGTCCCTAATAAATGAGTACGGCTTTATTGTTTATGCCCGGGCGCTGTGCGCCCGGGTCAGGTGGTGCTTGTTATTGTCAGGTAATGATGTGCTGCTGATTGACCAGCTCGTCGTAGGTGGTTTGCACGTTATCCAGCGTCACCAGCGTGGTGTTGGTGTACGTGCTTCCCGCGCCGTCGCGGTCGATGGAGATCACCGTGCTGCCGCCGCTCTGGGTGACGTGGAGATAGTTCCCCAGCGTCGAGGCGCTGCCGTTCCAGCCCACCAGCAGATCGCCGATGTCGATTTTGTCCCCCTGCGACAGCGAGAAGTTGGTCCAGTGGTCGCCCGCGGTGCTGCTGACGTTGCCGCCCGTACCGTTGCCTGCGGTGGTGTTCAGCACCTGGTAGATCAGCGTGTCGGCATACGCGGTGCCGGTAATCAGATCGTTGTGTTCCGAGCTGATGAACTGCGGCGCCATGTTGATGGTCAGCGTCGCGCTGTCCGTTTTCCCGGCCGCGTCGGTCAGGGTGTAGTTGAAGACCTCCTTCGAGGTGATGCTGGAGAGCGACACGCCAGCGTTCAGGGTGTAGGTGTAGTGACCGTCTGCGCCAATCGCCAGCGTGCCGTAATGGCCGACGACGTTGACCGTGGCGCTGCCGGAGTACGGATCTACCGTCGTGGTGACGCCGTTGTAGCCGGTGATGCTCAGGCGGGTATCCACCGAGTGCAGCTGATCCATCGCCCCGGCGGAGTCCGTGCCGTCAAAGATGTTGCCGTTGACGGCGTGGCCGCTGGTGGAGTCAAACTGGCTCAGGGAGTAGGTGGTCCCGGTGACGCTTGGGGTGATGGTTACCGTGCCCAGCCCGAGCGCCGGCACGCTGCCGGTGTAGCTCAGGGTGTAGGTCCCGGCGTTCAGATCCAGCCCCGACACGGCGATATCCGCGTTGCCGCCCAGCAGCAGCCCGCCGCCGAAGGAGCCGGAACGGATCGTGGTGCCGCCCTGGGAGATCGTCCAGTTGACCGTCAGGCCGCCCAGCGTCAGGAGCGAGGCGACGTTGAAGTGCAGCACTACGTCATGCAGCGCCGTGTTCGGGTCGACCACGAAGGTGCCGCTGCCGCTGCCCGAGGTGGTTGCCAGCAGCGCCGAGCTCCAGCTTGCGGTGCCCACCGAGGTATCCGAGTAGAGTGACGTGTGGTGTACCGAGGTCACATCCATCACGCTGCTGACGTCGTTGACGGCGTCCATCGCCCGCGCGGTTGGGGTGATGTTCAGCGAGGCGGTGTCCTTCGCCCCCGTCGGCGAGGTGATGGTGTAAACGAAGGTATCCGGCGTGCTGATGTGGTCCGCGCCGATGCCGGTTTTAAGGGTGTAGGTGTACTGACCGGAGGCGTTAATGGTCAGCGTGCCGTATTCCCCGACGATGGTGGTCGTACCGTTGGCGTTAACCGCCACGCCGTTGACGTCCGTGACCGTGGTGCCGGACGGCGCAATATCGTCCGCCAGCACGTCGCCCGTGGTGCTCGCCCCGACACTCGACACGCTGTAGACGTGATCTTCAAGCACGTTCAGGGTGTAGGCGGTCAGCGCGGTGATCCCCGCCGCGGTGTTGAGCAGGAACAGGTACTCGCCGGAAGGCAGGTTAAGCGTCAGCTGGGACGAGGTGCCGCCCAGCAGCGGCGCGCGCAGCCAGCCCGGCTGAACGCGCATCTGCTCGAAGGTCTGGGTCGCGTCGTTGAACTTGTAGATGTAGAGATCGAACACCGAGGCCAGCGCCACGCCGCCGACGGAGGCCTGGATGGTCATGGTGCGGGTGGTGCCTTCCTCCACGTTGTAGATGATCGGGTTGCTCAGGTCGTCCAGCAGGTTCAGCCCCAGCGTGTTGCCGAGGTTGATCCCCACCACGGTGAAGCCGCCCTGCGACGAAGTGCCGTTATTGATCTCATGCACCGTGGTGTCGTAGGTCAGCGAGCCCGTGTCGTCCACCGCCACGATGCCGGTCGCCACGGTGCCCGCGCCGAGGTTCAGCACAAGGCTGGCCGAGGCTGACGCCCCGTTGTGGGTGATGGTGTAGGTGAAGCTCTCCGTGCGCCCCAGCACGGCGGCGCTGGTGTTGGTCAGGTTATAGGTATAGCTGCCGTCGAGGTTGATGGTCAGCGTGCCGTACAGCCCCTGCACCACGGTGCCGTTGGCGGTGACGTTCACCGTGTCGCCGTTGGCGTTGGTGACCGCGCTGACGGTGGTGCCCGCCGGGGCGTTGTCGCTGCCCGTTGTCGGATCGACGTCAAGGATCACGTTCCCGGTGAGGCTGGTTTCGCCCGTCACGGTGCCCGCGCTGGTCTCCTTCACGCCCACGTCGATGCTGGTGTAAGAGCCGGTCGCCAGCAGGTTGGTGTTGTAGCTCAGCACGCGGTACTGGCCGTCGGCAAGCCCGTTGAGGTTAAGCGACACGCCGTTCGCCCCGAGCGTCAGCAGGTAGGCCCACTGCGGCTGGCCGGTATCAACCACCGTCGTCCAGGTGTTGTTGACGGCGTCGAAGCGCTGCACCACCAGCTCGAGTGTGTTCAGCAGCGAAAGCACCGCGCCCGTGGCGTTGGCGTTGACCACGATATCCGCGCTGCCGCCGGTGCCGACGGTAAAGCCGACCTGCGCGGTGTCGTTGCCGAGCAGGGTCAGGGCGTTGCCGAGTGCGCCCACCAGCAGGAAGCCGTAGTCGCTGTACTGGGTGTTGGTGACGGTGGCGGTGGTGCTCAGCTCCAGCTCCTCAAGGTTGGTGCTGGCCGACAGCGGCACCACCGGTGCCACCACGGAGCCCGGCTGCGACACGTTACCGGCCGCGTCCGTGGCGGTAATTTGCAGCGTCTGGCCTTCGGTCTGCTTGTTGAGGAAGGTGTAGCTGTAGGTGCCGTTGCTGCCCGCGACGGTGGTGACCGTGTTGCCTCCGCCGAGGTTGATGGTGACGGTGCTTCCCGCTTCGGCGGTCCCGGTCAGCACGCTGCCGTCGGCGTTGAAGGTGCCGGACGGCGCCCCCGGAGGCGTGAGGTCGACGATCACCGTGGTGGCGCCGGAGACCGGGCTGGTGCCGGAACCGTTAGCCGCCGTCGCCGTGAAGGCATGGGAGCCTTCCGTGAGCGTCGGCGTGGTGAAGGTCCAGCTGCCGGTGCCGTCGGCAACCACGGTGCCCATCGCCACGCCGTTGTTGTACAGCGTGACGGTGGCGTTGGGCTGCGCCGTGCCGCTCAGGGTCGGCGTGGCGTCATCGGTCGCTTTCCCGTTGGTCAGATTGCCCTGGATCGTGCCGACGTTATCGGCCACGGTCGCGATGACCGGCGCGTTCGGAACGGTGGTGAACGGCGCGGTTACCGACGCGCTGGTGCCCGCGTTTCCGGCCTTATCGGTGGCGTACACCAGCAGCGATTCGCCGCCCGTCTGCGCCGGGGTGATGGTGGCGTTAAAGTTGCCGTTCCCGTCCGCCGTCGCCGTGCCGAGCACCGTTCCGGTGCTGGAGGTGATGGTGACGGTGCTGCCCGCTTCCGCGACGCCCGTTACGTGCGTGCCGTTGGTGATGACGGCGAGCGTGGTGGGCAGCGCAGGCGGCGTCAGGTCCACCGTGATGGCGGTCGGCGCGGAGGCGGCGCTGGTGTTGCCCGCCGCGTCGGTGGCGGTAACGGTAAAGCTGTGCTGCCCCTCGCCCAGCGCAATGTTGGTTTGCGGCAGCGTCCAGGCGCCGTTGGCGTCGGCCGTTACGGTGCCCACCAGCGTGGTGCCGTCATAGATGCGCACGGTGGAATTGGCTTCGGCGGTGCCGTTCAGCGTCGGGCGCGGATCGTTGGTCGGGCTGCTGCCGATAATCGGGCCGGTCACGGTGCCGACGTCATCGACGATCGAGGTGATGGTCGGAACGGTCGGCGCGGTGGCATCGACGTTAACCACGAACGCGGCGGTAGGATCGCTGACGTTGCCCGCGGCGTCCGTCGCCGTCACGGTAAACGAGTGCTGCCCGTCGCCAAGCGTAGGCGTATAGCTCCAGGCGCCGCCGGTGGCGGTCACGGTGCCGACGAGCGTCGTGCCGTCGTAGATTTTGATCGTCGTTCCCGCTTCCGCGGTGCCGCTGAGCGTCGGCTGGTTATCGTTGGTCAGGCCGCCGTTGGTAATCGGCGTGGCGGCATTGCCCACGTCGTCGGTGACGCTGACGATGACCGGCACGGCGGGCGGCGTGGTGTCAATCGTCAGGCTAAAGCTCGCCGACGGCTGGCTGTTGTTGCCCGCGGCGTCCGTCGCCTGGGCGGTGAAGTTGTGCTGGCCCGTGTCCAGCGTGGTGGTGAGGGTTATCGCCCAGCTGCCGCTGGCGTCGGCCACGCCGGTTCCCACCAGCGTTGAGCCTTCATAGATCCGCACCGTTGCGTTCGGTTCGCTGGTGCCGATCAGGCGCGGCACGGTGTCGTCGGTGGTCTGGCCGCTGGCGAGCTGCCCGGTCACCGCGCCGACGTCGTCCAGCGCGTAGGTGATGACCGGCGCGTTTGGCGCCGCGGTATCAACAATCACCGTAAAGCCCGGCGAGGCAGGGCTGACGTTGCCCGCCGCGTCGGTGGCCGTGGCGGTCCAGGTGTGGCTGCCGCTGGCTAATGCCGGTGGGGTAAAGGTCCACGCCCCGGAACCGTCCGCCTGCGCGGTGCCAACCGCCGTGCCGTTTTCATAAATCGTGACGGTCGAGTTCGGCTCGGCGGTGCCGTTCAGCGTTGGCGTGGTGTCGTCGGTGCTCTGGCCGGAGGTGAGTGGGGTCTGAATCGCGCCGACGTTATCGCTGGCCGTGGTAATCGCCGGGGCGACGGGCACGCCCGTATCCACCGTCAGGTTAAACGGCAGGCTGGTCGGGCCGGTATTGCCCGCCGCGTCGGTGGCGTTGAGCGTCACCGCGTGCGGGCCCTCCGCCAGCGCCGTGGTCGGCGTGAAGGTCCAGTTGCCCTGGGCGTTGACCAGCGCGGTGCCGACCTCGGTGCCGTCGACGATGACGTGGACGGTCGCGCCGACTTCACCGGTGCCGTTGAACGTTGGGCGCGCGTCGTTGGTGGCGCTGCCGCTGGTCAGCGTGCCGGTGACCGGGCCAACGTCGTCAATCACGGCCGACAGCACGGGCTCAGCTGGCCCGGCAGTGTCGACGGTGAAGCTGTAGACCGGCGAGTTGGCCGAGACGTTGCCCGCCGCGTCGGTGGCGTTGACCCTGAGGACGTAGCTGCCGTCCGCCAGCGGCGTGGTAGGGGTAAAGCTCCACGTCCCGCCCGCGATAACCGTCGCTGAGCCGATTTCAGTGCCGTTATTGAAGATATGCACCACGCTGCCAACCTCGCCGGTGCCGCTCAGCGTTGGCGTGTTGTCGTTCGTGACCTGCCCGGTGGCGATATTGCCAATGGTGCCGCCGACGACGTTATCCTCCACGCCGGTCAAGGTCGGTGCGGTTGGGGCGACGGTATCAACCGTCACGCTCCAGGCCGCGGAGGCGCTGCTGACGTTTCCTACCGGGTCGGTCGCTACCGCCGTGAAGCTGTGCGATCCCTCCCCGAGCGCCGTTTCCGGCGTAAAGGTCCATGCGCCGCTGGCGTTGGCGGTGACGGCGCCGATTTGCGTGGCGCCGTCAAAAATCGCCACCGTGCTGTTCGGCTCCGCCGTGCCGCTCAGCGTCGGCGTGGTGTCATCGGTCGTCGTGCCGCTCGGCACGTTGCCCGTCACGGTGCCGACGTTATCGTTAACGCTCACGATCGTCGGCGTGACCGTGCTGGTATCGACCACCACGGTAAAGGCCGGCGAGGCCGCGCTCTGGTTGCCCGCCGGATCGGTCTCGCGGATGGTCAGGGCGTGGCTGCCCTCGGCCAGCGGCGTCGATGGGGTAAAGCTCCAGGTGCCGGTCTGGCCGACCACCACGCTGCCGATGGAGACGCCGTCGTTGTAGACGGTGATGGTGTCGCCCGCCTTCGCGCTGCCGCTCAGGGTCGGCTGGGTATCGTTGGTGGACTGGCCGCTGGTGAGCGCGCCCGTGCCCGGGCCGACGTCGTCCGTCACCGAGCCGATAACCGGCGCCGTCGGCGCGGTCAGGTCGATGGTAACGCTGGCGGCAGGGGAGCGACCGCTGGTGAACAGCCCCACGGTGGTGGTCGCTTCGAAGGTGTGCGGGCCTTCGCCCAGCGCCTGAAGCGCCGTTGCGGTATAGCTCCAGGTGCCGCCCACGCCGACCGGGATAATGGCGAACGGAATCAGGCTACCGTCCAGGTAGAGCGTAACCGTGCTGCCCGCCACGGCGGTCCCGCTGATGGTTGGCGTGGTGTCGTCCGAGGTTTTGCCCAGCACGCTGCCGGTGACGCTGCCCGCGTCGTCGATGATATCGGTGATGATCGGCACGTCAGGCAGCCCCGCCGTCACGCCGGTGACGGTGAGCGACGACGGATCGCTGGCGTTGCCTGCCGCATCGGTTGAGGTCACGGTGAGATCCGCGCCGTTGGCCTGCGCCGGGCTGACCGCAACGGAGAACGCGCCGCTGCCGTTCGCGACGCCGGTGCCAATCACCGTACCGCCGCCGTCTTTAATGGTGATGGTGGTGCCCGGATCGGCATTCCCGGTGACCGGCGTGCCCTGGGTATTGATGGCCAGGTTGCTCGGATCCGCAGGCGGAACGCTGTCCACGGTGACTACCGTGGTCGGGCTGGTGGTGCTGTTGCCCGCGGCGTCCGTCGCGACGACGGCGATGCCGTTGCTGCCCTGGTCGAGCGGGGCGGTCGGCGTGAAGGTCCAGGTGCCGTCTGCCGCCACGTTGGCGAAGCCCACCGAGGTTTCGTTGACGAATACCTCAACGGTGCTGCCCGGCTCCGTTTTGCCGGAGATCGTCGGCGTGGTGTCGTTGGTATAGAGCACGTTGTTTGCCAGCGTGCTGCTGGAGATGCTGTCAATCTGCGGAATGGCGGGCGGCACGGTATCAACGGTGACGTTGAACTGGGCGCTCGGCGCGCTCGGGTTCCCCGCCGCGTCCACCGACACGGCGGTGAGGTGCAGGGTGCCGTCCGGCAGAGCGGAAGGCGTCACCGTCCAGGTGCCGTTCACCACCGTCGCTTCGCCAATCGCCACGCCGTTGTTGTAGACAATCACCCTGTCGCCGTTTACGCCCGTGCCGGTAATCGCCGGGGTATTGTCGTCCGTGGCGCCGCCCGCGGCTGCGCCACCGGCCAGGGTAATCACCGGAGAGGCCGAAGGCGTGGTATCAACGTTGATGGTGATCGGATCCGAGTTCAGCGACACGTTGCCCGCTTCGTCGGTGGCGGTGGCGGTGTACTGGTGCGAGCCCTCGTCGATATTGGCGTCCGGCCTCCAGCTCCAGTCCCCGCTGGCGTTGGCGGTGACGCGGCCAACCTCAACCGGCGCGGCGCCGTCCTGGCTGTCGTAAATAATCACCACGGCGTTTGGTTCGGTCTCGCCGCTCAGCACCGGGCGCGGGTCGTTGGTGCTGCCGCCGTCCGCCACAGGGCCGGTGATTTGGCTGACGCTGTCGCTAACGGTTGGGACGCCCGGTTTGTCCGGTGCGTCGGTGTCAATCACGATGGTAACCGGCTGCGACGGTGAGCTTTCGTTGCCCGCGCCGTCCTTGTTGGTGACGGTCAGGGTCACGTCATAGGTGCCGTTAGCCAGCGGCGGGGCGGTCCAGGTCCAGGTGCCGTCGTTGCCGACGGTCACTTCGGTCTGCTTCACGCCGTCAACGTAAATCGCCACCGTATCGCCCGGCGTGCCCGTGCCGCTCAGGGTTGGGGTGGTATCGCGGGTGGTTTCCCCCGGGTTCAGCGCGACTCCCGCGCCGCCGTCCGGGTTAACGGTGACTTCCGGCGTATCCGGCGTGCCCGGCGCAACGGTATCAATCACCAGGCTGAACGGCGGCGAGGTGGTGATGTTACCCGCCGCGTCGGTGGCCTTAACGGTGAGGGTGTGCGTGCCGTCGGTCAGCGGGGTGGTTGGGGTAAAGCTCCAGCCGCCGCTGCCGTTGAGCGTGGCGGTGCCGAGCAGCGTCGTGCCGTCATACACGGTAATGGTGCTGCCCGCCGGGGCGGTGCCCTGCAACAGCGGGCGGGTTTCGTCCGTCGGCGTGCCGCTGGTGACCGGGCCGGTCACGTCACCGGTGCTGTCGGTGACCGTGCCGATCGTCGGCGTGCCCGCCGGGGTGGTATCGATGTTCAGGGTAAAGCCGCCGGTAGGATCGCTGGCGTTACCCGCCGGGTCGATCGCCACGGCGGTCAGCGCGTGGCTGCCGTCCGGGATAGCGGTTGGCGGCTGGAAGCTCCAGCTGCCGTTTGCGTCTACCGTCGCGGTGCCGATCTGCGCGCCGTCAATGCGGATGCTGATGGTGCTGCCCGGCTCGCCGGTTCCGCTGATGACCGGGCGGTTGTCGTTCGTCGGCTGGTTGCTGGTCAGCGGCCCGGTGTAGCCTTCGACGGCATCCACCACCTGGGTGATAACCGGGGTGGCGGGCGGCGTGAGGTCGATGGTGATGCTCCAGCTGTTGGACGTGCCGCTGGCGTTGCCCGCGGCGTCGATGGCCGTGGCGGTAAAGACGTGCCCGCCCGCCTGCATGTTGGCGGCGGGGGTAAAGGTCCAGACGCCGCCCGCCGGGATCACCAGCGTGCCGATTTGCGTCTGGCCGTCAAAGATGTACAGGCGGGTGCCCGCTTCGCCCGTGCCGTGAAGGGTCGGCGTGCCGTCGTTGGTCAGGCCTCCGCTCGGAATGGTGCCCACCACGTTCTGCACGTTGTCTTCCACCGAGGTGATGACCGGCGTTTCTGCCGGGAGCAGGTCCGGCGCGATCGCGGAGGCCGTCGGACCCGTATTTCCGGCCTTGTCGGTGGCATCGGCGGTCAGCGTTTCGCCGTTAAGCACTTTTGGCACCAGCGGGATGTTGAACGTGCCGTCGTCTCCCGCCTTGCCGCTGGCGATCTCGGTGCCGCCGGGGCCCTTGATGCTGACGGTGCTGCCCGGCTCGGCGGTGCCCGTAATGGCGGTACCGTCAGGAAGTACCTTCACGTTTTCAGGGGCGAGCGGATCGGTGGTGTCTGGCGCGGTGGTTGTCCCCGGCTGACTGGCGTTATTCGCCGCGTCGGTTGCGACCACCTGCAGCGTTTCGCCGTTGGTTTGCGCTGGGGTAATGCCGATGGTGAAGGTGCCGTCATTGCCCGCCTTGCCGGTGCCTATCACATCGCCTGCGGGGTCTTTTATCGTCACCGTGCTGTTGGCTTCGGCTTTACCGGTCACCGTTTTACCGTCGCCGGAGACCACCAGATCGCTCGGTGGGGTCGGCGGCGTGGTGTCCGGCGTGACCTGAAGCGACGTGGTGGTGGCGACCGGGCTGACGTTACCGGCCGCGTCGACGGCCGTGACGTTAATGACCACGCCGCCGGGCTGCGGCGGGTTCAGCGTGATGCTGTAGTTGCCGTTAGCGTCCACCGGAATCGACCCAATCCGGTTGCCGCTGCTGTCGGTGATAATAATCGTGGTGTTGGCGTCGGCGTGGCCCGTTGCCACGGTGCCCGCGGCGTTGAGCGAGACCGTTGGCCTGTCTGGCGCGGTCACGTCGACGATCAGGGTGATGGCCGGGGAGGGCGCGCCCTGGTTGCCCGCGACGTCGGTGGCGCGGGTGGTGATCTGGTGGCTGCCTTCGCTCAGGTTGACCGACGGCGTGAAGGTCCAGGCGCCGCTGGCGTTGACGTTCGCGGTGCCGATGGCGATGCCGTTGTCATATATCGTGACCGTCGAGCCCGCTTCCGCCGTTCCGCTGAGCGTCGGGCGCTGGTCGTTGGTGCTGGAGCCGTTGCTGAGCGCGCCGGTGTTAAGGGCGACGTCATCGGTGATGCCGGTGACGACGGGGGCCGATGGCGCCACGGTATCGACGATAAAGGTCGCCGCCGTGGACGGCGCGCTGGTGTTTCCGGCGGCATCGGTCGCGGTAGTGGTGATCGTATGATTGCCGTTAGCGAGGGCCGTGCCCGGCGTAAAGCTCCAGTTGCCGTTGGCGTCGGCTTTGGTGGTGCCGATCTGCTTGCCGTTGTCGTAAATCGTGATGGTGGCACCGGCCTCGGAAATACCGCTGATCGCCGGGCGGGCATCGTCGGTGCGCTGGCCGTTGGTGAGCGGGCCGGTCTCGGCTCCGACGTTGTCGTCGACAATCAGAATGTCCGGGGCGTCAGGCGCGGTAAGGTCCGGCGCGGTGACGTGCCCCGCCTGGCTGGTGTTGCCCGAGGAGTCCGTTGCCGTGGCGGTGATCTGCTCTCCGTTGGTCAGCGGCGTGCCCAGCTCAATGGTGAAGGTGCCGTCGCTGCCGGTTTTGCCTGTCCCCACTACGTGTCCGCTGCTGTCCTTCAGCGTAATCGTGCTGCCGGGCTCTGCGGTGCCGGTCACGGAGGCGCCGTCGGAGGAAAATTTCAGGTCAGAGGGCGGGTTAGGCGCCGTTGTGTCAGGCGTGGACGGGTTTCCCGGATTGCCCGGATTGCCGTTGTTGCCATTGTTGCCGTTGTCGTCACCGCCGCCACCGCCGCCGCCTCCTGCTGCCAGCGCAACCCCACCGCCGACCGCCAGGGCACCCAGCACCCACGGCCAGACGGCGGCCCCGCCGGCTTCGCCGCCCGATGAGGCCAGCAGCGCATCGACGGAGGCGATCGCTTCGTAATGTTCTACGCCGGTGGGATCTTCAATCCACCACAGCGCGCCGTTGCCTTCTTCCAGCACCAGCTGGCTCGCCCCCTGCGCATCGTTTACGTAGAAATTTTTGAGCGTAATGACTTCACCCGAATGAAGTGAAATCACCAGATCGTTGCCGCTGCGGGCGTAGTGCGCAATATCGGCACGCTCTACGTGAAGCTTAACGACAGAGGAATGGCCCAGGGTAACCTGTGTGCCCTCAGTGGTCGTTTCCACGCCAGTAAGTTTAGAAATAACAGAGATTTGGCTCATACAGTTATTACTCCAGCAGAGATATTATTAACGGCGTGCAGGACGTCGCTTTCTCAGTGTGGGGTAATACGGGCTCCCGGCAGAGCCGCCGTTATTTATGCAAAGCTCACCGTAACTTTCTTTAGAGCGACCGATGCCCGCCAGCATCGAGAGTGGCAACATCAGGGGCAAATCTATTTATTTATCAGATACAGCGATGTTTTTATTTCTTCGTAATGGATAAACCTTGTGATTAATGGAGGTATTTTTTTAAAAGGGATAAAAATGATATAGCTAGGAATTAATGAATATGCAAACTCTGCTTATGTAAACGTGACGCGTCTTAATTAAACAGAAGCGATCTTCTGTATTGTAGTCGCTTCGTTATTGTGTAACTTGTTGATTTTTAATGGTTTTGTGTTTTTGTTGGGGGTGTTTTATAGGTGGGGGTATAAATAGTAACGACACAGGCGTGATTATTTAACTTTGTTAAGTTAATGCCGCTTAAATATAATTTTAGGGCGAGTAAACTTTATTAATTATAGATATATTATATTTCTGGTTGTTTTTTGGTTATTTTCTTGAAGAGCGGTCATAATCTGCTATAGCGTAAAATAATGTCGGTAGCAGGTAATGAAAAAATACCCTAATAAATTTTTGCAGATAATACGACAGAGGTATGAATTTTGACGAGAAGTTCGCAAGGGCGATGAAAAAAGGGCCGCGCTGGCGGCCCTTTTAGGCGGGAAGCATTACTCAGTGACTTTCTTTTCCAGGTCGCTAGCGCCCTGTTTAGTCTTGTTCCAGCCTTTCTCTGTTCCTTCTTTGGTGGCGTCCCACCCTTTTTCCGTGCCTTCTTTGGTTTTGTGCCAGGCTTTCTGTGAATCTTCACTTACCTTGCTGCCAAAGCTCTCGCTTTTGCCTTCAGCGGCGTGCTTTTGCTTGAGCTTCAGCTCTTCACCTTTGTGCTGCTCTTCGTGCAGCTTTTGCTCGGCATCGTTGGCGTTGGCTTTTGCCGCGGCTACGGTATCGTCAGTGGCGTGTGTGGTCGCAGCAAAAACGGGAGAAGCCAGCAGAACGGCAGACAGTGCAATAATTGTTTTTTTCATAATTTCCTCATTTCACATTTCGGTTATGAGCGTGATTCAGCATGGCACAAGCGAACCGGCAAGGCTTTAGGAAAAAACTGTAAGTGGTTCGGGACGCCGTCGCGAGGGGATTTCGTATAAGAATGAGCGCATGTAAGAAAATATATCCAGGAAGCATTAGCTTTGGTCATGAGCCTGCGTAGAGCATTCACGCTTTCAATTACTGAGGGGGGCGAGGCTATTTATGTAGTGAATTTTTCCTGGATAAGTTTTTGCATAATGTATGGAATCGAACTTATCGGTTGCGTTTTGTTTCCTGGCTCACGGTTTTTTCCGCAAGAAAATTCCTAGGTTTTTTCCCGGATTTAAGAAGATATATCATATTATTAATAAAAGTCTTATTATGGACTCATTGGCAGTAGCATAAAGGTTTGAATTTGCTTTTACGCTGTGTATCGTATGCTCCCTGCAAGGCGTGCTTTTTCTGTGTTGATAAATATCAATTTACGGCCCGTAAGGTTGTATTGAGCCAATATTTTTAACATAATTAGATAATCATTCTTTCATTTGTTTAATAAGCAGTGACTCCCGCCTCTTTTACGCTGCGTTTGCAGTAGGCTTCTCTTCTCAATTCAGAAGAAAATTCTTAATAAAATTCCTAAAATGGATCATTGATCTGCCAAGTTGATCTTGTATGGGTGTTTATTCTATTATGGTTTCGCAAAAAAACCGCTGTTAAATCACTCTTCATTCCTAAAGGAAAGGGACTGCTATGGCTGATACGTTCCAGAACGAAGTGCCTAAGGCACGCATCAATTTAAAACTGGCTTTACACACGGGAGGCGCGCAAAAGAAAGTTGAATTGCCTCTGAAGCTATTGACCGTTGGCGATTTCAGTAATGGCAAAGAGTCCCGTCCGTTATCTGAAAGAGAGAAAATCAACGTCAACAAAAATAACTTCAACAGCGTGCTCTCAGAATTTTCTCCGGAAGTAAATCTTACCGTTAAGAATACGCTGGCGGGCGACGGTTCGGAGGAGAGCGTGAAATTAAGCTTCTCCGAAATGAAAGACTTCGAGCCAGAGCAGGTTGCGCGCCAAATTCCCCAGCTGCGCGCCATGCTGGCGATGCGTAATTTATTACGCGACCTCAAATCCAATCTGCTGGATAACGCCACTTTCAGAAAAGAGCTCGAGAAAATTCTTAAAGATCCGGCCCTGTCCCAGGAATTACGCGATGAGATGAGTGCGCTTGCCCCGAAATAAGCCGCGCGCACGTTTTTTAATGGATTACACGAGAGAATGCTGATGTCTGTTAATACTGAAACAAGCCCGGCACAGGGGCAAACCACGGTTCTTGAGAAAGAGGGCGTTTACGCCTCCCTGTTTGAAAAAATTAATCTTGCCCCGGCGTCAAGCCTGGGCGATATCAACGCGTTTCTGGACGATGCGGCGCTGTCGGAAGCCCCGGCGGGCGAACGCCTGACCGCCGCGATGCAGGTCTTCATGGACTGCATCCGCAAGTCCGGCCAGCAGGTGGAAAAGCTCGACAAGTCGCTGATTGACCACCACATCGCCGAGTTGGACTTCCAGATCAGCCGCCAGCTCGACGCGGTGATGCACCACGAGGAGTTCCAGAAGGTGGAATCCCTGTGGCGCGGCCTGAAGCAGCTGGTGGACAACACCGACTACCGCCAGAACGTGAAAACCGAAATTCTGGACGTCTCCAAAGACGACCTGCGCCAGGACTTCGAGGACGCGCCGGAGCTGATCCAGAGCGGCCTGTACTGGCACACCTACACCGCCGAGTACGACACCCCGGGCGGCGAGCCGATTGGTTCGGTCATTTCTTCTTATGAGTTTGATGCCAGCCCGCAGGACATCGCCCTGCTGCGCAACATCTCCAAGGTGTCTGCCGCCGCGCACATGCCGTTCATCGGCGCCGTTGGTCCGAAATTCTTCCTGAAAGACTCGATGGAAGAGGTGGCCGCGATTAAGGACATCGGCAACTACTTCGACCGCGCCGAATACATCAAGTGGAAATCCTTCCGCGACACCGACGACTCCCGCTACATCGGGCTGGTGATGCCGCGCGTGCTGGGCCGCCTGCCGTACGGTCCGGACACCGTGCCGGTGCGCAGCTTCAACTACGTTGAGCAGGTGAAGGGCCCGGATCACGAGAAGTACCTGTGGACCAGCGCGTCGTTCGCCTTTGCCTCGAACATGGTGAAGAGCTTCATCAACAACGGCTGGTGCGTGCAGATCCGCGGCCCGCAGGCGGGCGGCGCGGTGAAGGACCTGCCGATCCACCTGTACGACCTCGGCACCGGCAACCAGGTGAAAATCCCGTCAGAGGTGATGATCCCGGAAACCCGCGAGTTCGAGTTCGCCAACCTGGGCTTTATCCCGCTGTCGTACTACAAGAACCGCGACTACGCGTGCTTCTTCTCGGCGAACTCCACCCAGAAGCCAGCCCTGTACGACACCGCGGACGCGACCGCCAACAGCCGCATCAACGCGCGCCTGCCGTACATCTTCCTGCTGTCGCGCATCGCGCACTACCTGAAGCTGATTCAGCGTGAAAACATCGGCACGACGAAAGACCGTCGCCTGCTCGAGCTGGAGCTGAATACCTGGGTTCGCGGGCTGGTAACGGAAATGACCGATCCGGGCGACGAGCTGCAGGCGTCACACCCGCTGCGCGATGCGAAGGTGGTGGTGGAAGACATCGAGGACAACCCGGGCTTCTTCCGCGTGCGCCTGTACGCGATCCCGCACTTCCAGGTGGAAGGGATGGACGTGAACCTGTCTCTGGTCAGCCAGATGCCGAAAGCGAAAGCGTAAAACAGGACGAAAATGAAGACGGAACTACCGTTATGGGGGCGGGGGATCATGGTCTCGCCCCAGCATTTTCAACAGCAGGCTGCGTACGCAGCCTGGTCTGCTGAATGCATTGCGCAGATGGGGCTTAACCACCCCTGGGGCGTCATCGACGCGCGCTTTGAAGCGGACGCGCTTAGGCTTGGGCGTCTGCAGGCCCGCCGCCTGCACCTCCGCTTTCAGGACGGCACGCTGATCGACACGGAAAATGCCGATCCGCTCCCGCCCGCGCTCACGCTGGATAATGACCAGCAGGACGTGGTGGTGCTGCTGGCGCTTCCCCTGATGCGGGCAAACGGCGGAAATTGCCTGAAGCCTGATGAAGTGGCCGAGCGTCCGATACGCTATCGCCAGCGCTGGCACGACGTGCGCAACCAGTTCGGCGACGATTCACGTCAGATCGCCGTTCTGCAGCCGGAGCTGACGCTGCGCTTTGCGCATCAGAACAACAGCGACTATCTGACGTGCCCGGTGGCCCGCCTTCAGCAGGATACGCAGGGGGGCTGGCGGATCGATGAGACGTTTCTTCCGCCGCTGCTGACGCTGCAGAGCAGCCGCTGGCTGATGACCCAGCTTGAGCAGCTGCTGACCCAGCTGCGCGCCCGCCTGACCCGCCTGATGTCGATGCGCCGGGAAAGCAACGAGCGGATGGCCGACTTTGCCGTGGCCGACGTCTCTCTGTTCTGGCTGCTCAACGCGCTCAACAGCGCGGAGCCGGTGCTCGGCCAGTTTCAGCGCACGCCGCAAAGCGCGGTGGAGCGGCTGTATCCCGAGCTGGCGCGCCTTGCCGGCAGCCTTCTGACGTTCTCCCTGGCGCATCAGGTTAGCGCCATCCCCGTGTACCAGCATGAAAACCTGAACGCCGTTTTCCCGCCGCTGTTCGATTTGCTCAGCGATCTGCTGGAAGCCAGCCTGCCGTCGCGCGTGGTGGCGATTGCGCTGGAGCATGACGCGCGTCTGCACTTCTGGCAGGCACGCCTGCACGATCCGCGCCTGCGCGAAGGGGCTGACTACTACCTCTCCGTCCGCTCGCCGGTGCCGGTGGCACAGCTGCACGAGCAGTTCCCTCGCCAGTGCAAGGCCGGAAGCCCGGATCACGTCAGGGCGATCGTCAACTCCTCGCGCGAGGGTATTCCGCTGACGCCGCTGCGCCATGTCCCTGCGGCCATCCCGCTGCGTCTCGAAAACCAGTATTTCAGCCTCGACGTTTCCCATCCGTTGGCGATCGAAATGCTGGAAAGCGGCAGTTGCATGTTTTATGTCCCGGGCATGCTCGGGGAGCCAGAACTTGAACTCTTTGCGGTGCTGAGAACATGAGTGAACCTATGCGCGGCGCGGCCGCGCCTGTTGATATCGACGCGCTACTCCAGGACACCTGGCTGCAGGTTATCAGCCTGCGCCATGGCCCCCGGTTCCAGGAAGGCGAGGGGCGTCAGCTCTGGGAGCGCTGCGTGGCCGATGCGGAGCGGGTGCAGCACGTGCTGAAGGAAAGCGGCATGGACGAGGCCAGCTGTAGGCACATTCTCATGGCGCAGTGCGCGCTGCTTGACGAAGCCGTCAAGGGCCGCGGCGTGGAGGATGACGCCTGCGTCCAGTGGTATGACATTCCGCTGCAGGGCCACTTCCTCGGCACGATGGACGCTGGCGATACGCTCTGCGACCGGATGCGCGAGGTGCTGCGCGAGCCTGCGCCGGATGACGCCGTGCTGACCTGCTTCCAGCGCGTGATGATGCTGGGCTTCCTCGGCAGCTACCGTTCTCTGAACGATCCGGAACGTCAGCGCCTGGTTAAGGCACTCAGCGAGCGCGTTCAGCCTTTTAGCTATCCGCAGAACCACCCGATACTGGCAGAAAGCCACGCCGGCTGGGGAATGAGCGGCTGGTTCTCCTCCTGGCCAGCGCGTATCGGCCTGAGCGCGATCGTTATCGTCGTGCTCTGGTGGGTGCTGGACGGCTGGCTGGATCGGATGCTGGCGACCCTTCTGCCTGGAGCGGTGAAATGAGTCCTGCACAACAGCGCGGGCTGGCCCTGTGGGCGGCTTTTCTCAGCATCGTGCTCTGCCTGGTATTTCTTCCGGTTTCGCGGGGAGTATCCCTGCTGATCCTCTCGGGGATGCTGGGCGCGATCTTTGTTGCCTGGCGGGTGGTCAGCCGTAAGACCCGCTACGAAAGCGGCCTGCATATCGATAACCTTCCTGAAGCCACCTGGCGTCAGCCGGTGGTGCTGGTTTGCGGTGATTTACCGCAGGCGTGGCCGGAACAATCGCAGGTGCTGACCGTGCCCCAGGGCTGCTGGATCCGGGTTGACGAGTCGCAGGATCTGATGCAGGTCGCCCTGTACGTTCTGCGCCAGCGCCCGCACTGGGGGCGGCAGCTTTCGGTCATGGTCAGCGTCTGCCCGCAAAAACACGCGGACAGCGAGGCGCTAACCAGCCGCCTTCTGACGCTCCGCTGGCAAATCAGCCAGCTGCGCCGGGAGTCCGGCCATACCGTGCCCGTGGTGCTGAACGGCCTCGTGGGCAGCGCAATGATGGACGACATCCTCTGGCAGGCGGCCATTCCCGATGAGGGGATTCGCGTCTGGCGCGCATCGTCCGCACCGAGCCCGATATCCGCGTGGGTGACAACGGGCGGGGCGATGGCGATGCAGCAGCAGGTCCTGATGAACAGCCTCATGACCTGGTTCCGCGCCCACGTCAAAGCCGTATTTATCAGCGACGAGCCGGATATTCCGGTGGTTACGCCCACCGCGGTGCTGTGGGGGATGGCGCCCATTCTGTCGGGCAGCCTCGCCACCTCCGCCTGGACCGCCTGGCTGTCGCGGCACACCGCCATGCAGCACGTCTCCGGCTGGCAGCCGGTGGGCACGAGCACGACGGTGATGTCGCTCTTTCCGGACTTTGTTCTGCCGCTGCTGCCTGAAGGCCAGGGCCTCACGCCGCGTACCCGCACCTGGCGCTGCGCGCTGGGCATTTTTACCCTGGCCGCCGTTGCCGCGCTGCTCAGCAGCGCATGGAACAACCGCATGCTCATCCAGCGCCTGAGCTTCGATATCCGGCACTACGATCGCATTTCGATGGACAACTACGGGCCGAAGGCGCGCGCCGTACAGGTTCTGCGTGAGGATGCCGCGCAGCTTGATGGCTGGGCGCGCAGCGGCGAGCCGATGGAGATGAGCCTCGGGCTGTATCGCGGAGAGGCGTTACGCATGCCCGTGCTGGAGGCGATTCGCTCCTACGTGCCGCCGCCTCCGCCGCCGCCAAAACCGGTCGAAAAAGTCGTTCCCAAAATCGTCCGCCTCGACAGCATGTCGCTGTTTGACACCGGCAAATGGGCGCTGAAGCCCGGCTCGACGAAGCTGCTGGTGAACTCGCTGGTGGGCATCAAGGCGAAACCGGGCTGGCTCATCGTGGTGGCGGGTCACACCGACAGCACCGGCGACGACAAATCCAACCAGGTGCTTTCGCTCAAGCGCGCGGAATCGGTGCGCGACTGGATGCGCGATACCGGCGACGTGCCGGAAAGCTGTTTCGCGGTGCAGGGCTATGGCGAAAGCCGCCCGATCGCAACCAACGACACGGCCGAAGGCCGGGCGCTGAACCGCCGTGTCGAAATCAGCCTGGTGCCGCAGGCGAACGCCTGCCAGCTGCCGGGCGCAACAACCGCGTCACAGGATATACGTGACGTTTCAA
>NZ_JBGKEB010000024.1:0-58056 GCF_041399425.1 Enterobacter sp. KBR-315C3_2022
CGCCACGGCCGGGGCGCCGCGCCGGGAGGCGCGGCGAGGGCATAGCCTGCAGGGATGCAGGCTGGTGCCCGACCCGAAAGCCGAAAGGAATAAGCTGAGGGCACCGCGAAGCGGCGATTTTCTCTGCCGGGAGCCCGGATTGTTAAGGGGGCGGCGGCGAGCCCTCTTAACACGTTCACAAGTAACGTGATTTCAGAGTAGCAAGGCTCGTAAAGTGAACGGAATTACCACCACAGCCGTATGTTCCCCCTCACCCCAACCCTCTCCCTGAATGGAGAGGGAGCATTCTGTGCCAGGCTGTAAATTGTGGGGATCCCTCAGCCCCGTGGAAGAGGGTTGGAGCGAGGGCATCATCGCGCACCGTGTGAAACATCAGCGCAGCAGCGCGCAGTCCGGCGGCAGGCGGCACTGCAGCGCGCCGGGGATGACCTCAATGCGGAACTGCTCGCCGCTCAGCGGCTCGCCGTCAAGGTTAAACGTCATCCCGTGCGGGGCGTTAATCTCAAACCATGCGGATTTCCCGGCGATAATATTCGGGCTGGTTTCCGGCTGGGTGAGGGTAGTAAACAGCGCGGGCAGCAGCCCGTCTCCGGTAAAAATACGCAGCTGGAGCTGACCGTCGTTGATCAGCGCCTCCGGGCACAGCTGCTGCCCGCCGCCCGCCTGACGGCCGTTGCCGATCCCAATCACCAGCGCGTCTCCCTGCCAGTGAAAATTCTCGCCGTGGATCTCGCAGCGGTCGGGCTTCAGCGTATCCATGCGCATCAGGCCATGAATCAAATACGACACGCCGCCCAGCGCGGCCTTCAGCCTCTCCGGCGTTTCGCTGGTGATGCGGGTGCCAAAACCGCCCGTCGCCATATTGATAAAGCAGGTTTTATCATTCACCTGGGCAATATCCACGGCGGTCGACTTGCCGAGGATCGCCAGCTGCAGGGCTTTCCCCAAATCCTCCGGGATACCCGCGCTGGTGGCGAAATCGTTCGCCGTACCGAGCGGCAGTATGCCCATTGCCGGGCGCTCAGCGGCGGGGAGAGCGATCAGGGCGCTGGCGATTTCATTAATAGTGCCATCGCCGCCGCCGGAAATAATGGTTTCAACGCCCAGGCGATAGCCTTCTCTGATGTAGCGCGCCGCGTCGCCTTTCTCCCACGTGACGCGCACGTGGATGCGGGCGCCGTCTTCGCGGAGCTCGGTAATTGCCTGGCGCAGAATATCGTTGCCCGCACTTTTGCCATTCAGAATCAATAAACTGTCTGGATAGTTTGCCATCTACATTATTCCTTTTTTAGCTCTATCAAGAGTGTATCGCAGGAAGGAAAAAAGCGGGTAAGAACAGGACGAAAGGAAAAAAATAAGCCCGCGTAAGGGAGATTACGCAGGCTAAGGAGGTGGTTCCTGGTACAGCTAGCATTTATGGGTTATGTTTTTCAGCGGGTGGGATGATAACCGTATTGAACGAAGCGGTGTGTGATCCGATTCTAAGAATCATCCCAGCGTGAAAAAATTTCCCTGCTTAACTATTTGCCGTGCGGATTACGCGTGCTTTCGCCGTCGAAGTTACGCATCAGCAGCGCAAATTTCAGCTCAACCTCTTCCGGCACAGGCAGCCAGACGGTGTGCCCGTCGCCCGGCGCAACCTCAATCGCTTCGCCTTTGCCGTTTTCCAGATGCTCCAGCGTGAAGTTCATGTTGCCCTGCGGGGTCATCAGCTCCAGGCTGTCGCCTTTGGTGAACTTGTTTTTCACCGCCACGGCCGCCAGCGCGCCTTTGCGCTCGCCGGTGAAATCGCCGACGAACTGCTGGCGCTCGGAAACGGAGTAGCCGTGCTCGTAATTCTGGTAGTCGTCGTGGGTATGACGGCGCAGGAAGCCCTCGGTATAGCCGCGATGCGCAAGGCCTTCCAGGGTTTCCAGCAGGCTGGTATCAAACGGTTTACCGGCTGCGGCATCGTCGATGGCCTTACGGTAAACCTGCGCGGTGCGCGCGCAGTAGTAGTAGGACTTAGTGCGGCCTTCGATTTTCAGGGAGTGCACGCCCATCTGCGTCAGGCGCTCAACGTGCGCAATGGCGCGCAGGTCCTTCGAGTTCATGATGTAGGTGCCGTGCTCGTCTTCAAAGGCGGTCATGTATTCGCCCGGACGCTTGGCCTCTTCAATCATAAATACGCTGTCGGTCGGCGCACCGATGCCGAGCGTCGGCTCCACGTTGGTCACCGGGATCGGCTCGTGCTTGTGAACGATATTGCCGACGTCGTCCTCTTTACCTTCCTGAACGTTGTACTCCCAGCGGCAGGCATTGGTGCAGGTGCCCTGGTTCGGGTCGCGCTTGTTGATATAGCCGGAGAGCAGGCAGCGGCCGGAGTAGGCCATGCACAGCGCGCCGTGAACGAAGATTTCGATTTCCATCTCCGGCACCTGGGTGCGGATCTCTTCGATCTCTTCAAGTGACAATTCACGAGACAAAATGACGCGGGTCAGCCCCATCTGCTTCCAGAACTTGACCGTCGCCCAGTTGACGGCGTTGGCCTGCACGGACAGGTGGATGTCCATCTCCGGGAAGTTTTCGCGAACCAGCATGATTAAGCCCGGGTCTGACATGATCAGCGCGTCCGGCCCCATATCCACCACCGGCTTCAGGTCGCGGATGAACGTTTTCAGCTTGGCGTTGTGCGGGGCGATATTCACCACCACGTAGAATTTCTTGCCCAGGGCATGTGCTTCGTTGATACCGAGCTGCAGATTCTCGTGGTTGAATTCATTGTTGCGCACGCGCAGCGAGTAGCGCGGCTGGCCCGCGTAAACGGCATCGGCACCATAGGCGAAAGCGTAACGCATATTTTGCAGCGTTCCCGCCGGGGAGAGGAGTTCCGGTTTAAACATGTTTGTTCTCGTTCTGATGACAGGTCAGATCCGCGCGCACCCGGTGCCGCGGTGAGGGGATGATCCCCTACTTTAAGGGCGGGCATTGTAGCGCTGCGGGGCGGGGAGGTAAACCATTACGCCCGTTTATCCGTCCGTATTCTTGCCCTCTTCAGCGAATAACATGTCGCGCTTTTTTTGGTGACAATCCCAGATTGTGGTAAAGCGCCGGGCGTTGGTCGCGGTGTAAAGCACGGTATGACGGATATTTTTATGGCCCAGATAGTCCTGAATCAGGCGGGTGTCGTTGCCGCGATCGGCCAGGGCGTAGCCGCACGCGTGGCGCAGCATATGCGGATGAGATCGAATGCCGGACGCTGCGCCGTACGTTTTTAATAAATTACGAATATGCTGTCTGGAAAGCGGGCCGCCCTTTTGCGACAGGAATAGCCAGTCGCTCTCCGCGCCGCGCCAGTGATTGCGCTGCTCTTTCCAGTTAATAATCGCTTCTATCTCATCGTCAAAGAGAGGGTGCTGCGTTGAGAGGCTGTTCTTCAATCGGCGAATAAAAATGGTGCGCCCTGGAATATCGATATCGGAGAGAAAGAGCTGACGTGCTTCGCTGACGCGCAGGCCGTGCACAAAGCACATTTTAAACAGGCAATAGTCACGCAGGTGATATTTACCCTGGCGAGTCGCAAGCAAAATTTTATCGATTTCGTTAGCCGTTAAATACTTTCGCTTGCTCATGACTTTTCCGTTTTAAAAAATACCTAAAATGGGGTATATCATTGAATTTGATTAGTTTCAATGCTGTACTAATTCAATTCTAAGTAAATTACGGTAATGGATTTGTAGGCTAATATCAGTTAGCAGGAAGGAAAGGTTTCAGCAAAAAAAGCCCGGATCACGGACCGGGCAAACGGGTAATAAACAACGTTTATATTATTTATACGTCAGGGTAAAGGTGGCGGTGCCATTGGCTTTACCGGCAATAACATTTTC
This sequence comes from Enterobacter sp. KBR-315C3_2022, assembly GCF_041399425.1. Taxonomy (NCBI): domain Bacteria; kingdom Pseudomonadati; phylum Pseudomonadota; class Gammaproteobacteria; order Enterobacterales; family Enterobacteriaceae; genus Enterobacter; species Enterobacter sp. KBR-315C3_2022. Next base: position 3,867 of record NZ_JBGKEB010000024.1, read on the forward strand.
TTCTGTCTGATAATAGCGGGCGCGAAGCAGAATAAATTCCGTATCAAATTTAGACGTTTCGTAGAGCAGCGTCTTACCTAATTCTAATTCATAACCCATACGGTAGCCGATCTGGATCCCGACGCCTTTGGCCGCAATATCTCCGCTTTCTGGATCGAGCCTCATAATATCTTTTCGCGTGGTTGCCGGTGCGGCGGTGGCGTCAAGGCGGACGTTGATCCGCGCACCTTTAATGCAGTTCAGCTGGATATCAAAACTTTGCCACTCCGTACCGGAACCGACGCCCTTAAAGCTGGATTTTGCCTGTTTACCCAAGGGCACGCTGATATTCGGCGTGGTAACCGAACAGGACACGACTCTTATTGATCCTCCGGAAAACGTAATCGGAACATCGGGTAGCACATGCTGTGTTCTTATACGGTTGAAAAATCTTCCAATATTTCCCGATAATGTGCCTCCACTTATCGTACCTGTTTTTATCAGGCGGATACCTACCCTGGCGCTAGCCTGAAATAACGTGCCTTTTATGACGTCCTGCGTCCAGAAGACTACTTCACGCTGACCGCTATAAATCCCTACCAACGGAGATTTGTTTGACAAGTCAGTATCAATCGATGCTTCCCCTATGATAATCATTCCGACCCCAGGTAAATTTGTATCGAATACCCGGTGGCCTTGATAGCTTAACCCAGAAGAAAAAGTATTTGCCGAAAGTAACCCTACTGCTCGCCACGTGGGTGATTCACTATTGAATTCGCAATCACGGAAAGCTGGAACAATCGACACAAAGAAATAATCGCTTAGTGATTCACCCACGGCAACATCCCGCTGTACGGTGATAGTCCCAGGGTTAATCGTCGCGCCGCCTGAAATGAAATTACAGCTTGCGGCAAAAGCCAAAGAAGCGGGGGCCAGCAACAGCCCACCCGCGAGTAAAAACCTGTTCATTACAGACACTCCTGTTCCGTTGAGGTGACCGGCTGCGCGTCGCTGTCCGGCAGCTGATAACGCACCACGCACCGCTTTGCGCCGCTCCAGCTCACGGCAATTTCGCCCTTGTCGGGAACGCCCGTCAGATAGACCTGTCCGTCGTCGCCCACAATGCCGCTGTCGCCATTTTTGAGCGTCGCCTGCGCGCCAAACGGCACCGGCAGCCCCTTATAAAGCAGCGTCATCAGCACGCGTTTACCGGTGCGAGTGTTGAAGTTAGCCAGCACCACGGCACCCTGCGTCGGGACGACGGTCTGCACCGAGGATTCAAGATCCACATCGTCACCCAGCGTTTCCGTCGCCAGGGCAACGCGGTTTTTCTTATAGGGATTCACGTACGGTACGACCGCATAGCCTCGCCAGTCGGTATAAACGCCCGTGTTGTTCTGCACCTTCACGCCGCTGGCACCTGGGGCGCGAACCAGCGCCAGCGACTGGCCGAGCGACTGGGAAAGCGTCACGCCGTGCGGATGAGCGACAACCCCGCCGCGCAGGCCGTAGTTGATTTGCTGCATGCTGTCGTCGTAGCTGTAGCCTCCGCTAAGCTCGCCGTAGGTTCCCCGATAGGTCGCGCTGAGCGCTCCGCTGTTGACGTTGCCCCGGCTGGCGTAGCCCTGCTGGAGGCTGTAGCTGAGGTTGTTGTCGGGCAGCGCGGTGCCGTTTATCCCAAGCTGATGGCGCGTGTCGCCGCCTCGGGAGGCCGTCGCGCTGTAGCTTGCCCACGCATTGGGCAGGAAACGGGAAAGCGGAACCTGTACGTTAAGCGCGACCTGCTGGTCGGCGGGCTGCGCGCTGCCGGGGTAGCGGCTGTAGCTATACACCACGCTCAGGTTCACGCCCTTGAAGGTGTTGTTCCAGCCCGCGCTGAGGGTGCGTTCGTACCCGCTCTGGCCCCAGTAGCTCTGCTGATAGCCTGAAAGAAATAGCGAGCCGAGGGCTTGCGCATTTTGGCTAATATCGAGCTGCATTTTCTGGCGTTTGGCGAACGTTGTCAGGCCGCCGTTTGCGCTGTCGGAGCGGAAATCATTCGCTTCCTGAAAGGTATAAAAACCCTTCGTCGAATAGCGATACGCCGCCAGCGTAAAGCTGGTGCCGCTGGTCTGAATATCCTTTGAGTATTGCACCCGGTACGACTGGCCCTGACGGTTGCGATCGCCCTCAAGCGAGGTGTGCGCGGTGGTAGCGTCAGCGGACAGCGAACCCAGCGTACCGAACCCGAACCCCAGCCCCAGCGCGGCGGCGCGGTAATTTCCCGAATAGAGAACGCCGCTGTAGGCCGTCACGGCGCGAGGCAGGCCGTAGATGAACGTTGACTGGATAAACTCGGGCTTATCGCTGTCGCTGCTGCTGCTGCGATACTTCCCGCCGGTCAGCGCGTACTTCAGCCGTCCCTCGCGCTGCATAATGGGGACGGCGGAGAAGGGCTGGGTAAATTTTCGCTCGCTGCCGTCCGCTTCTTTTATCGTGACCTCGAGATCGCCGCTGCCGGACGTGGGGTAAAGGTCATCGATGGTAAACGCCCCGGGCGCCACCGATGACTGATAAATCACGTAGCCGTTCTGGCGGATGGTCACCTGCGCCGTAGACTGCGCAATCCCCCGTATGACGGGGGCAAACCCGCGCAGGCTGTCCGGCAGCATCGCGTCGTCTGAGGCCAGCTGGGCTCCGCGAAACTGCACGCTGTCGAAAATATCCGACGCGGTAAAGCTGTCCCCCAGCGTCAGCTGGCTTTTCAACGCCGGGACGTTGCGCTCTGCGTAGGTATTGATGGACTCCCAGCGGCTTTGCCCGTCGTCGGAATTCCACGTTGAATAGTTGCGCAGGCGCCAGGGGCCAATATTCAGCCCGCTGTTTAGGTTGGCATACTGGCTTTGGCTGCTGCCGCTGCCGCGGTAACGGCTGCTATTCCCCGTGACGCTGTAGTTCAGCAGCAGCGCGGGAACGCCATTATCCCATTCGGCAGGATCCACCCAGCCGCGCGCGGTGGTATTCATCGCCGCCTGCGGGATTGAGACGTCAAGCTGCAGCGTGTTAAAGCGTAACGCCGTTTTCGCCATCGGGATTATCGCGCCGAGATCGTCCAGAGGCTTATCCTCCGGCTGTGCCTGCAAAGGTGGAAACGCGGCGGTGTTGACTCCCCACTGCGTGAGCATGGCGGGCGTAAGCCGGGCAACGAGCTTCCCGTCCGGGCCCGTCGCAAAGGCGATATGCTGAATGTCGCGCTGACGCTCGCCGTTGACATACACCGTGACCGGGTAAACGCCGGGAATTTGGCCGTTATCCTGGGTAAACCAGGCGAGATCGGCGATGGGCTGGTCGGGGTTATCAATTTCCAGCGCGTGAATATTGAATTTTTCCGTTGAGTACGCCGTCTGCACGTAGCCCATAAGCACTATCAGTATCAGGAGCAGTGCCAGCACAACGATAAACGGGCGTGGATCGGGGTTTTGCATGTTCCACGGCCTCACAATGTACGTTGTTCTTCACTACTGATGCTGCCGTAGTCGCTAATTGCCTGCCACGAGACTCTGGAGGCCGCCGCAGACGGCAGCGCGAAGCGGACTTTACCCTTAGGGGGAACCAGGTCGGCTTCTTTAATCTCCGCCCCGTCGACCTTCAGCGAATACAGCGAGACGTAATAGGGCGTCGGATTGGTCAGCTCGAGCTGGCTGCCGCTGCGGGCGGGAGTTAACCGTTGCCACGCGTCTTCGGGCGTCCCCTCCAGCCCTTCAGGACGGTAGAAAAACTTGAGGCGAGACTTAATGACCACCTGCAAAACGTTACTGGCAGATTTGCTGGTGTCCTGCGCCGGAATTGATTTCACGTTTAACCAGAAGACAGATTCCCGGTCTTTCGGTAGCGAATTGTCCGTAAGCACGATACGCAGCAGGTTTTCTTCGCCGGCGTTAATGCGGAACAGCGGAGGGGTGACGATAAAGGGGGGTTTTTGCCCGGCAGCCTCGCTTTCCAGCCAGCTCTGAATGAGAAACACATCCGCCTTGCTGGTATTTTTAATGGAGGCAGACGCCTCTTTATTTTTAGCGTCAAAGATAATCCGGGTACCGCCTATCACAATACCGGCTTTCGCTGGGCCCACGAATAACGCCGTTACGACGATCAGCAGCATAAGCACCTTTTCCATTCCTCTTCCTCTGATAAACGGTGCATCCCTGCACCTGAAAACGCGTAACGTTTTACTTGTAGTTAATGGTGAACTGCGACGTGCCGTTGGCCGTTCCGGTGGTGACGGCGGCTGCAGTTGAGACATAGCGAGCGGTGAAGCTGAGCTGGTTTGCGCCGGTGGCCAGGGCGTAGTCCCGGGTGGCGGTGTGGAGCGGGATCTCGCTGCCGTCTGAATCGGCAATCTGAATGCCTACGCCGGTGGCAATACCGGTGCCGCTGTCCAGCGCCAGCAGGCGAGGGTTAGCGCTGTGCGCCGTGCCGTCAAATTTGACGTTGGCGTTTTTAACGGTTTCCGGGCAGCCCGTCAGCGCAATGATGAAACGGGTAGGGGAGGCCTGCATTCCGGCCGCGCCGTTCAGGGACGTTTTCGCCACTTTGCCGAGGTCAACGTTGAGGTTCTGCGATCCTGTTGCGATGGTGCAGGTGGTATCCGTAACCGCGCCGGTGAAGCGGATGGTGCCGTCTGCCGCGTGGCTGGTGGCGATAGTCGCTCCCAGAGCAGATGCGATGAGTGGAAGTGTAAAGCGCTTCATATGTTTTCCTTTATAAATTAGAGAATTACTTCAGAAAGGGCGCGCCATGTCGTGTCGAAAAAAACATGACAATTTGACCCAAAAAGTAAACTTTATTTATGACCGGAAAATCATCGGGTGGTGGTGGTAATCACTGCCTGGTGGTTAATGCGCAGGTTTTTATCACGTTAATTCAGTTCGTGGGTAATGAGTAGAAAGTCGGAATAAATATGTGGATATGTCGGATGCAGAAAGGGGAAATGAGGTTAAGAAATAAAGCAGTTAAATTTCATAGGCCTGTAAGATTTTCTTTTGACGATATTTTGAGAAGATTGACATCCGTCAGGGTTTATTTAAAATCAGTTCCAGTTTGGGTCAAAGTGGAATATTTTTCTCCTACCTTTCCCGCCACACCCCCTTAAATCTTTCGGCGTTGCTGGCCGTATAAATCACGGTGTGCCGGATATTTCTGTGTCCCAGATAGTCCTGGATAAGCCGCGTATCGGCGCCCAGATCCGCCAGCGCATAGCCACAGGAATGACGAAGCATATGCGGATGGACCGCCACCGTAATACCGGCTTCCGTGCCCCAGTTTTTGAGTAACTTGTAAACATACTGCCGGGTAAGGCTTCCGCCATTTCGGGAAAGAAAAAGCCGCGTGCTTGACGCGTCCCGCCAGTGGCGTCGACACGCCAGCCAGCGCTCCAGGGCAACAATTTCGGTATGAATCAGAGGTTGAATGGTGGAGAAGCCGTTTTTCAGACGCTGGATATAGATTGTTTTATCGGAAAGGCTAATGTCGGTGATTTGTAGATTAACTAATTCGCTGACCCGCAGGCCGTGCCTGAAACAAATCTCAATCATGCAGCGATCCCTTTCAGGATAAGCGCTGGTTTTGGTTGCAGCAATTAATGCGTCAATCTCTTTTCGGGTTAAATATTTGCGTTGGGCCATAATAATCTCCTCATAAATTATGATCGGGGGAAGAGATTTATACCCTGAAACCGCTAAGGTTATATCAAAGAAATGTGTAAAGATATTAAAGAAAGCCCGCCGCTCGGCAGGCTAACGCATAATTAGACAATCCTGCACGCGTCCGCTTCCCAGCGATACCCCACGCCGTACACCGCGCGAATAAATGACTGCTCGGCGTCCAGCGCCTCCAGCTTGCGGCGCAGGTTTTTGATATGGCTGTCGATGGTGCGGTCGGTTACCACGCGGTAATCGTCATACAGGTTGTTCAGCAGTTGCTCGCGCGAGAACACCTTGCCCGGCTCGTGGGAGAGCGTTTTCAGCAGGCGGAACTCGGCGGGCGTCAGGTCCAGCAGCTTTCCGCTCCAGCTTGCCTGGAAGCGGCTTTCGTCGACGATCAGCGGGCTTTCGGCGTCCAGCGCCTGCAGATCGCGCTGCGGCCTGCAGCGGCGCAGGATGGTCTTCACGCGGGCCACCACCTCGCGCGGGCTGTACGGTTTGCAGATGTAGTCATCCGCGCCAATTTCGAGGCCCAGCAGGCGGTCAATCTCTTCGATTTTGGCCGTCACCATCACGATGGGGACCTCAGAGAAACGGCGAATTTCCCGGCACAGGGTCAGGCCGTCGGTGCCCGGCAGCATAAGATCCAGCAGAATCAGATCCGGCGGCGTCTGGCGCACGTAGGGCAGCACCTGGTCGCCGTGGCTAATCAGCGAAGGCGCGTAGCTTGCCGCGCGCAGATAGTCTATCAGGAGCTGCCCGAGCTTGGGCTCGTCCTCCACGATCAGGATGCGCGGCGTGTTTTCATCAATGGGTAACTCGGTCATGCTTCTCTCGATAACTCCCGTTCCAGCGGTAATTCTACTGTAATGCTAACCCCGCCAAAAGGCGAATGGGCGGCGCGGATCGTGCCGTTGTGCGCCTCGACGATGTTGACGCAAATTGCCAGCCCCAGGCCGGAGCCGCCGCTGGCGCGGTTGCGCGAGCCTTCCGTGCGGTAAAAGCGCTCGAACAGTTTTTCCAGCTGCGCCGCCTGCACGCCGGGGGCGGAGTCGGCAAAGGTGAGGGCAAAGCGGCCGTTTTGCTGCGCGCCGGAAATGTGCAGCCCGCCGCCGCTGTCGGTGTAGCGAAGGCTGTTTTCCAGCAGGTTGTTGAACAGCTGCATCAGGCGGTCTTTGTCGCCAAACACCACGGCGCTGTCCGGCAGCGACAGGTCAATCTTCAGGTTGCGGCTGGCGAAGCGCTCGCGGAAGGCACCGCTCGCCACTTCGAGAATGTTAATCACGTCCACGGGTGCTTTCTGGTAGGCCAGCGCGCCCTCGTCGGACATGGAAAGCTGGTGCAGATCGTCCACCAGCTTGGTCAGCGTGCCCACCTCCGCCTGCAGGGAGGCAACGGATTCCGGCGTGAACTGGCGCACGCCGTCCTGAATCGCCTCCAGCTCGCCGCGCAGCACCGCCAGCGGGGTGCGCAGCTCGTGCGAAATGTCGGCCATAAAGTCCCGGCGCATCTGCTGATTCTTCTCCAACGTGCTCGCGAGCTGGTTAAAGTCCTGCGCCAGCTTGCCGAGCTCGTCCTGGCTTTGGGTATCCACGCGGGTGGAAAAATCCCCGGCGGCCAGCCTGTGCGTGCCCTCCACCAGCCGCTTGACCGGCGCAAGCAGGCCGCGCGCTAGCGGGAAGGTGGCGAGCGCCGCCAGCAGCGTGGAAAGCGCGACGATAAGCCAGCTGGTCTGGCGCTGCTGGCGGTCAAAGTTGATATCGGTGTTGCGCGTCAGGCGCTCCACCGGGGAGGCGATGACCCAGCCGACGATGGCGCCGTCCGACTTAATGGCGCGCTTTGACCCGTCCGGCGGCACCGGCGCGCGCGGCCCCACCAGCACGCGCCTCTCCTGGTCGATCACCCAAAACTGCGTGCGCCAGCCGTGCGGCGGCATGTTCGGGCCCGGCCTGTCGTCATCGGCGTCGTGCTCCAGCGAGCGCAGGATCTGAAAAACAAAGCGGTCGTTGTTGCGCAGAAACCGCCAGTTGCCGTGCAGGGCGTACTGCTCGCCCAGCGCGTCGCTCAGCCCCTGCAGACGCTGCTCGTTGCCGTGCTTAATGTAGTCGATAAAGCCGCGCTCAAAGCTCACCCGCACCGCCCAGTGCATGGTGATCAGCAGCACCATACAGGTGGCTAAAATGGCCAGAAACAGTTTGCCGGTGATGCCCGGCCGCCAGAACTTCATGGTGCACTCCTTTTGCCGCGCCGGATGACGACGTTCTTGCTGGTATCCCGCGGGACTCTGGCGAAAATAAACGCGGGCAGGGCGATAATCACCGCCATGCTGAGATAGGTATATAAAAAGACCTGGTGCGCGACCGGCGTATCCACGCTGAGATGGTGCTGGCCGTACATGCCGAGCAGCAGCCCCGCAACGGTTACGCCCACGCTCATGGAGAGCTGCATGATCATCGACAGCAGGCTATTGCCGCTGCTGGCCAGCTCGTCGGGTAAATCCTTCAGCGTCAGGGTATTCATCGACGAGAAGCGCATGGAGTTGATGATCCCCTGGCAGAACAGCACCAGCGGCAGCGCGTAGTACCAGCCCAGCAGCGCCACGGCCATGAACAGCAGGCTGACCAGCGCCAGCCCGAGCGTGGCGGCGACCAGCACGCGGCGATAGCCGAAGCGGTTAACCACCTGCACCACGATGCGCTTCATGCCCATGCTGCCGAGCACCATCGGGATCATCATTAAGCCCGCGTGGAACGGCGAAAAGCCCATGCCGATCTGTAAAAACACCGGCGTCATAAACGGCAGCATGCCGCTGCCGATGCGCCCGGCAAAGCTGCCGAACAGGCCAAGGCGGTAGGTGGCGTTTTTAAACAGCGCCAGGCTGAACAGCGCGCGCTCGTTGCCTCTGGCGTGCCAGACATACCACAGGACGGCGACCACGCCGATCGTCACCAGCGCGGCAAGCGAGAGCGATGAAATCCCCAGCCCTTTCTGCCCGTCGAGCGCCAGCGTCAGCGTAGCCATCCCCGCCGCCAGCAGAATAAAGCCGACGAAATCAAAGCGCCGCGTCTGCATTTTGTAGTTCGGCATCAGCGTCAGGGTGGCAATCGCCCCGATGATGCCGACCGGCAGGTTGATCAGGAAAATCCAGTGCCACGAGGCGTACTCCACCAGGATGCCGCCGAGGGCGGGGCCGAGCAGCGGCCCGACCTGGCCGGGCAGGGTGACGAAGGTCATCGCCGCCATATACTGCTCGCGCGGCACAATCTTCATCACCGTCAGCCGCCCGACGGGCACCATCATCGCGCCGCCGACGCCCTGCAGCACGCGCGCCATCACCAGCTGGTCGAGCGTGTTGGCCTGCGCGCAAAACAGCGACCCGGCGGTGAACAGCACGATCGCGGTGAAAAAGATATTGCGCACGCCCACCTTGTCCGCCAGCCAGCCGCTGGCGGGCAGCATGATCGCCACCGTCAGCACGTAGGAGACAATCACCATGTGCATATGCAGCGGGCTCTCCCCCAGGCTTCTCGCCATGGAGGGGAGGGCGGTATTGACGATGGTCGTATCCAGCGACTGCATAAAGAAGCCGAAGGCGACAATCCAAAGCTGCCAGCGAACGCTGCTGGGGAGATCGGTCATTTACTCGGTCACCGTTGTTCTGTTTTTACGTGAAAAACGCAGCCGCAGGCGGTCAAAGAAAAGATAGACCACCGGCGTGGTATACAGCGTCAGCAGCTGGCTCATCACCAGCCCGCCGACGATGGTAATCCCCAGCGGCTGTCGCAGCTCGGAGCCGTCGCCGCCGGAAATCACCAGCGGCAGCGCGCCAAACAGCGCCGCCAGCGTGGTCATCATAATCGGGCGGAAGCGCAGAAGACAGGCCTGGAAGATGGCCTCTTCCGGCGTCATGCTGCCGTTGCGCTGGGCGTCCAGCGCGAAGTCGACCATCATGATCGCATTTTTCTTCACGATGCCGATGAGCAGCATGATCCCAATCAGCGCGATAAGGCTGAACGGCGCGCCGAACAGCTCCAGCGCCAGCAGCGCGCCGACGCCCGCCGACGGCAGCGTGGAGAGGATGGTCAGCGGATGCACGTAGCTTTCATACAGCACGCCGAGCACGATGTAGACCGTCGCGATCGCCGCCAGAATCAAAATCACCTGAGAGTTCATCGTCTCCTGGAACACCTGCGCCGTGCCGGCAAAGCTGCCGCGCACCGTGGACGGCACGCCGAGCTGGGTCATCGCGCGCGCAATCGCATCGCTGGCCTCGGAGAGCGACGAGCCGGTTGGCAGGTTAAACGAGATGGTCGACGCCGCGGACAGCCCCTGGTGGTTGACCGAAAGCGGCGCGTTCGACGGCAGCCAGCTGGCGAAGTACGAGAGCGGGATCGCCTTGCCGTCGTTATTAATCACAAACATTTTGTCCAGCGCGCTGATGTCCTGGGTGTAGCGCGGGTCCACCTCCATCACCACCTTGTACTGGTTCATCGGCTGGTAGATGGTGGAGATCTGGCGCTGGCCAAAGGCGTTATTGAGCAGGCTGTTTGCCGCCTCGACGTTAATACCCAGCCGCGACATGGTTTCGCGATCGTAGACGAGCGCCATTTCCGCGCCGTTGTCCTGCTGATCGGAGTTCACGTCCGCCAGCTCCGGCAGTGCGGCAAGCGCCTTGCGGATCTTTGGCTCCCACTCGCGCAGGGCGGCGAGGTCGTCAGAGAGCAGCGTGTACTGGTAGCTGGCGTTGGCCTGGCGGCCGCCGACGCGGATATCCTGAACGGCCATCAAAAACAGGTTCGCCCCCGGCTCTTTGGCGAGCTTGACGCGCAGGCGGTCGATCACCTGCTGCGCGGTTTCGCTGCGTTCGTCGCGGGATTTGAGGGTGATAAACATCATGCCGCTGTTCACGCGGGAGCCGCCGGTAAAGCCGGTCACGTTGTCCACCGCCGGATCTTCACGGATGATCTTCATAAAGTCCTGCAATTTACCGCGCATCGCCTGGAACGAGATGCTCTGGTCGGCCTGAATGCCGCCCATCAGCACGCCGGTGTCCTGCTCCGGGAAGAAGGTCTTCGGGATGGTGATGTACATCCAGACGTTCAGCGCGATGGTGCCAATCAGCACCAGGCCCACGATGCGGGTGTGCCTGAGCACCCAGCGCAGTGATTTCCCGTAGCCTTCCTGCATCGCCACAAGGACGCGGCCAAAGCCTTTGCGGCGCGGCTGAGAGTGCGGCCTGCTGCGCTTGAGCATCCAGCCGCACATCATTGGCGTCAGCGTCAGCGAAATCACCAGCGAAATGCCGATCGCCACCGAGAGCGTTACCGCGAACTCGCGCAGCAGCCGCCCCGGCAGCCCGCCCATCAGCAGCAGCGGCAGGAACACCGCCACCAGCGACAGGCTCATGGACAGCACCGTAAAGCCGACCTCGCGCGTCCCCTGAAGCGCCGCCTGAAGCGGCTTCATGCCCGCCTCAAGGTGGCGCGAGATGTTCTCCAGCACCACGATGGCGTCGTCGACCACAAAGCCGGTGGCGATGGTCAGCGCCATCAGCGAAAGGTTGTTAAGGCTAAACCCGCACAGGTACATGGCGGCAAACGTGCCAATCAGGGATACCGGCACGGCCACGGCGGGGATCAGCGTCGCGCGGCCCGAGCGCAGGAACAGAAACACCACCAGGATCACCAGCGCGATGGAGATGAGCAGCGTTTGCTCCACCTCCTCAAGCGAGGCGCGGATCGTCGGGGAGCGATCCTGGGCAATCTGCAGGTCGATCGCCGCCGGAATGGTCTCCTGCAGCTCCGGCAGGCGCGCGCGAATGCTGTTCACCGTCTGGATAATGTTGGCTTCCGGCAGCTTGCGGATCATCAGCAAAATCGCCGGCTTCGCGTTGGTCATCCCGGCGTTGCGCACGTCCTGCACCGAGTTGGTTACGCTGGCAACGTCGCTCAGCCGCACCGCCGCGCCGTTGTTGTAGTGAATAATCAGCGGCTCATACTCGGCGGCGGTTTTTAGCTCGTCGTTGGTCTGGAGCTGCCAGCGGCGGCTGTTGTCCTCGATCGCGCCCTGCGGCCTGCGCACGTTGGCGTTGCTGATGGCGCTGCGCACGTCGTCCAGCGACACGCCCTGGTTAAACAGCGCCTGCGGGTTGAGGCCCACGCGCACGGCGGGCAGCGAGCTTCCGCCCACGTCCACGTCGCCGACGCCGTCGATCTGGGCGATGGTTTGCGCCAGCTGGGTGGAGGCAAAGTCGTACAGCTCGCCCTGGGAATAGGTGTCCGAGGTGAGCGTTAAGATCATGATCGGCGCGTCGGACGGGTTGGCCTTGCGGTAGGTCGGCCTGCTCGGCATGCCGCTCGGCAGCAGGCTCTGCGCGGCGTTGATGGCCGCCTGCACGTCGCGCGCCGCGCCGTTGATGTCGCGATCGAAGCTGAACTCGAGGATGATGCGCGTGCTGCCGAGCGAGCTGCTGGAGGTCATCTCGTTGACCCCCGCAATGCGCCCGAGCGAGCGCTCAAGCGGCGTGGCGACGGAGGAGGCCATGGTCTCCGGCGCCGCCCCCGGCAGCGAGGCGCTAACCATGATCACCGGAAAATCCACCTGCGGCAGCGGGGCCACCGGCAGCAGCCGGAAGCCGAGCACGCCGCACAGGGTAATGGCGACCGAGATTAAAATCGTCGCCACCGGGCGGTAAATAAAGAGGGCGAAAAACTTCATTTACGCCTCCTCTTCACGCTGAGGGAAGCGGCTTTTGGTCCACAGGGCCAGGCGGTCAAACAGCAGGTAGATAACCGGCGTGGTAAACAGCGTCAGCACCTGGCTGACCAGCAGCCCGCCTACCATGCCGATCCCCAGCGGGCGGCGCAGCTCGGCCCCGACGCCGGTGCTGAGCATCAGCGGCAGCGCGCCCAGCAGCGCCGCCAGCGTCGTCATCAGGATCGGACGAAAGCGCAGCAGGCAGGCCTGGAAAATGGCGTCGCGCGGGGACATGCCCTGCTCGCGCTCGGCGGCCAGCGCGAAGTCGATCATCATGATGGCGTTTTTCTTCACGATGCCGATCAGCAGGATGATCCCGATAATCGCAATCACGTCCAGCTCGCTGCCCGCAAGCATCAGCGCCAGCAGGGCGCCCACGCCCGCGGTCGGCAGGGTAGAGAGAATGGTGATTGGGTGAATAAAGCTCTCGTACAGCACGCCGAGCACGATGTACATCGCCACCACCGCGGCGACGATCAGCCAGACGGTGCTGCCCAGCGCGGCCTGAAACGCCAGCGTGCTGCCCTGGAACTGGGTCTGAATATCCGACGGGAAGCTGATGGTTTTTTCCGCGTTCTGGATCGCCTCCACCGCGTCGCCCAGCGAATAGCCGTCCGCGACGTTAAACGAAACGGTGGTGGACGGGAACTGATCCAGATGGTTGATGGAGAGCGGGGCGTAGCGCTCCTCGACGCTGGCAATGGCGCTGAGCGGCACAATGCCCCCGTCCTTGCTGGTCAGGCGCACCGAGTCCAGCGCGGCGAGCCCCGGCGTGCTGTCGATGTTGTGCTCCAGCACCACGCGGTACTGGTTTGCCTGGGTATAAATGGTCGAAATCAGGCGCTGGCCGAAGGCGTTGTAGAGCGCGTTATCGACGTCCGCCATAGTAATGCCGAGGCGGCTGGCGGTGTCGCGGTTCACGTTGACGTAGGCCGCCAGCCCCTTGTCCTGCCAGTCGCTGCTGACGTCGGAAAGCTGCGGCAGCGCCTGGAGCTTGTTGACCAGCTGCGGCACCCAGGTGCTGAGCGCGTCGAGGCTGTTGGCCTGCAGCGTAAACTGGTACTGCGTGCGGCTCACCTGGGTATCGATGGTCAAATCCTGAATCGGCTGTAGGTACAGCTCGGTGCCCGGCACCTTCGCCACCGCCTGCTGCAGGCGCTCAATCACCGCGTTCACCCGATCGTCACGCTCGTCGAGCGGCTTGAGGTTAATTTGCAGCCGCGCGCTGTTCAGCGACGGGTTGGTGCCGTCCACGCCGACGTAGGCGGTTAAACTTTCCACCGCCGGGTCCTTCATCACGATCTCCGAAACCTGCTGCTGGCGCTGGGCCATGCTGGCGAACGAAACCGACTGCGGGGCCTGCAGCGTGCCCTGAATAATGCCGTTGTCCTGGATCGGGAAGAAGCCTTTCGGGATGAAAATCCATAGCATCACGCTCAGGGCCAGCGTCCCGAGCGCCACGCCGAGCGTCGCCCACGGGTGGTTCAGCACCTTCGCCAGCAGGCGGCCGTAGGCGGCAATAATACGCTCGAACATGCGCTCGGAGGCGCGCGAGAAGCGGTTTTGCTTGCGCAGGGATTCCGCGCTCAGCATGCGGGCGCACATCATTGGCGTCAGGGTCAGCGACACCACGGCGGAGATCAGGATCGCCACCGCCAGCGTGACCGCAAACTCGCGGAACAGTCGCCCGACGATATCGCCCATAAACAGCAGCGGGATCAGCACAGCAATCAGCGAGAAGGTCAGCGAGATAATCGTAAAGCCGATTTCGCCCGCCCCCTTGAGCGCGGCGGCGAGCGGCTTCTCGCCTTTTTCGATGTAGCGCGAGATGTTCTCGATCACCACGATGGCGTCGTCCACCACGAAGCCGGTGGCGATGGTGAGCGCCATCAGCGTCAGGTTGTTAATCGAAAAGTCGAGGAACACCATGACGGCGAAGGTTCCGACCAGCGACAGCGGCACGGCGACGGCGGGAATGATTGTCGCCGGGACGTTGCGCAGGAACAGATAGATGATCATCACCACCAGCGCGATGGCCAGCATCAGCTCGAACTGGGTATCGGTGACCGAGGCGCGAATGTTGGTGGTGCGGTCGGAAAGCACCTTCACGCTGACCGACTTCGGCAGGCTCTCGATCAGCTGCGGCAGCATCGCGCGGATGCTGTCGGCGGTATCGATGATGTTGGCACCGGGCTGGCGCTGGACGTTCATGACGATCGCCTGCTGCTTATTGGCCCACGCGCCCAGCCAGCTGTTTTCCGCGCCTTGCTCCACGGTGGCGACGTCGCCCAGGCGAATCGGCGCGCCGTTCTGGTAGGCGACGATCAGCTGACGGTATTCGTCGGCGGACTGCATCTGGTCGTTCGCGGACAGGGTGACCGCACGCGTAGGGCCGTCCAGCGAGCCTTTCGCCGAGTTGACGTTAGCGTTGGTGATGGCGGTGCGGATGGTCTCGCTGGTTAAGCCCAGCGCGGCAATCGCCTGCGCGTTCAGCTTCACGCGCACGGCCGGGCGCTGCCCGCCCGCCAGCGTCACCAGGCCGACGCCGGAAACCTGAGAAATTTTCTGCGCCACGCGGGTTTCGACCATGTCTTCCACCTGCGTCATCGGCAGGGCGGAGGAGGTGACCGCCAGCGTCATGATCGGCGGATCCGCCGGGTTGACCTTGCTGTAAACCGGCGGGTTGGGCAGGTCGGACGGCAGCAGGTTGGTGGCGGCGTTAATCGCGGCCTGCACCTCCTGCTCGGCGACGTCCAGCGACAGCGTGAGCTGGAACTGCAGCGTGACCACCGACGCGCCGCCGGAGCTTTGCGAGGACATCTGCTTTAGGCCGGACATCTGGCCGAACTGGCGCTCCAGCGGGGCGGTAATGGCGGAGGTCACCACGTCCGGGCTGGCGCCTGGATAGAGGGTTACCACCTGAATCGTCGGGTAGTCCACTTCCGGCAGCGCCGAAACAGGCAGGAAGCGGTAGCCAATAATCCCGGCCAGCAGGATCGCCACCATCAGCAGGGTGGTGGCAACGGGGCGCAGAATAAACAGGCGTGACGGCCCACCTGTAGAGCTTGGCGGCATGACCTGCATCAGGCTTTCGCTCCCCGTTTCGCAGGCTGTTCGGCTGCTACCGCGCCCGCGTGCGCGTCGACCACCTCGACTTTGGCGCCCTCGGTCAGGCGGTCAATGCCGTCGGTAACGACGCGGTCGCCCGCTGAAAGCCCGGCGGCAATCACCACCGTCTGGCTGTCCTGAATCCCGGTTTTCACCAAATGCTTGCTGACCTTATTATCGGCGTTCAGCACCCAGACGAAGTTACCTTCATTGCCCATCTGCAGCGCGGCGGTAGGGATCACCACCGCGTTCTCTTCCGTCGCCACCAGCATCCGCGCATTGACGAACTGGTTCGGGAAGAGGGCGTCATCCTCATTGTTAAAGCGCGCCTTCAGCTTGATGGTGCCGGTGGTGGTGTCGATCTGGTTATCCAGGCTGAGCAGGGCACCTTCGCTGAGCTTCTGTTTATTGGTGCGGTCCCAGGCTTCAACGACCAGCCCTTTTCCGGCCTTCTGCGCCTGCACCACGGTGGCGATGTCGCTCTCCGGCAGGGTAAAGACCAGATCGATAGGGTGAGTCTGGGTGATGACCACGATGCCCGTGGTATCGCCGCTGGAAATCTGGTTGCCGATGTCCACCTGCTTGAGGCCCACGCGGCCGTCAATCGGGGCGGTGATGCGGCTCCAGTCGAGCTGGAGCTGCGCGCTGGCAACGGCGGCTTCGTCGCCCTTGATGGTGCCCTGCGTTTCGCTAACCAGCGAGCGCTGAGTGTCCAGCTCCTGTCTGGAGACCAGGTTTGTTTTCACCAACTGCTGGTAGCGCGCCAGATCGCGCTGGGCGTTGGCGAGTGTGGCTTTATCCTTGGCGAGCTGCCCCTGCGCCTGCGCAAGGTTGACCTTAAACTGGCTCGGATCGATTTCGGCGAGGAGATCCCCGGCCTTAACCTGCTGACCTTCCTGAAAGTGCAGGGCCATCAGCTGGCCGTCGACGCGGCTGCGCACCGTGACGGTGTTGGCGGCGGTAATCGTCCCTAAACCCGAGAGATAGCGCGGCACGGCTTTATTTACCGCGATGGCCGCCTGAACCGGAGCCAGCGCGCCGCCGCGCATGCCGCGACGTCCGCCCGGGGCCTGCTGCGCATGACCGCTGGCACCCGCGGGCGCAGGCGTTTTTGCTGATTGGTTATGCCAGTACCAGGCGGCGGCAAGGGCCACCACAATGATGCCGGCGGCAATGGCCCAGCGGGATTTGTTACGGCCTTTCATCGTTATACGTTCTCATCCTGAAACACTTCGGGGAATGATACTAGTTTAGTCAGGCATCCCGGCAGAAAAATGGAGGAAATGTGGAACACCGTAGGGAATTGTCCGAATGGGACGCCCGCCAGGGGCATCGTGGTTTCCATCGGCGCTGCCATTTGCGCGACGCAGACGGCACTTTTGATTAATACGAGGAAAAACGCAGCTCTGAAACAGACATGCGAAAATTAAAAGAAGAAAAAATAAAAAAGATTAAATATTTTATAAGATTATTTCCCGCTTATTTAAAAAGGCTTAGGAATTTTCTCTAATTAAATATTTTATAGCGTTTCCGTATCATTTTATTAACAATCA
Organism: Enterobacter sp. KBR-315C3_2022; assembly: GCF_041399425.1. Lineage (NCBI taxonomy): Bacteria > Pseudomonadati > Pseudomonadota > Gammaproteobacteria > Enterobacterales > Enterobacteriaceae > Enterobacter > Enterobacter sp. KBR-315C3_2022. The sequence goes on from NZ_JBGKEB010000024.1 coordinate 20,941, forward strand.
GATGGCTTTTATGTATCGTGCTCTAGTTTGTTGATTTATCTGCTAAATTTGCATTTTATGACGACGTGGGTAATTTGATGCGGATTAAAAATCAAAATCAGTTAAAAAAGATGAAATAAAGCATATCAATGGTTTTTAATGCTTAAAATAACAACATAATTGGATTTAAATGCTGAGATTGTGAGGTTTTACTGATTTGAGAATATATCTTTTCCTAAAGAAGTTGAGAATTTTCGTATTTTTGTTTGTTGTTATGTAACTTAATTCAAATAATAATTTTTTCGCGCAGCGGTTATTGCTCGCATCTAATGGAGCTCCTGGCATATCCCTAATAATGTCAGGCAGCGAGTTTGTTCTTAGGAGAAGAAAAAATGAAAAAATTATTACTGGTTGCCTCTCTGGCTTCTGTATTTGCTACGGCCAATGCGCTGGCGGACGTCACCGCTTCGGCAACCGCATCATGGGATGCGACCGCGACGAAAGACACGACCAGCATGCTGGTGGTTACCCCTCTGAACTCTCTGACGTTCCAGTACGCCGAAGGCCTGAATGGCTTTAACGCGCAGGACGGGGCGTTTGACGTCACGATCCAGGGCCAGGACAGCGCAACGGATTTCGAACTGACCGCGCAGGTTATTAGCAGCACGCTGACCAATGCCAGCGGCGATGCCTCAACGCTGGGCGTTGGCGTGGCGTGGAACGGCAAAGCCCTGTCAAACGCTTCTGAAACCGTCCTCGTGAACGGTGCGTCAACCTCCGGCCTCGAAAGCCTGATGGCCGACGGCGCGTACAACGGCACGGAGCGCGTTAGCGATCAGTCCAGCTTCAAGTTCACCATTGCCTCCGCCACGTCTGACGGCACGACGGCCGTAACGGACTACTCCTCGCTGCCGGACGGCTACTGGACGGGCGACGTGAAGGTACAGTTCAACGCAACCTGGACTACCCCAACGGCGTAACGCATCAGAATTCGGGGGAGATCTCCCCCGAGTTTTCAGAGGAAATGTCATGAAGAGATATTTGCCAATAACCTTTTTGGCAGGGATGGTGCTGTCCTTTTCGTGCCTGGCAATAAACGTGGGCGATATTACGTCGATAATGACTTCGGAGCAGAGTTCATTATCGAAAGAAATTACCAATACCACCGATGCTGCCCGCTACGTCAGCGTCTCGGTAAAACAGCTTTCTTCACCGCTGCCCGATGGCGTGGAAATTAAACCCAATAATGCGGGCGAGATTTTGCTGACGCCGGCCAACCTGATTCTGCCCGGCCAGGCGAAAGACGTATTTCGCTTTTTCTATAAAGGCCCGGCCGATGACAGGGAGCGCTATTACCGCCTGCAGTGGATCGACGAGCCGGTGAGCGAAACCGGCGTAACGCATGCCAGCAAGGCCGCCGTTGCGACGGCTTCCGCCGAAATCGGCACGCTGCTGGTCGTCGCGCCGCGAAAAGAGCGCTTCGACTACGCCCGACGTGATGACGTCATTGAAAATAAAGGAAACGTATCGTTTCGCGTTATCGCCTACGGTGCCTGTAAAGACCCCTCTCAAGACCGCGGAAAAGGCTGTCGCGAGCGGTATTACGTTATGCCGGGGACGAAAATTAAGCTTCAGCGTACGGACGTGAAGAATAAAAACTCACATGTCGGCATCTGGCATGGCAAACAGTTTATTTCCGCCAGGTAATAAGCGAAGACGTTATCAGGTCGGGATTAAAATAGCGAAGCGTAAGGATACATATGTCATTTAACTCTCTGGCAGGGAGAGGCGTTATTCTCTCTTTGACGTTAATACCTGGGTACCTGAATGCCGCGCCTGTTAAAATTGGTCAATTCGTTATTCCCGGTGCCTTTGCGCAATCCCTGGAGCAGGGGATGAGCGTTCCTGTTTATATTCGATATCAGAAAACAGATGAAAAAAGCCAGCAGAAGATAGCGGATGCGGTTATTTCACTGGATAACGGGAATATTATCGTCAGGTCTATTACGCTGGTTGATCTGCCGGATAACGCCGTGCTGTCGGATAAAACGCGCGCGATGGTTGATAAAATGCGCGACGTAAAGTTTCGTGATAACACCTCGATCGTCCTGACGCCCGAGGCCAGCCTGACGCTCAACGTTTCATCGTTTCATCTGGAAATGATCGTCAGCAAGGATGCGCTGACGGAGGCAATCGTGGCGCGAAGCTCCCTGCTCGGGCCTTCCAGCGTTAACGGCCTCTCCAACGTGCTGAATTATAATTTTGGCTCGTATTACAACGATTATAAAAACGGCAGCAGCTCACGCAGCTATTTAACCGTCGATAATATGACGGCGCTCCGCGAGCACCATTTTAATATTAACGGCTCGCTTTATGGCATTGGCAACAGCAATAGCACCGGCAAACTTTATCGGGCGATGTACGAGCGCGACGTCGGTGGCTACCGCGTAGCGCTGGGGATGCTCGATACCTGGAACGTTCAGTCTATTGCCAGCCTTAACGCGCTTAACGGCGGAAAAATCTACGGCGTAAGCTACGGCAATAAAGGCAGCACGGTTATCGAGAATACGTCGCTGGCGCTCACCCCGATTAAGGTATTTCTGCCCGCGGCAGGTGAAGTGCACGTTTTCCGTGAAGGGCGGCTGCTCAGCGTCCAAAACTTCAATATGGGCAGCTATGAAATTGATACCAGCAAATTCCCCTACGGCGTGTACGACGTCAGGGTCGATATTGTGGTGAATGGCCGCACGGTCAACACCCTCGTAAGCCGGGTCAATAAAATCTTCTCGAGGCGCCAGCAGGCGGGGGCGGGTTCATTCTCGTGGCAGGTTTTTGGCGGATCGCTGGACTACGACCGCATTAGCTACCGGCGTCATCAATACCGCGACGAGGGCAGCGAGCAGACGTGGATTGCCGGGGGCGCAGCGTCCGCTACCCTGGCGGTGCTGTCCGGGCTCAACGTGAAATCGACGCTTTACGGTTTCGACGCGAACGCCGTCAACGAAACGGACGTGACGCTCAGCGTTAACGAGCACGTGAGCGTGGGCGCCCAGACAATGGTGGCAAACGACGGCACGTGGCGAAACGTGAGCAATATTACGCTCTCATCGCCGGGGGGATTCGGATCGCTGTGGGCGTCCCGCGAGGATAGCCATATCGGATCGCGTTTGCCGGTGCAGGAGCGCGATAACGACTCGGTGGGCGCGACGCTCAACCTGAGCAAATTTGTGCCCCACGGCGGTTCGCTTACCGTGAGCCAGACCGTGAACCGCTATTCCGGCAACAAATACCGCAATCTCGACTACAGCACGACGCTCTATTCCGGTCGTTATGCCACGGTGGGGTTGCGCGCGGGGCTACAGCGCTATTACTACAACAACGTCAACGATGACGGACGCCAGGAGCGCTATGTCAGCCTGGATTTCTCCCTCCCGCTGGCGTCGTGGATGAGCCTGGGCGTTTCGAGGGATCGTTACGGCAGCACGCAGGGGAATATCAGCGCCCGCAAGCAGTTCGCAGAGGGGGCGGTCAGGTCGGTGGGGCTTTCTGCATCAACGCGCCTGAGCGGTGAGCAGTATGGCGACAATCGCTACTCCGTCAACGGCAACCTGGGGTATGACACGAAATACAACGCCGGCACCGTTTCGGTGACCCGCGCCGGGGATGCCTCTACCAACATGAACTATTCCTCGCAGGGCTCGGTCGCGTGGGCGGGCGGAGAGTTTGGCCTGAGTAAAGAAAGGGAGCGTTCGGGGATAATCATTAAAACCGATAGCGTGGGCGACGGAAAGCTGGCGGCGAAAATCAACAATCAACACTACGTGTTGAGCGGCAGCTCGAGCTTTATCGCCCTGCCGCCGTATGCCCAGTACAAGCTGGAAATAATGAACGATAAAAATTCGGAAGACAGCTTTGATATCGTTTCCGGGCGTAAAGATACGCTTAACCTGTATCCCGGCAACGTCGGCATCGTGTCGCCCGATATAAAAAGCATGGTGACGGTATTTGGCCGCATCCGCTATCCGGACGGCAATATCGCGGCGAACGTCGATATTCATAACCACATAGGAAAAACGCGTACCGACGATAAGGGCGAGTTCGCCATTGATATCGATAAAAAATTCCCCGTGATCACCCTCGTTTCACGCAGTGGAAACATTTGCGAAGCCGATTTGGATCTCAACAAGGCGCGCGGTGCCGCGTGGGTGGGGGATATCCAGTGCAACGCTCAGGAATCGCTGGCCCAAAGGTAAGGATAAAATAATGAAGTTACTTCCTGGATTGCTTATTGCCTGCGCCACGCTGTCGCTCTCGGGCCCGGCGCTGGCCCTCACGGCGTCGACGCAGGCGGCGGTGAGCAACACGTTTTTGTTTATCGAGAATAACGTCGATAATGAATTTTTCATCACGCCCTCGTCGCTCGATCCGCGCATCAGCGGCGCGAACGCGTGGGTGAAATATGGTTCTGACCAGGACAGCCTGGGCTATATGGGCATCGTCGGCTGGGTTGCCAACACGAATTACTATAAGGATATGTGGATTGAAAACTCGCCAATAAGCGAGCCGTTCCGCGGGATCCGCTGCACAACGGGCGCTAACTGCCCATCGTCAGGCTATATATCCGCTGATTTAACCGACCGGCTCGGTTTCTATCATACAAAAGCGACGGGCGGGGGCATTGGCGGAGGCTATTACGGCTTCGCGTCCCTGAGCGACTCGGCCTATGACTATTTCCGCAATATGTCCGTAGGGGCCACTGAAACCTATAACCTCAACTTTTGCCGCACGACGGTTGAATATGATTATGCCGCCGGTGCGCGCTGCAAGGATCAAAGCAGCGGCAACTGGTACATTCGGCCCTATTCGCTGACCAAGGTGGGGCATTTATCGCTTGAATCGACCAACGCGTTCCAGGAGCTGTGGATCGCCAGCGACGGTACGCCAAGCATCGCCAAAGACAGCGGCTTCTGCGAGCTGGGCGTGGTGGGCAACGTCGACGGCGTGATCTGCAAAATGATTTCGTATCATTTTAGCCAGTCCAGCAACCTGACAAATTCGCTGCGTATTCGCATGTACGCCGACAGCGCGCTGCTGGGCTTTTCTCCGGCGGCGGCAACGATTAAATATTCCGGCGACGGGCAAAACTGGACCAACTACAGCAGCACGGCGATTTACAGCAACCTCTTCAGCAGCGGCGGAGAGTATATCTATGTCTTTCTCTCAAAGACGTTTTTAAAGAATATGGTCGATGCTGGCGTGAGTATTTCGAACACGCAGCCCTTTACGTTTGCATTCACCAATAGCGTGACGCCGGAGTCGGGCTACTATCAGTTTTCACCGTCGCTGCAGCTGAATATCGTGCCGAAAGAGTATGGGATAAGCATATTAACGTCGGACAACACCACCTCAGCCAGCGGCAGCGGCGCGATTGGCGACGAAACGCCCATTGAAATGGATTATGTCATTACGATATCCGGCCCGCGCCAGGCGGACAGCATTACGGCGCAGGTTATCGGCGACAGCACGACGATCAATTCTGTTCCTTACTGCCTGTTTACGTCCGGGCAGGACGGCATAAATGTGCCCATTCCGGCGTATCTGCGCTACAGCGACAGTTCGGGCGGCACCGTGCAGGTGCGCAACAGCTGCGGCGAAGACGCCATCAGCCTCAACAATGCGCAATGGCAGCAGGCTCCGTGGGACGCAAACAACACGGACGACGGCAGCTTCTTCACGACAAACCTGACGCTGCTGTTTCCTATGAACGACTCGCGTTCCATGCTCACGGTCTCCGGCAGCGACTGGGAAGGCGTGGTCAGCGCAAGCGGCGAGCTGCGGGTGACGGCAAACTGGGCGGGAGTCACGCAATGAGCCGCGGGCGCGCAGCGATGGTTTATACGGCGCTCCTGCTGGCGGCGCTGTTTTTACCCCGCGCGAACGCCATTTATCTGGACTCCACCATCTATGAAATGGCGTCCGACGCGTCGTTTATCAGTAAGCGAATCGTGAACGACGGCAGCAAACAGAATCTGTACGGTATTGCAGCCGTAAAAATAGACCGGCCGGGAGCGGGAGGCGAACATCGTGAACGTATCGCAAACGGAGAGCTTCTCTTTGCCCCGCTGAGCTTTTCGCTATCCCCGGGAGGAGGGGAGTTTTTCAAAATTTTCTATCGCGGACCGCAGGACGATAAGGAGCGCTACTACAGGATCCTGTTTAAGGAGATGCCTATGCTGCTGTTTCCCGAGCAACGCGGCGGGAAAAAAAGCGAGGCGGTACCGGTCGTTGCCATGGAAACCATACTGGTGGTTCGTCCCAGAAAAATCAGGTTTGGCTATTCGCTGGACGAGAGTCGGGGAGTGGTAAAAAATACCGGGAATACATTTTTTAAGCTCATTGTGCACAAAGGCTGCCACTCGCCAGACGATGAGGCAAAGATGATTTATCTGCTGCCCGGCGAAAAATTTGAAAGCGCAAGTTTGAAGGAAAAAAATAAAAAATTTATTGTTGCCATGAAGAAATATATACCCCTGGGCAATGCCTGTTTTAATGCTCAAAACAGCATCAAATGAAAAGAATATTATATTGCTAACTCTTTTCAATAAAATTACTCTGGATCGGGTGATGATATCCTCAAGGGAATATAAGAGCCTATTCAGATGAAATGTGTGATTAATGAACGGATCGTATATGATTTCAACAATAGAACGTTGAGTTTATATTCTAATAAGGTAACGTTACCCGCGGCAACGGCAAGATTGCTCGCATTATTTATTGTGCATAATGGTCAGCAGGTTAATCGTGAGCCTATTATTGAGGAGGTATGGGGAAAGCATGGTATGGCCCCCTCTGGACACAGTCTCAATAAAAATATCAGCATTTTACGTAAAGCCTTTTCTGAACTTGGTGAATTAAATTTAATAGAAACCATTCCTCGGGAGGGATTTGTTTTTCGGGCCAGCATCAGGATCCAGGATTCTGATTCCGTTGAAAACGCGCCGTTGACGTCATCGGATAAACGTGGAGGGATTCACTACAGAAAAAAGTCCGTTATTTTTCTCTGGCTAGCCGTCGGCGTGTTCGTGCTGGTTGCCTTAGGACTTTTGATCTCTGGGTTATTAAAAAATGACGATATTGCCTTAGTTCGGAAAATGGGGGGCTGTAAAATATTCACCACCCGTGATAATCCTCCTGAGAAAATTGCCCATTTCCTGCTGACGGACAAATGGCAGAAGATCCGCTCCGTCTGTTCAGGAAAGCAGCGGGTTATCGTTTTTTATGATGACAACAGCCTTTCAGGCGATAACAGGCTGAAAGAACATTTTCTAAGCGTGTGTCCGGTGGATAAAAAAGGTATGGCGTATGCGTGCGAAAATTACGTTTATTAGCCTGAGCGTGCTGCTTATGCTTATTGTTTCGCTGGCTCTGTTTATTCACGCTTACCCCAGCGCGCTGGTGTGTACTGGCAGATATCACCTCGCTTTAGGCACGCAGCAGGATGGGATCGCTATTAGCGGAGAGGTTTTGCAGGTTTTTCGCATCGCTTCGACGTCAGAAGGCTTTGTTTCACAGGTGGGCGTGATAACAGTGAATGAGAAAGGCTATTCGGTAAACCGAACGACAAGCCTACAGTTTGTCGGTAAGGACAGCGATGGTTATCTTCGCACGCTGCGTATGGGGATCGTTAAGAATGAGAATGACGATCTCCCGGATGCCATCACGGATATTCTGATGTCTAAGCAAACGCTATTTTTTTATAAAATCATGCCGATATCAGGGAACATTTATGGAATAAGAGATCTGCGCCGCACGATTGCCGTTTGCAGGGCCGATCGGCCTGCGGGCCTGCAACGGTTCACCAGGATTTTTTCGCCTGCCATCTCGACGTGGTGAACATAAGTATCGATTAAATGCAGAATTTATTTATTTTATGCTGTCTTATTGTGAATGTGAGGACGTTTATGTGTACTGGCTCCTGACTGCGTTTTCTCCTGTCCGGATTCTTAAAAGGATTTTACTATGCCCATAATGCGAAAAAGCACACGTTCAGGAGGTCGCCCACCGATATTTCGACTTTAAACTTCTCGCTGCGCCTGGCGCGTAGCGTCCATAAGCCGTTCCATATGAAATACAAATTCAAAGGCGCTTTTTAACGAGCGAGAGGATCACGTTGTATAAATAACGGTGTGGTAATTATTATGAATGCGAAAAAGATATTTCTCCTAAGCTATGATATTTATCTTTTCTCAGGGATTAAATCATTCATACCTAATCTGGTACTGGTGGATGCAAATACGTTTGTTCTGGACGCGAGCTTATTAACGCCTCGGTTCAGCTCGTGCCTGCTGATTGTGGATACGCGCGTGCCTGTTCTTTGGGCGAATAAATGGCTGCAGCGAAACAGCAGTCAGTTCAGCAATTTTAAATGCGTCGCGTTAACGATGAGTGAAAGTCGGTGTATTAATCGAGGCTACGAATCCGTCGAATCGATAAGCGGCGATTTAACCATTAAGAGTATTATCCGCTTTTTGCAAAGCAGGGCGCTGAAGCCGATGGTCAACAGCGTGGCGCAGGGTGAGGACGCAATGACGTTTCAGCTTACCGATTTTGAAGAGGAATTATTCAGAGTTTCCTTTAATAAGGAGGCTCTGGACGATTTCTGCATCGCCAACTCGCTGAGCAAAAAGGCGCTGTATCGCTACAGGGAAAAAATTACCCATCGCCTGGGGCTGAGCCATTTTAACGAAAGCATCCTTTTTGTTTGCCGGAATAATTTGCTTGGCTTCTCCATGCCTGGAAAAGAGCACGTCCAAACGCCGACGGTGGAAAATAACGGGTCTGGAAGTCCTGAGGCCCAGCGGTTGAGCCTGGCATTAAAAAATGACGAAATCATTCCCTGGTATCAGCCTATCGTTAACGATCGGGGGGAAGTGCGCGGCGTGGAAATACTCGCACGCTGGCCAATGGGCCATAATTACGCGATCTCGCAGCGCGAATTTATTCCTCTCGCGGAGCGAAGCGGATTAATGAGCGAGCTCACCAGCTACCTGATGAACAAAGTGGCTGAGGATCTTAACCATTGCCGCGGGTGGGGGGATAAATCGCTTTATGTCGCGTTTAACGTCAGCCCGGCGCATTTAAGCAATCCGGTATTTTATTGGGAATGCCTCCATTTCCTCGAGCTTACGGCCTCGCTGCCGGTTACGCTGATGATCGAAATTACGGAAAACCAAACGCTCCAGGTTAATCTTGCCCTGAAAGAGCTCATGCGCTCTTTACGCAACAGAGGCGTACTGTTTGCGCTTGATGACTTTGGTACGGGCTATGCCAATTTATGCTATCTGAATGAACTCGATTTGGACGTTATTAAGATTGATAAGGTCTTTATCAATACCATTAAGCACGAGGATCAGGCGCTGCCGATGCTGGAGTCGATCATTAATCTGGCGAAACTGCTGGGGCTGGGCATCGTGGCGGAAGGCGTGGAGCGTAAATCGCAGCACCAGTGGCTTAGCGATCGCGAGGTCGACCTGCTGCAGGGGTATTATTATTTGCCGCCGGTCAGCTTTTACGACTTCGCTGACTATGCCCAGCTTGAACACGCCTCCGGCCCTGGTGCAGAAAAGGCCTGGCGCTACGGTGAGGAAAGCGTGAGGCTCACCGCCCCTTAGGGGAGAGCCTCTCGGGTGAACGGGGCCGGTCAGGCGCCAAACACCACCTGCGCCCAGCGCGCCAGCCCTGCGGTTACCGAGCCAAAGTCATCGCCACCGGCAATGGGAATGCCGGGCAGCTGTTCCGCCAGCGCTTTTTTGATGAGCGGCGAGCGGGCGCTGCCGCCGGTCAGGTAAATCACGTCCGGCTTCTCGTTGCCGTTTTCGAGCGCCAGCTGCACCTGCTCCAGAATCCGCTGCAGCGGCTGGGCAAGCGCCGCCTCAAGCCCTTCCTGAGAAATCGCCGTGGCGAGGTTGTCGCTGATGAACGGCAGGGACACCGCGTGATCCGGGCGATCGGAAAGCGCGATTTTGCTCTCTTCCGCGGTCCGCACCACGCGGTAGCTCAGGCGCTGACGCCATACCTTATACAGCAGGGCGACTTTATCCGCGTCCTGCGCGTCGCGCACCAGGTCGTTGAGGAAGCGGCCGTTGGCGGTGCTGTAAAAATCGCTCTGCGCCGGCACGTCGTTGATGGCGATGGCGTTCCACCACGGCAGGATCGGCAGGGCGATGCCTTTTTCAGTTTGCCCGCCCATGCCGAGCAGCGGCATCAGGCTTTTGAACGCCAGGGCGATATCCAGATCGTTACCGCCGACGCGGCAGCCGCTGTGGCCGAGAAGGCTGTTTTCGCGGTCGCGACGGGCGTGCCACTGCGGCCCCATCAGCAGCAGCGAGCAGTCCGTGGTTCCGCCCCCGATGTCGACGACCAGCACGCGCTTCTCGTCCGTCAGCGTGGCCTCGAAGTCCAGACCCGCCGCGACCGGCTCGTACTGGAACACCACGTCGCGAAAGCCCGCGCGGTGCGCCGCACGCTCAAGGATGCCCTGCGCCTGCTGGTTCGCCTCGTCGCCGCCCAGCCCCTGGAAGTTAATTGGCCGACCAATCACCGCCTGGTCAATCGCCTCCGTCACCTGGCTCTGCGCCTGGTTGCGGATGTGCAGCATCATGGCGCAGACCAGATCCTCAAACATCGCTACCTGCTGCGGCTTCAGGCCGCTGGCCCCGAGGAAGGATTTCGGTGATTTAACGAAGTACACCTCTTCCGGATCGTCAATGTACTGCCCGAGCGAGGAGAGGCCGAACTGCACGCTGGACGGCGTGACCTCGATGTCCTCATCGCGGTTAAAGCTGACCGCCCGGCGCAGCAGCGCCTGCGTTTCCGCCGCGGTGGCCGGAACCTGATGATGGCGATACAGCCATTCGCTGACCGCTTCACGCGTTGGCGCGCAGAGCATTGAGGGCAGCAGCGTGCTCTCTTTCTCCATTTTCAGGAGCTGAGGCTGGCCGTTTTGCATAATCGCCACCGAGCAGTTCGCGGTGCCGTAGTCGAATCCAATAAACACGTTATATCCCCATGCCGGTGAGAAGGGGCGAGACTTTAGCGAAATGTCCGCCTGGCGACAACAGGAATATGAAAGCAAGGCGAAACGGAGGCTTTCCGTTTAGACTCAGGAAAACCTGAAAGGAGCGACGATGTATACCCTGACCTGGCAACCCCCTTATGACTGGCAATGGATGTTTAGCTTTCTTGGCGCGCGCGCGGTGTCCGGCGTAGAAACCGTCACCGAAACGTACTACGAGCGCAGCTTCACCTGCGAGGGGCATCAGGGAATATTTCGCGTCACGCCGGACGAGCAATCCCAAACGCTTGCGGTGACGCTCAGCCCGGGCCTGACGCCGGTTGCGGCGATCTGCCTCGAGCGCATCGGTCGGCTTTTCGATCTGGCCTGCGATCCAGATGCGATCCGCTCGGCGCTGGGGGAACTCGGTGCCGCGCGCCCCGGCCTGCGGCTGCCCGGCGCGATGGACGCCTACGAGCAGGGCGTGCGGGCGATCCTCGGTCAGCTGGTGAGCGTGGCGATGGCGGCGAAGCTGGCGACGCGCGTGGTTGCGCTGTGCGGGGAGCCGGTAAAGGACGCGCCGGGATACCGCTGCTTCCCAACGCCGCAGGCGCTGGCCGCGGCCGATCCGCTGGCGGTAAAGGCCCTCGGCATGCCGCTAAAGCGCGCGGAGTCGCTGATTCATCTGGCCCGGTCGGTAGTCGACGGCGAGTTTCCGCTATCGCCGCCCGAGGACGTTGAGGCCGGCATGAAGGCGCTGCAGCAGCGGCCGGGCATTGGCCGCTGGACCGCGAACTATCTCGCCCTGCGCGGCTGGCAGGCGAAAGACGTTTTTCTTCCGGACGATTATCTGATCAAGCAGCGCTTTGACGGCATGACGCCCGCGCAAATCCGCCGCTACGCCGAGCGCTGGCGGCCCTGGCGCTCGTACGCGCTGCTGCACATCTGGTATACCGAGGGCTGGAAGCCCTAGTTAATCGCGAAGTAGCTGGTGTTCAGCAGAAGCTCCAGCGGTTGTGGTTCTGAGAGGGTGTCGCCGTAAATGTAGTCGATGCCAATACCGGAAAGCGTATCCATCATGATCGGCTGATTGCACGGCCCGGCCAGCGTTTTCATCCCCAGCCGCTGGGCGTGACCCTGAATGATGGTCACCATCATTTCGTCCATCAGGTTTCCGTGGACGTGCGTCACGATGTCCGGATCGAGCATCAGGTAATCGGCCACGTTGGCGCTCAGGTGGTTGAAAATGTCCATATCCCCCCCGACATGGCTCAGCACCACGCGGCAGCCCGCGTAGCGGAGCTTGTGCAGCCCCTGTTCAATTTTGGGGTTATCCGAGCGAACGACGTTAACGGGGATGACCAGGTGCAGCAGCCGTCCCGGCAGCGGCCCGTTTTGCAGCAGCTCAAGCAGCTCATCGACCAGCGTGGCGCTGGACAAGCCCGCCTCCGACAGCGGCAGCGCGACGCCGAGCCCCTTCGTGGCGACCTGTGCGGCAAAGGTGCGGAAAAATTCGCCGAACAGACGCCTGTCGAGCGCGTGCAGCAGCTCCCGCTCGGTCAGCCCGGCGCGGAAAGCCTGTTCTTCCTGCATCTCGCCCTGGCTGGTCCACAGGCGCAGCGAAATCAGCCAGAAGCTGCAGGTTTCCGGAATGCGCGGAGAGGCGACGCTGCGGGCCATCATCACCAGCGGGTTGTCTTTGATCATGTGCCACTGTTCGTCCAGCGACATCACATTGCGCTCGCTGTGGGCGCGTTCCTGCTGCGGGGTGTAGACCGTCACCACGCCGCGTCCGTTATTCTTGGAGGCGTAGCAGGCAATGTCCGCCTGCGACATCACTTCCGCCGCCTGGCAGTTGGCATCGTCCACGATCGTTATCCCGGCGCTGGCGCCGATACGGTGCAGGCGGCCTTCCCACATAAAGTGGTAATTGTTGATCGACTGAATCAGGCGACCCGCAATATAGCGCGCGCTTTCAACGTTGCAGTCCGGCAGCAGCAGGCCAAACTCATCGCCCCCCAGGCGTGCCAGCACGTCGCTTGAGCGCAGCATGGTCAGCATGAGTGAGGAGAGCTCGCGAAGCAGGGCGTCGCCCGCCGCGTGCCCCGCGGTGTCGTTGACGGCCTTAAAGCGATCGAGATCGATAAAGACCAGCGCGTGGCGCTGGTGCGTCTCCTGCACGGTTTGCAGCAGGCGCTTGAGGTGCGTTTCGAAACTGACGCGGTTCGCCAGGCGGGTGAGGGCGTCGTGGGATGCGCTGTAGCTGAGCTGGCGCAGCATTTTGCGCGACTCGGTGACGTCCTGAATGACCAGCACCGACCCGATGTTGTGCCCGTCCAGGGTGCTCAGCGGGGTAATGCTGTAGTGAATGTCGAAGCTGCCCCCGTGGCGGCAGTTAAGCACCAGATCCTGTTCCATATTCGCGCGCGACATATCGCCGCTGTGGATGTTCTCCATGACCGGGCCTTTCACCCCAAAGGTGATGTGCAGCACCTTGAGGAGGGGCTGGCCGATGGCTTCGTCCTGCGGCCAGCCGCTCATTTTTTCCGCCACCGGGTTCATAAAGGTGACGTTCATGTCGATATCCGTACACAGCACCGCTTCGCCGATGGAGTCGAGGGTAATATGCAGACGCTCTTTTTCCTGGAACAGCGCTTCGTTGAGCTGCTTCACCTCGGTCATGTCCATATTGATGCCGAGCAGGCGCTCCACGTCGCCGTCTTTGCTCAACACCCGGTTCGCCAGCGAGCGGATATGGCGTACGCCCTCTTTGACGCGAATGCGAAACTCAAGCTTAAACGGCTGCCTCGCCGTCAGCGAGTCGCGAATAACCCGCTCGGCGTGCTCGCGATCTTCCGGCACGACGGCATCGTGCCACAGCTGCCACGTCGGCTTGATGTGCGGCGGAATGTCGTACAGCTCAAACATCCGCTTGTCCCAGCTGATAACGTCCGGCGCTAAGTCCCACTCCCAGATGCCGATGCCGCCCGCCTCGTTGGCAAGCGTAATACGCTCCATCAGCCGCTTGTTGACCCATTCCGTCTGCTTGAGATCGTTGATGTCTTCGATCTGGGCGATAAAGTAGAGCGGCGAGCCGTCCGCGTGGCGGACCAGGGAGACGGCCAGCAGCGCCCACACCACTTCTCCGCTGCGGGTGTAGTAGCGTTTTTCCATGGTATAGGTGTTGATATCGCCGTTAACCAACTGCTCGAGCTGGTCCAGATCCGTGTTGAGATCCTCCGGACAGGTCAGCTGCTGGAACGTGAGCGACTGCAGCTCCGACTGGCTGTAGCCGAGGAATTGACACAGCGCTTTGTTCGCCTGCAGCCACTGGCCTTCCGTTCCCACCAGCGCCATCCCGATGGCGGAATATTCCATCGCGTTGCGAAAGCGCTCTTCGCTCTCGGTGATGTGTTTGCGCTCGGCGCGGAAGGCGTACATCACCATGGTCATGACGTTTGCCGGAAGCAGCATCATCAAAAACGGCAGCCACGGCGCGTTAAGCATCGCGCTGGGGTGCTGCGATGTCAGGAGGTTGGGGGCGTGCGCCATCATCAGCGAAACCATCATGACCGTCATCAGAAAGATCAGGAAGGCTTCCATGCGCGGCAAGCGCACCGCGCTCCACATCAGCAGAACGATAATGCAGGTAAACGGCCAAGGCAGCCACAGAATGGACACCCAGCTCAGCGCCAGGGTGATCGCCATGGTTGCCAGCGTCTCCAGCAGCAGCTGGGGATTGCGGTGGCGCTGCAGGTAGTGCGGCTTGAACAGCAGCCCTAACGGCACCAGCGCCAGCGCGCCGACGGACTCTGACAGGACCCAGACGAGAAAGTGGCGCAGGGGTTCGTCGCTTGGCACCAGCAGGTGAACCATTATGCCGCCCGCGACTGGCGGCACGATGGCGCTGCCGACGGCCAGCCGCACCCAGTCGTTAAGGTTTTGCAGCGGGTTATACCACGGGAGGAGCCTGCGCAGCAGCAGCGCGCCGATGCAGGCCTCGATGACGTTAATGACCGTGTAGATGAGGCTTATCGATTCCCACGAAAAGAGCATCCACGAGGCAAGCACGTTGCCAAAGGAGCAGGCCAGGGCAATGCCGGGCCACATTTTGCCGGCGTGACGGTAAAACGCCACCATCATAATGGACGTGGGGAACCACAGCGGCGCCAGAAGGGTGCCGAAGCGGGAGAGTTCGAGCGAGAAAAGGGTAAAAATGAAGGTGACCAGACCCAGACAGACAAGTCGCAGTAAAGGATGTGAGGAGGTAACCAAAACCCGCTGGTGTTGTTTATTCATTACCGCGTTATCCAGGGACGTCATGCCGTCAGGAACGAAATCCGGACGCGTGAAAGTGAGATTGGGGTTTATGCTAGTACAAACAATTTACAATTCCTATGCCGACTGCTCATAATTTGACATCATAGACTTATTAAAGAGTTACTCTGCTAAAAATTCATCCTCGCTGCTGAAAAAACAGGCGTAAAAATTTCGTTCAGGGAGCGAAAAACGACTTTGCAGCCCCTCTCGCAATACCTGCGCATTCGACTGGTATCGCGCAGGCGAAATCCCTATAATTGCCGCGTTTGACGCTACGGCGTCGTCCTTCCTTAACATCCAGGTCAATCAGGTCGCTAAATTTATGACTGATAAGTCTCATCAGTGCGTCATCATAGGCATCGCCGGCGCATCAGCTTCAGGTAAAAGTCTTATTGCCAGTACGCTTTATCGCGAACTGCGCGAACAAGTTGGTGATGAGCATATCGGCGTCATACCCGAAGACTGCTATTACAAAGACCAGTCTCATCTTTCGATGGAAGAGCGCGTTAAAACCAACTATGACCATCCGAACGCGATGGATCACAGCCTGCTGTTCCAGCATCTGGAAGCGCTGAAAAGCGGCCAGGCCATTGAGCTGCCGGTTTACAGCTACGTAGAGCACACCCGCCTCAAGGAGACCGTTCGCATCGAGCCGAAGAAGGTCATTATTCTGGAAGGCATCCTGCTGCTGACCGACGCGCGCCTGCGTGAATCCATGAACTTCTCGATCTTCGTCGATACGCCGCTGGATATCTGCCTGATGCGCCGTATCAAACGCGACGTTAACGAGCGCGGCCGTTCGATGGACTCCGTGATGGCGCAGTATCAAAAAACCGTGCGTCCGATGTTCCTGCAATTTATTGACCCTTCTAAGCAATATGCCGATATTATCGTCCCTCGTGGCGGCAAAAACCGTATTGCCATTGATATCTTAAAAGCGAAAATCAGCCAGTTTTTTGAATAAGCCGTGCGAATTGTGTACCGTTCAGAGATAACCTGGTTTTGCCCTGAGCCTGTCCGGCGTCAGGGCGCGATGCACGAAAGGAGAGAGTGCCATGCGTCTTTGTGACCGCGATATAGAAGCCTGGCTGGATGAAGGCCGCCTGTCTATTACCCCGCGTCCGCCGGTGGAGCGCATTAACGGCGTCACCGTCGACGTGCGTCTGGGCAATAAATTCCGCACCTTCAGCGGCCATACCGCGCCGTTTATCGACCTGAGCGGGCCGAAGGACGAAGTCAGCGCCGCGCTCGACCGCGTGATGAGCGACGAAATTGTGCTTGAAGACGGTGAGGCGTTTTATCTTCATCCCGGCGAACTGGCGCTGGCCGTGACCTTTGAATCGGTCACGCTGCCTGCCGATCTGGTGGGCTGGCTTGACGGGCGCTCCTCGCTGGCGCGCCTGGGGCTGATGGTTCACGTGACCGCGCACCGTATCGATCCGGGCTGGTCAGGACGCATTGTGCTGGAGTTTTTCAACGCCGGTAAACTGCCGCTGGCGCTGCGCCCGGGCATGATGATTGGCGCGCTCAGCTTTGAACCGCTGACCGGCCCGGCGGATCGTCCTTACAACCGCCGCCAGGACGCAAAATACCGCGACCAGCAGGGTGCGGTTGCCAGTCGTATTGATAAAGACTGATTGCTAGTCCATTGAGGATGCCATGAGAAGAGTTCTGACAACGCTGATGATTTTGCTGGTGGTGCTGGTGGCTGGCCTTTCAGCGTTGGTTCTGCTGGTAAACCCAAACGACTTCCGCACCTACATGGTGCGGCAGGTTGAGGCGCGCAGCGGTTACCAACTTAAGCTCGACGGGCCGCTGCGCTGGCACGTTTGGCCCCAGCTCAGCATTCTTTCTGGCCGCATGTCGTTGACCGCGCCTGGGGCGTCTCAGCCGATCGTGGCGGCAGACAACATGCGTCTTGACGTAGCGCTTATCCCGCTCTTTTCCCATCAGCTTCAGGTCAACCAGGTGATGCTGAAAGGGGCGGTGATCCAGCTTACGCCGCAAACGGAAGCCGTTCGCCAGCCGGACGCACCGGTCGCGCCGCGGGAAAATACGCTGCCCGACGTGCCGTCCGACACCGGTTGGTCGTTTGATATCGCGACCCTCAAGGTGGCCGACAGCGTGCTGGTCTTCCAGCACGAAAGCGACGAGCAGGTGACCGTTCGCAATATCAATCTGAAAATGGACCAGGACGCCAACCACGTCGGCACGCTCGATTTTTCTGGCCGGATTAACCGCGACCAGCGCGACCTGACCTTATCTCTGAACGCCAACATCAACGCCTCTGATTATCCGCATCGCCTGATGGCGGACATCCAGCAGATGAACTGGCAGCTGACCGGAACGGACCTGCCAGCCAAGGGCAT
The DNA here is from genome assembly GCF_041399425.1 of Enterobacter sp. KBR-315C3_2022. Classification (NCBI taxonomy): domain Bacteria; kingdom Pseudomonadati; phylum Pseudomonadota; class Gammaproteobacteria; order Enterobacterales; family Enterobacteriaceae; genus Enterobacter; species Enterobacter sp. KBR-315C3_2022. The sequence continues at coordinate 38,662 of NZ_JBGKEB010000024.1, forward strand.
TACCGGCCAGGGAACGCTTCAGGCCGTGTGGCATGAAGAACAAAAACAGCTGGAGCTGGACACGCTCAATCTGCAGGCCAACGACAGCAGCCTGAAAGGGAAGGCCAGCGTCACGCTCGCCGATAACCCTAAATGGGTCTTCGACCTCCAGTTCGACAAGCTGAACCTGGAGAATCTGCTGCCGCCCGAGCCGGATAGCGCCGCGGCGGGCGACGGCGGGCAGGCGGGGCAAGCCCCGGTGGCGCAGTCGCGTCCGGTGATCTCTTCGAATCTTGACCAGCCTGACTACAACGGGCTGCGCAGCTTTACCGCGGATATTCTGCTGAAAGCCAACAGCGTGCGCTGGCGCGGCATCGACTTCACCGACGTCAGCGGCCAGCTGTTTAACCACGGCGGCCTGCTGGTGATTTCCGAACTGGCGGGCAAAATGGGGGCGGGTAACATCTCGCTGCCCGGCACCCTCGACGTGCGCACCGACACCGCCAGCGCCGAGTTCAAGCCGCGCCTTGAAAACGTAGAGATTGGCACGATCCTCAACGCCTTCAACTATCCGATTGCGCTGACGGGGAAAATGTCGCTGGCGGGTGACTTCTCGGGCACCAAAATCGACGCCGAGGCCTTCCGCCGCAGCTGGCAGGGCCAGGCGCACGTCGCGCTGAAAGATACCCGCATGGAAGGGCTTAATTTCCAGCAGCTGGTGCAGCAGGCGGTAGAGCGCAGCAGCAACGTGAAGGCGCAGGAGAATTACGACAGCGCCACGCGGCTCGACAGCTTCAGCACCGACCTGACGCTGAACAACGGGCAGCTGTCCCTGGACGGTATGCAGGGCACCTCCTCTCTGCTGGCGTTGACCGGTTCAGGCACGATGGATCTGGTGAAAGAGACGGCGGACACCCGCTTTAACGTTCGCGTGCTCTCGGGCTGGGAAGGGGAAAGCGAGCTGATTGATTTCCTCAAGGTCACGCCGGTTCCGCTCACCGTGTACGGTAAATGGCAGGCGCTGAACTACGGCCTGCAGGTCGATCAGATCCTGCGTAAGCATCTGCAGGATGAGGCAAAACGTCGCCTGAACGACTGGGCGGATCGCAACAAGGATTCGCAAAACGGCAAGGACGTGAAGAAGCTGCTGGATAAGCTTTGATAGTGCGGGTGCCGGGTGGGATGTGCGGCCTGATGCCCTCACCCCAGCCCTCTCACACGGGGAGAGGGAGCAAACATTAAAAACGGCAACGGAGTTGCCGTTTTGCTTTTATCTACACCTCATAATCCAGGTCATCCTCGCTGCGCAGCGGGATAAGCTGTACCTTCTGCACGCGGTGGCTTTCAACCTGCAGCGTCTTGATCATGTAATCCCCCACCTGAACCTCTTCGCCCGGCGCGGGAATGCGCTGCAGGTACTCCATCAGCAGCCCGGCGATGGTGTGGTACTCGCGCTTTTCATCAAGCGGCAGCGGGACAAACTGCACCAGATCTTCGAGCGGCATATGGCCGTTTGCCGTCCAGCTGCCGTCGGCGTTCTTCTGGATATCGTGGCGGGCGTCGATCTCATCCACCTCGTTCGGCAGATTCCCGGCGATGGTCTCCATCACGTCGCTGAGCGTTACCAGCCCCTCCACGGAGCCAAATTCATCCACCACAAACGCAAAGTGGGTGCGCGCGTTGCGGAACTGCTCCAGCGCGGAGAGCAGCGGCAGTCCCTCAGGGAACACCAGCGGCTGGCGCACCAGCGCGCGCAGGTTGAGCGGCTCGCCGTGAAGCTGCTGCTGCAGCAGGTCGATCACGTGCACCACGCCCAGCAGCTCCTCCTCCTCTTCACCGCCGGTGACCACCACGCGGGTGTGCTGGTTTTTGTCCAGCAGGGCGCGGACGTGCTCCTCGGGCGCCGTCAGGTCGATATGCTCGATGTCGTGGCGCGAGGTCATGATGCTGCTGACCGAGCGCTGGTTAAGGTTCAGCACGCGCTCAATCATTCGCCGCTCCTGCGGGTCAAAAATCTGCCCGTCGCTGTGATCGGCAAGCATCGCCGAGGACTCCGCATCCAGCTCGGCGTCCTCCTTTTTCCCGCTCAGCAGGCGCAGCACCGTGTCGGCGGTGCGCTGGCGCAGGGTCTGGTTGGCGGAAAGGAAGCGGCGGCGGTTGAATATCGCCAGCTGGTTTAGCGCCTCGATAATCACCGAGAAGCCAATCGCCGCGTACAGATAGCCTTTCGGGATATAGAAGCCGAACCCGTCGGCCACCAGGCTAAAGCCGATCATCAACAGGAAGCTCAGGCAGAGGATGACGATGGTCGGGTGGCTGTTCACGAAGCGCGTCAGCGCTTTGCTGGCCATCACCATCAGCGTGATGGCGATAATCACGGCGGCCATCATCACCGCGAGATGGTCCACCATCCCGACGGCGGTGATCACCGAGTCGAGCGAGAACACGGCGTCCAGCACCACGATCTGCGCCACCACCGGCCAGAATTTTGCGCCCCGGCGCTGGGTCGGGCTTTCGCTGTCCTTGCCCTCCAGCCGCTCGTTGAGCTCCACCGTGGCTTTGAACAGCAGGAACAGCCCGCCGAACAGCATGATCAGATCCCGGGCGCTAAAGCTCAGGCTATATACGGTAAAGAGGGGTTTCGTTAGCGTCACCAGCCAGGAGATCGACGCCAGCAGCAGCAGGCGCATCACCATCGCCAGCAGCAGGCCGGTGACGCGCGCGCGGTCGCGCTGCGAAGGGGGCAGCTTTTCCGCCAGGATAGCGATAAACACCAGGTTATCGATACCGAGGACTAATTCGAGAACCACCAGCGTAACCAGCCCGGCCCAGATTGATGGATCGGCAATCCATTCCATAGTAATAGCAATACCTTCTGTTATATGACCAATGTCACACTTCGATCATGGATAATATGCGGGAAAAATGCAATGCCATGCTGAGATTTCTCTTAATACTGCCGGGATATAAGATCGCCAAATAATGCGTCTGTAAATAAGCCAGTTGCGCAGAATATATTACATAGTCCCGTATTTAGGAAATATCGCAGGTAAGGGCTTTTAATAATATTTTGTCAATATAAAGAAAATCCTAAAACCGTAAAAACTTGCGCTTAATATTATTCTTAAAAACCAATATTAGGACGGTTGTCTCCTTGCCTGCTATTAGGTTAGCTGCAACAATTCTTCCAGCATCAAATGTTAAATTTCCGAGTTGCTATTATTGTTTCGGTCTGACGAGAAGGTTATTCATTTTCAGCCGACGGCAAACGTCGCTGAACAATTTTTCAAAAGACCTCATCCGAGAGGGAGTTTATCCATAACACATTGTTTAGTCAGTGGATTGGTAACTGAAAGCCAAGGGCGGTAGCGTGCCCGAAAGCGTGTGAGTCAGCCTCAATTATTCTGTCAATAGCCAATGGATGAATAAGCTTTTTTTAGGACTGATGCCAGTTATATTTCTTTCACGTTAACTGCATTCTGAATGACATAACGATCCGCGCTTATTTAATTTGCACAGGATAATTACTCTGCCAAAGTGATAAATAATCAATGATGAAATCCAAAATGAAATTGATGCCATTATTGGTGTCTGTGACCTTGATGAGTGGTTGCACGGTGTTTCCCGGCAGCAATATGTCGACGATGGGAAAGGATGTGATTAAACAGCAGGATGCTGATTTCGACCTCGACAAAATGGTGAATGTTTATCCATTAACCCCGCGTCTGGTAGAACAATTACGCCCGCGTCCAAACGTTGCGCAGCCGAATATGTCCCTCGACCAGGAAATCGCCGCCTACCAGTATCGCGTCGGGCCGGGCGACGTCATTAACGTCACCGTCTGGGACCACCCGGAGCTCACCACGCCAGCGGGCCAGTACCGCAGCTCAAGCGACACCGGTAACTGGGTGCAGTCTGACGGGACGATGTTCTACCCGTACATTGGCAAAGTGCACGTGGCAGGTAAAACGCTTGCCGAGATCCGTAGTGATATTACCGGCCGCTTAGCGCAGTACATCGCCGACCCGCAGGTAGACGTTAATATCGCCGCGTTCCGCTCGCAGAAAGCCTACATTTCCGGCCAGGTGAACAAGTCCGGCCAGCAGGCCATCACCAACGTGCCGCTGACCGTGCTGGACGCCATTAACTCCGCCGGTGGCCTGACCGACGGCGCCGACTGGCGCAACGTGGTGCTGACGCACAACGGCAAAGAGCAGCGCATCTCGCTGCAGGCGCTGATGCAAAACGGCGATCTGACGCAAAACCGCCTGCTGTATCCGGGCGACATTCTCTACGTGCCGCGTAACGACGACCTGAAAGTGTTCGTGATGGGCGAAGTGAAGAAGCAGAGCACGCTCAAGATGGACTTCAGCGGCATGACCCTGACCGAAGCGCTGGGCAATGCGGAAGGCATCGACCTGACCTCCTCCAACGCCAGTGGCATCTTCGTGATCCGCCCGCTGAAGGACGACGCCAGCAGCAAAGGCAAGATTGCCAACATTTACCAGCTCGATATGTCCGACGCCACCTCGCTGGTGATGGCAACCTCGTTCCGCCTCCAGCCTTACGACGTGGTGTACGTCACTACCGCGCCGGTTGCCCGCTGGAACCGCCTGATCAACCAGTTGCTGCCAACCATCAGTGGCGTTCGCTACATGACGGATACGGCGCGCGACATTCACACCTGGTAAGCCGCGATGTTTAACAAAATTTTGGTGGTATGCGTGGGGAACATTTGCCGTTCCCCAACGGCTGAACGTCTGCTGAAGCAGTACCAGCCTGCGTTAACGGTCGACTCCGCGGGGCTGGGCGCGCTGGTCGGCAAAGGGGCCGACGAACGCGCCTCACACGTCGCGCTGGATCATCACCTCTCCCTCGACGGGCACGTTGCCCGCCAGGTCACCGGCCGGATGTGTCGGGAATATGACCTGATCCTCGCGATGGAAAAACGCCACATTCACGCGCTCTGCGATATCGCACCCGAGATGCGCGGCAAGGTGATGCTGTTTGGCCACTGGGACGGCGAGCGCGAAATTCCCGATCCGTATCGCAAGAGCCGCGAGGCGTTTGAGGCGGTATACACCTTACTTGACCAGTCTGCCCAACAGTGGGCGCAGGCACTGAAAGCTCAGCAGGGATAACAATGACAGAAAAAACAAAACCTTCTGCCGCCCCGACGTCGGGCAGTGATGAAATCGACATTGGCCGCCTGGTCGGCACCGTGGTCGAAGCGAAGTGGTGGGTGCTTGGGATCACCGCCGTGTTTGCCGCCGCGGCGGTGGTCTATACGCTTTTCGCCACCCCGATCTACAGCGCCGACGCGCTGGTGCAAATCGAACAAAACACCGGCAACTCGCTGGTGCAGGACATTGGCTCCGCGCTGGCGAACAAGCCGCCCGCGTCGGACGCTGAGATTCAGCTGATCCAGTCGCGCCTGGTGCTGGGTAAAACGGTTCACGATCTGGGGCTGGATATCTCCGTCACTAAAAACACCTTCCCGATCTTCGGCGCGGGCTGGGACAGGCTCATGGGCCGCAGCAACGACACGGTCAAAGTGAGCGACTTCGTGCTGCCGAAAGGGGCAGGGGACCAGACCTTCACCCTCACCGTGCTGGGGCCAAGCCAGTACCAGCTGACCAGCGACGCGGGCTTTAGCGCGCGCGGTGAGGTCGGGCAGATGCTCACCAAGGACGGCGTGAGCATGCGGGTCAGCGCCATCCACGCGCAGGAGGGCGGCGAGTTTACCGTCACCAAATTCTCCACGCTCGGGATGATCAATAACCTGCAAAACAACCTGACCGTGACGGAAAACGGCAAAGATACCGGCGTGCTGAGTATGACCTTTACCGGGGAAGATAAGGATCAGATCCGCGACATCCTCAACAGCATCACCCGCAACTACCTCGAGCAGAACGTTGAGCGCAAGTCGGCCGAAGCCGCGAAAAGCCTGGCCTTCCTCGGCAAGCAGCTCCCGGAAGTGCGCGCCCGCCTGGACGACGCCGAAAACAAGCTGAACGCCTACCGTCAGGATAAAGACTCCGTCGACCTGCCGCTGGAAGCGAAGTCCGTTCTCGACTCGATGGTCAACATTGACGCCCAACTGAACGAGCTGACCTTTAAGGAAGCGGAGATCTCCAAGCTTTATACCAAGCGCCACCCGGCCTACCGGACGCTGCTGGAAAAACGCCGCACGCTGGAAGAAGAGAAATCAAAGCTTAACAACCGCGTGACCGCCATGCCGAAAACGCAGCAGGAGATCGTTCGCCTGACGCGCGACGTGGAGTCCGGCCAGCAGGTTTACATGCAGCTGCTGAACAAGCAGCAGGAGTTGAAGATCACCGAGGCCAGCACCGTTGGCGACGTGCGCATCGTCGACCCGGCCATCACCCAACCCGGCGTGCTGAAGCCGAAGAAGGCGCTGATTATTTTCGGCAGCATTATTCTCGGCCTGATGCTCTCCATCGTCGGCGTGCTGCTGCGCTCCCTGTTCAACCGCGGTATCGAAAGCCCGCAGGTGCTGGAAGAGAACGGCATCAGCGTGTACGCCAGCATTCCGCTGTCCGAGTGGCAGAAGTCGCGCGATAGCGTGAAGACCGTGAAGGGCGTCAAGCGCTACAAGCAGAGCCAGCTCCTTGCCGTGGGCAACCCGACCGACCTGGCGATTGAGGCGGTGCGCAGCCTGCGTACCAGCCTGCACTTCGCCATGATGCAGGCCAAAAATAACGTGCTGATGATGACCGGCGTCAGCCCGTCGATTGGTAAAACCTTCGTCTGCGCCAACCTGGCGGCGGTGGTGAGCCAGACCAACAAGCGCGTGCTGCTGATCGACTGCGATATGCGTAAGGGCTATACCCACGAGCTGCTGGGCACCAACAACGTTAACGGCCTGTCGGAAATCCTGCTCGGCAAAGGGGAAATCAGCGAAAGCGCCAAGCCGACCTCGATTCCTAAGTTCGACCTAATCCCGCGCGGCCAGGTGCCGCCGAACCCGTCCGAGCTGCTGATGAGCGAGCGCTTCACGCAGCTGATTGAGTGGGCGAGCAAACATTATGACCTGGTGCTGATCGATACCCCACCAATCCTGGCCGTGACCGATGCCGCCGTCGTGGGCCGTCATGCGGGCACCACGCTGATGGTGGCGCGCTATGCGGTGAACACCCTGAAGGAAGTGGAGACCAGCCTCAGCCGCTTCGAGCAAAACGGCATCGAGGTGAAAGGGGTGATCCTGAACTCCATCTTCCGCCGCGCGACCGGGTATCAGGATTACGGGTATTACGAGTACGAATATAAGTCTGACAGCAAATAACAAAATACCCCACACCCCTCACCCTAACCCTCTCCCCTGAGGGGAGAGGGGACTGCCAGGTGCGGTCTTTCTCCCTCTCCCCTTTGGGGAGAGGGGACTGCTCGGTGCGGTCTTTCTCCCTCTCCCCTCTGGGGAGAGGGCCGGGGTGAGGGGTGGGGAGTAGGGGGAATTTATGAACACACAACGCCCTTTAATTTCGATCTACATGCCGACATGGAACCGTCAGCAGCTGGCGATCCGCGCTATCAAGTCGGTGCTGCGTCAGGATTACGATAACTGGGAGCTGATTATCGTCGACGACTGTTCATCGTCCTTCGAACAGCTGCAACAATTCGTCGCCGACCTCAACGACCCGCGCGTGATGTATACGCACAACGCCATTAACTCCGGCGCGTGCGCGGTGCGCAACCAGGCGATTATGCAGGCGAAGGGCCAGTACCTGACCGGCATCGACGATGACGACGAATGGACGCCAAACCGCCTGTCGATCTTCCTGTCGCACAAGGCGCAGCTGGTGACGCACGCGTTTTTATACGCCAACGACTACGTCTGCCAGGGCGAGGTGTATTCCCAGCCGGCGACCCTGCCGCTGTATCCGAAATCGCCGTACTCCCGCCGCCTGTTCTACAAGCGCAACATTATTGGCAATCAGGCCTTTACCTGGGCGTGGCGGTTTAAGGAGTGCCTGTTCGATACCGAGCTGAAGGCGGCGCAGGATTATGACATCTTCCTGCGCATGGTGGTGGAGTACGGCGAGCCGTGGAAGGTGGAGGAAGCCACGCAGATCCTGCACATCAACCACGGCGAAATGCAGATCACCTCGTCGCCGAAAAAGTTCTCCGGCTACTTCCACTTTTACCGCAAGCACAAGGACAAGTTCGACCGCGCCAGCCGTAAATATCAGCTGTTTACCCTCTACCAGATCCGCAACAAGCGCATGAACTGGCGCACGCTGCTGACGCTGTTTTCCGTGCGCAACGGCAAGCGTCTGGCCGACGGGCTTCGGGGGAAATAATGTTTCTGGAAGATTGCCGCGCCAATAGCTGGAGCCTGCGCCCGTGCTGCATGGTTCTGGCCTACCGCATCGCGCACTTTTGCTCCGTATGGCGCAAGAAAAACGTGCTGAACAACATTTGGGCCGCGCCGGTGCTGGTGCTGTACCGCATCGTCACCGAGTGCATTTTGGGCTATGAGATTCAGGCCGCCGCCACCATCGGCCGCCGCTTCACCATTCACCACGGCTATGCCGTCGTCATCAACAAGTTTGTCGTCGCGGGGGATGACTTCACCATTCGCCACGCCGTGACCATCGGCAACCGCGGGCCGGACAGCCTGGCCTGTCCGGTGATTGGCAACAACGTCGAGCTGGGGGCGAACGTGGTGATGATTGGCGACATCGCGATCGGCAATAACGTGACGATTGGCGCAGGCAGCGTGGTGCTGGACAGCGTTCCCGACAACGCGCTGGTGGTGGGCGAGAAGGCCCGCGTGAAGGTGATTAAATGAACATTCTGCAATTTAACGTCCGCCTCGCAGAAGGCGGTGCGGCAGGCGTGGCGCTGGATCTCCACCAGCGCGCGCTGCAAAAGGGACTTCAGTCGCGCTTTGTCTACGGCTACGGCAAGGGCGGCAGGAAAAGCGTCAGCCACGACAGCTATCCGCACGTCGTAAAGCAGACGCCGCGCCTGACCTCAATGGCTAACATTGCCCTGTTTCGCCTGTTCAACCGCGATCTGTTTGGCAACCTCAACAACCTTTACCGCACCGTCACCCGCACCAGCGGCCCGGTCGTGCTGCACTTCCACGTGCTGCACAGCTACTGGCTGAATCTGGAGGAGGTGGTGTCGTTCTGCGAAAACGTGCTGGCGCACAAGCCGGATACCCGCTTCGTCTGGACGCTGCACGACCACTGGAGCGTGACCGGGCGCTGCGCCTTTACCGACGGCTGCGAAGGCTGGAAAGATAACTGCCGGAAATGCCCGACGCTCAGCAACTATCCGCCGGTGAAGGTGGATCGCGCCCATCAGCTGGTGGCCGGCAAGCGCCAGCTGTTCCGCGAGATGCTTTCGCTCGGCTGCACCTTTATCTCTCCGAGCCAGCACGTGGCGGACGCCTTCAACAGCCTGTACGGGGCAGGGCGCTGCAAAATCATCAATAACGGCATCGACGTGGCGACGGAAGAGATTCTGGCGGAGCTCACGCCGGTGGCGCAGACCGCGGGCAGGCCTAAAATCGCCGTGGTGGCGCACGACCTGCGCTACGACGGTAAAACCAACCAGCAGCTGGTGCGCGACATCATGGCGCTGGGTGACAAGGTTGAGCTGCACACCTTCGGCAAATTTTCGCCGTTCGACGGGGCCAACGTGGTGAACCACGGGTTTGAAACCGACAAGCGCAAGCTGATGAGCGCCCTTAACGAAATGGACGCGCTGGTGTTCAGCTCGCGCGTGGACAACTACCCGCTCATCCTCTGCGAAGCGCTCTCCATCGGCGTGCCGGTGATTGCGACCCACAGCGACGCGGCGCGCGAGGTGCTGGAAAAATCGGGCGGTAAAACCTTCGCGGAAAACGAGGTGCTGCCGCTGGTGCAGATGCCGAAGGCGCAGATTGCTGAGATCGTTTTTGGCACTGACCTGGAATCGTTCCGCAACCGCAGCCGCAAGGCCTACAGTGGACAACAGATGCTGGAGGAGTATGTCTCGTTCTATCAGAATCTGTAGCTATCTGCTGCTGCCGCTGATCTACCTGCTGGTCAACGTCAAAATTGCCCAGCTGGGGGAAAGCTTCCCGATTACCATCGTGACCTTCCTGCCGGTGCTGCTTTTACTCTACGTTGAGAAAATCAGCCTCAAGAAGCTGATGATCGCGCTGGGGCTGGGGTTTGGCCTGACGGCGTTTAACTACGTCTTTGGCCAGTCGCTGGATGCCAGCAAGTACGTCACCTCCACCATGCTGTTCGTCTATATCGTGATTATTATCGGCATGGTGTGGAGTATTCGCTTTAAAACTATTTCTCCGCACAATTATCGGAAAATCCTCAGGTTCTTTTATATTGTGGTCGGGCTAATAGTTATGCTTGCCGCCATGGAGATGGCGCAAATTATTTTGACCGGCGGCAGCAGCCTGATGGAAATAATTTCGAAATATCTTATATACAGTAACAGCTATGTACTGAACTTCATTAAGTTTGGCGGGAAGCGTACCACGGCGCTTTATTTTGAACCGGCGTTCTTCGCTCTGGCGTTAATCTCAATTTGGCTCAGCATCAAACAGTTTGGTATCAAAACCCCTAAGACCGATGCTATGATTCTTGCAGGAATTGTTCTGTCAGGATCGTTCTCCGGGGTAATGACATTTATCCTGTTTTACCTGCTGGAGTGGGCCTTTCAGTACCTTAACAAAGACGCGATTAAGAAAAAGCTGCCGCTGGCGATTATCTCCCTGACGGTATTTTTAGTTGGCGTGATATTTGCCTTCCCGTACATCTCAGAACGTCTGGGTGATTTGGGAACGGAAGGGTCATCATCTTATTATCGCATCATCGGTCCGCTGGTGATGGTGGGTTATTCCTTAACCCATATTGATGGCGTAGTAAGATTCGGCTCACTTTACGAATATGTTGCATCATTCGGAATCTTTAACGGTGCGGACGTCGGAAAAACCATAGACAATGGTCTGTATCTGCTGATTATTTATTTTTCGTGGTTCGCGGTACTGTTGACGATCTGGTATTTGTTTAAAGTTTTCAAAATGATGATTAACGCGTTTGGTGATAACCAAAACTTCCGCGTGCAGCTTTATCTTTTTACGCCGGTGTCGCTGTTTTTTACCGGGTCAATATTTAGCCCGGAATATGCATTCTTAATTGTCTGTCCGTTTATTTTGCGCAAGGCGCTCAATATTACGCGCGTATGACGAAATGAGGTGATTTATGTTTCTTAGCGTGGTTACCGTCGCCTTTCGCAACTACGAAGGCGTGGTAAAAACCTGGCGATCCCTGCGCAACCTGGCGCGCGACCCGAGCATCACCTTTGAGTGGATCGTGGTCGACGGCGGCTCGAACGACGGCACCGCGGAGTTTCTGGAAAAACTCAACGGGGAGTTCAACTTACGCTACGTCAGCGAGAAGGATAAAGGCATCTACGATGCCATGAATAAGGGCATTGCCATGGCGCAGGGGCGCTATGCCATCTTCCTTAACTCGGGCGATGTGTTCCATGAAGATGTCGCGCTGTTTGTTCGCCAGCTGGCCCGCGAGAAAAAAGAGGCGCTCTATATTGGCGATGCGCTGCTCGATTTTGGCGACGGTAATAAGGTGCTGCGGAGCGCAAAGCCGGGCTGGTATATCTATCACAGCCTGCCGGCGAGCCATCAGGCCATTTTCTTTCCGGTAAACGGTCTGAAAAAACATCCTTACGATTTGCAGTATAAAGTCTCTTCCGATTATGCGCTGACCGCCAGCCTGTACAAGGCGGGCTATCCGTTCCGTCGAATTAAAGGGCTGGTGTCCGAATTTTCAATGGGCGGCGTGTCAACCTCGAATAATCTGGAGCTGTGCCAGGACGCAAAAAACGTGCAGCGTAAAATACTGCGCGTGCCGGGATTATGGGCGGCGCTCTCTTATTACTTACGCCTGAAAACAACGGGTAAAGCGAAAGCCTTATATAACAAAGCCTGAGATATAAGGAAACGTAATGCAGGAATTAAACGGATTCTCCGTGCCGAAAGGTTTTCGCGGCGCGGGCGGAATTAAGGTGCAGCTGTGGTGGGCGGTTCAGGCAACGTTATTTGCCTGGTCGCCGCAGATACTGTACCGCTGGCGCGCATTTTTACTGCGCCTGTTTGGCGCAAAAATAGGAAAAAACGTAGTCATTCGCCCGTCGGTAAAAATTACCTACCCGTGGAAATTAACCCTCGGGGATTATGCCTGGGTAGGCGATGACGCGGTGTTATATACCCTTGGCGAGATTACGATTGGCGCAAATTCGGTGGTGTCACAGAAGTGTTATTTGTGTACCGGCAGCCACGACTTTATGAGCCCGCATTTTGATATTACCGCCGCGCCTGTTGTGATTGGCGAAAAATGCTGGCTGGCAACGGATGTGTTTGTGGCACCCGGAATTTCTGTTGGCGACGGCACGGTTATTGGTGCCCGCAGCAGCGTTTTTAAATCGCTACCGGCAAATAAAGTTTGCCGTGGCAACCCCGCAGTGGTGATACGCGAACGCGTTGAAACTGAAAAACTTTGATAAGTACAGAGGAATATAAACATGTCTAAAGTCGCTCTCATCACCGGCGTTACCGGGCAGGATGGTTCTTACCTGGCAGAACTGCTGCTGGAAAAAGGGTATGAAGTTCACGGTATTAAGCGCCGTGCGTCTTCATTCAACACCGAGCGCGTGGATCACATCTATCAGGATCCGCACGCGGCCAACCCGAAATTCCACCTGCACTACGGCGACCTGACCGATACCTCCAACCTGACCCGCATCCTGCAGGAAGTGCAGCCGGATGAAGTGTACAACCTGGGCGCGATGAGCCACGTAGCCGTCTCCTTCGAATCCCCGGAATACACCGCAGACGTTGACGCGATGGGCACGCTGCGCCTGCTGGAAGCGATTCGCTTCCTCGGCCTCGAGAAGAAAACCCGCTTCTACCAGGCGTCCACCTCCGAGCTGTACGGCCTGGTGCAGGAAATCCCGCAGAAAGAGACCACGCCGTTCTACCCGCGCTCTCCGTACGCGGTTGCCAAACTGTACGCCTACTGGATCACCGTCAACTATCGCGAATCCTACGGCATGTACGCCTGTAACGGCATCCTGTTCAACCACGAATCCCCGCGCCGCGGCGAAACCTTCGTCACCCGCAAAATCACCCGCGCGATCGCCAACATCGCTCAGGGCCTGGAGTCCTGCCTGCACCTCGGCAACATGGATTCCCTGCGCGACTGGGGCCATGCGAAAGACTACGTGAAAATGCAGTGGATGATGCTGCAGCAGGAAAAGCCGGAAGACTTCGTGATCGCCACCGGCGTGCAGTACTCCGTGCGCCAGTTCGTGGAAATGGCCGCGGCGCAGCTGGGCATCAAGCTGCGCTTTGAAGGTACCGGCGTGGATGAGAAAGGCATCGTGGTATCCGTGACCGGCCACGACGCGCCGGGCGTGAAGCCGGGCGACGTGATCGTTCAGGTTGACCCGCGCTACTTCCGTCCTGCCGAAGTGGAAACCCTGCTGGGCGACCCAACCAAAGCGCACGAGGTTCTGGGCTGGAAGCCAGAGACCACGCTGCAGGAGATGGTTTCCGAGATGGTAGCTAAAGATCTCGAAGCGGCGAAAAAACACTCCCTGCTGAAGTCCCATGGCTACGAGGTTGCCATCGCGCTGGAGTCCTGAGAATGAACAAACAACGTATTTTTGTTGCCGGCCACCGCGGCATGGTGGGCTCGGCGATTGTGCGCCAGCTGGAGCAGCGCGGCGACGTCGAGGTGATTGTTCGCACGCGCGACGAGCTGAACCTGCTCGACGGCAAAGCGGTGCAGGACTTTTTTGCCAACGAACGCATCGACCAGGTGTATCTGGCGGCGGCGAAGGTGGGCGGCATTGTCGCCAACAACACCTACCCGGCGGATTTCATCTACGAAAACATGATGATCGAGAGCAACATCATTCACGCGGCGCACCTGCACAACGTGAACAAGCTGCTGTTCCTCGGCTCATCCTGCATTTACCCGAAAATGGCGAAGCAGCCGATTGCCGAAAGCGAGCTGCTGCAGGGCACGCTGGAAGCCACCAACGAACCCTACGCGATCGCCAAGATTGCCGGGATCAAGCTGTGCGAGTCCTACAACCGTCAGCACAACCGCGACTATCGCTCGGTGATGCCGACCAACCTGTACGGGCCGCACGACAACTTCCACCCGAGCAACTCGCACGTGATCCCGGCGCTGCTGCGCCGCTTCCACGAGGCGACCGCCGAGAACGCGCCGGACGTGGTGGTGTGGGGCAGCGGCACGCCGATGCGCGAGTTTCTGCATGTGGACGACATGGCTGCGGCCAGCATTCACGTCATGGAGCTGGATCGCGAGGTGTGGCAGGAGAACACCGAGCCGATGCTGTCGCACATCAACGTCGGGACCGGCGTGGACTGCACCATTCGCGAGCTGGCGCAGACCATCGCGCAGGTGGTGGGCTACAAAGGACGCGTGGTGTTTGACGCCACCAAACCGGACGGCACGCCGCGCAAGCTGCTGGACGTGACCCGTCTGCACCAGCTGGGCTGGTATCACGAGGTATCGCTGGAGCAGGGGCTGGCCAGCACCTACCAGTGGTTCCTGGAAAACCAGCACCGCTTCCGGGGGTAACGATGTTTTTAAGTCAGGAAGATTTTGCCACGGTGGTGCGTTCCACTCCGCTCATCTCGATTGATTTGATCGTGGAGAACGAACGCGGCGAGTTCCTGCTGGGAAAACGAACCAACCGTCCCGCACAGGGCTTTTGGTTCGTGCCCGGCGGGCGCGTGCAGAAGGATGAGACGCTGGCAAACGCCTTTGAGCGTCTCACCCTGGCGGAACTAGGCCTGCAATTGCCGATGGCGGCGGGCCAGTTTTACGGGGTCTGGCAGCACTTCTATGACGATAACTTTTCAGGCACCGGGTTCACCACGCACTACGTTGTGCTGGGGTTCCGCCTGAAGGTGACTCAGGCAGACCTGCGTCTGCCTGATGCTCAGCATGACGATTACCGCTGGCTGGCGCCAGAGGTGCTGCTTGCCAGCGACAATGTGCATGACAACAGCCGTGCCTATTTCCTGGCCGATCGCCAGTCCGGAGTGCCGGGCTTATGAAAATTTTAGTGTACGGAATCAACTACTCGCCGGAGCTCACCGGTATCGGCAAATACACCGGCGAGATGGTGGAGTGGATGGCGAGCCAGGGGCACGAGGTGCGGGTCATTACCGCGCCGCCGTACTACCCGGAGTGGAAGGTTGGGGAGCGCTACTCGAGCTGGCGCTACCGCCGCGAGGAGGGGGCTGCGACCGTCTGGCGCTGCCCGCTGTACGTGCCGAAGCAGCCTTCAACGCTCAAGCGGCTGCTGCACCTGGGCAGCTTTGCCCTCAGCAGCTTCTTCCCGCTGATGGCGCAGCGCCGCTGGAAGCCGGACCGCATTATCGGCGTGGTGCCGACGCTGTTCTGCACGCCGGGCATGCGCCTGCTGGGCAAGCTCTCCGGCGCGCGCACCCTGCTGCACATTCAGGATTATGAAGTGGACGCGATGCTCGGCCTGGGCATGGCGGGCAAAGGCAAGGGCGGCAGGGTGGCGAAGCTCGCCAGCGCCTTCGAGCGCAGCGGGCTGCACAACGTCGACTACGTTTCGACCATCTCGCGCTCGATGATGAACAAGGCGCAGGAGAAGGGCGTGGCGGCCCAGAAGGTGATCTTCTTCCCTAACTGGTCCGAAGTGGCGCGCTTTCGCGACGTAACGGAGCAGGACGCTCGCGAACTCCGCGCGCGGCTCGGCCTGCCGGATGAGCACAAAATCATTCTTTACTCCGGCAACATCGGTGAAAAGCAGGGGCTGGAGAGCGTCATCGAGGCGGCGCAGCAGCTGAGCGCACACCCGCTGACTTTTGCGATCGTCGGGCAGGGCGGCGGCAAGGCGCGGCTGGAAAAAATGGCGCGCGAGCGCGGCCTGACCAACGTGAAATTCTTCCCGCTGCAGTCCTATGACGCGCTGCCCGCGCTGCTGAAGATGGGCGACTGCCATCTGGTGGTGCAAAAGCGCGGCGCGGCGGATGCGGTACTGCCGTCCAAGCTGACCAACATTCTGGCCGTGGGCGGTAACGCAGTGATTACGGCAGAACCCGAGACCGAGCTGGGCCAGCTGTGCGACAGCTATCCGGGGATCGCCGTCTGCGTGGAGCCGGAGTCGGTTTCCGCGCTGGTGGCCGGGATCGAACGGGCGCTTGCCATGCCAAAAGAGAACACGGTGGCACGTGAATATGCCGAACGCACCCTCGAGAAAGAGAGCGTGCTGAGCCAATTTATTGCAGATATACGGGGATAAATCATGAGTCAAAGCAAACTGTATCCGGTCGTGATGGCTGGAGGCTCTGGTAGCCGGTTGTGGCCGCTGTCCCGCGTGCTCTATCCAAAACAGTTCCTCTGCCTGAAAGGGGAGCTCACCATGCTGCAAACGACGGTTAACCGTCTGCACGGCGTGGAGTGTGAAAGCCCGGTGGTGATTTGTAACGAACAGCACCGCTTTATCGTTGCCGAGCAGCTGCGCCAGCTGAACAAACTCACAGAAAATATCATTCTGGAGCCTGCCGGACGAAACACCGCCCCGGCCATCGCCCTCGCGGCGCTGGCGGCAAAGCGCAGCAGCCCGGACTGCGATCCGCTGATGCTGGTGCTCGCCGCTGACCACGTGATTCAGCAGGAAGACGCCTTCCGCGACGCGGTGCGCGCGGCCATTCCGTATGCCGAAAACGGCAAGCTGGTCACCTTCGGCATCGTGCCGGATCTCCCGGAAACCGGCTACGGCTACATCCGCCGCGGCGACGTGACGCCGGGCGAGGGCGACAGCGTGGCGTTTGACGTGGCGCAGTTCGTCGAAAAACCGAATCTGGAAACCGCGCAGGCCTACGTTGCCAGCGGAGAATATTACTGGAACAGCGGCATGTTCCTGTTCCGCGCCGGGCGCTACCTCGAGGAGCTGGAGAAATACCGTCCGGATATCCTGCACGCCTGCGAACGCGCGATGAACGTGACCGACCCGGATCTCGACTTTATCCGCGTCGACGAAAAATCCTTCCTCGCCTGCCCGGAGGAGTCCATCGACTACGCCGTGATGGAGCGCACCGCCGACGCGGTGGTGGTGCCGATGGACGCGGGCTGGAGCGACGTCGGCTCGTGGTCATCCCTGTGGGAGATCAGCGCGCATACCCCGGAGGGTAACGTCCACCATGGTGATGTGATCAGCCATAAAACGGAGAACAGCTACGTGTATGCGGAATCCGGGCTGGTGACCACGGTGGGCGTGAAGGATCTGGTGGTGGTGCAGACCAAAGACGCCGTGCTGATTGCCGACCGGAACGCGGTGCAGGACGTGAAGAAAGTGGTGGAGCAGATCAAGGCCGACGGCCGCCACGAGCACCACATTCACCGCGAGGTCTATCGTCCGTGGGGCAAATACGACTCCATCGACGCGGGCGAGCGCTATCAGGTGAAGCGCATCACCGTGAAGCCGGGCGAGGGGCTGTCGGTGCAGATGCACCATCACCGCGCCGAGCACTGGGTGGTGGTGGCCGGGACCGCAAAAGTGACCATCGACGGCGAGGTGAAGCTGCTCGGTGAAAACGAATCTATCTACATTCCGCTGGGGGCGACGCACTGCCTCGAAAACCCGGGGAAAATTCCGCTCGACCTGATTGAGGTGCGATCCGGCTCGTATCTGGAAGAAGACGACATCGTGCGCATCCAGGACCGATACGGCCGCGTGTAGCGCTCTGCATCATGCCCGGTGGCGCTGCGCCTACCGGGCCTACGAATGACAAAAAAATCAATTTGGCTATTTAGTGGCCAGGGCCAACTGTTGCCTGAAAAAGGGGTCATCATGGAAAAATTAACCTGTTTTAAAGCCTACGATATCCGCGGCAAGCTGGGCGAAGAGCTGAACGAAGACATCGCGTGGCGCATCGGCCGCGCGTACGGCGAATATTTAAAGCCAAAAACCATCGTGCTGGGCGGCGACGTGCGTCTGACCAGCGAGTCACTGAAGCTGGCGCTGGCGAAGGGGCTGCAGGACGCGGGCGTGGACGTGCTGGATATCGGCCTGTCCGGCACCGAAGAGATCTACTTTGCCACCTTCCACCTGGGCGTGGACGGCGGTATCGAAGTGACCGCCAGCCACAACCCGATGGACTACAACGGCATGAAGCTGGTGCGCAAGGGCGCGCGTCCGATCAGCGGCGATACCGGCCTGCGCGACGTGCAGCGCCTGGTGGAAGCCAACGACTTCCCGCCGGTGAACGAGGCGAAACGCGGCAGCTACAGGCAGATTAACCTGCAAGACGAGTATATCGACCACCTGCTGGGCTACATCAACGTGGCGAACCTCAAGCCGCTGAAGCTGGTGATCAACTCCGGCAACGGCGCGGCCGGCCCGGTGGTGGACGCCCTGGAAGCGCGCTTTAAGGCGCTGAACGTGCCGGTCACTTTCATCAAAGTACACAACACCCCGGACGGCAACTTCCCGAACGGTATTCCTAACCCGCTGCTGCCCGAGTGCCGCGACGACACCCGTAACGCGGTGATTGAGCACGGCGCGGACATGGGCATCGCCTTTGACGGCGATTTCGACCGCTGCTTCCTGTTCGACGAGAAAGGGCAGTTCATCGAGGGCTACTACATCGTCGGCCTGCTGGCGGAGGCGTTCCTCGAGAAGAACCCGGGCGCGAAGATCATTCACGATCCGCGTCTCTCCTGGAACACCGTTGACGTGGTGAGCGCCGCGGGCGGCGAGCCGGTGATGTCGAAAACCGGCCACGCCTTCATCAAAGAGCGCATGCACGAAGAAGACGCCATCTACGGCGGCGAGATGAGCGCCCACCACTACTTCCGTGACTTTGCCTACTGCGACAGCGGGATGATCCCGTGGCTGCTGGTGACCGAGCTGCTGTGCCTGAAGGGCCAGACCCTGGGCGAACTGGTGCGCGACCGCATGGCGGCGTTCCCGGCGAGCGGTGAAATCAACAGCAAGCTGGCCGCGCCCGCCGAGGCGATTGCCCGCGTGGAGCACCATTTTGCGATCCACGCCCTGGAAATCGACCGCACCGACGGGATCAGCATGTCGTTCCCGCAGTGGCGCTTCAACCTGCGCTCGTCAAACACCGAGCCGGTGGTGCGCCTGAACGTGGAGTCGCGCGCGGATGCGGCGCTGATGGAAGCGCGAACGAAGGACATTCTGGCGCTGTTGAATCAGTAATACGAAAACCTGCCCCTCACCCTAACCCTCTCCCCAAAGGGGAGAGGGAACCTGAACACCCTCTCCCCATTGGGGAGAGGGCAGGGGTGAGGGGGGGGGGAAGTAAAGGAACAACGATAACGAAAA
>NZ_JBGKEB010000025.1:0-56481 GCF_041399425.1 Enterobacter sp. KBR-315C3_2022
GGGCCCCCCCTGTTTATTCTTGGGGGTTGGGGGGGGGGCCCCCCGCCGCCCCCCGGGCTGGATTCCCCGCCCCCCCCCCCCCCGGCGGGCCGCCCCGGCCTTCAGGAAACACTTCGGCGATTTTCAGTCGGACCAGGGTGTCGCTTTAACTTATTAATTTTATTGATAAAAACGTAATCGCTTCTGGTTAAAAATTTTCTGGGGATCCCTCAGCCCACGGGGAGAGGGTGCAAACACTAAAAACGGTCACCTTCGGGTGATCGTTTTGCTTTTACCTTCGGCTTTTTTGTGCGCCAACCCCCATACAACGGTTACCGGCTCTGAGAGAATCCTTATCATAACTAAGGTTATGACAAGGAAAGTGATCATGAGTGATATCGCGTTAACCGTTAGCGTGTTGGCCCTGGTCGCGGTGGTTGGGCTATGGATTGGCAATGTCAAAATTCGCGGCGTCGGGTTTGGCATCGGCGGCGTGCTGTTCGGCGGGATTTTTGTCGGCCATTTCGCCGAGCAGCTTGGGCTTACGCTCAGCGCCGATATGCTCCACTTCATTCAGGAATTTGGCCTGATCCTCTTCGTGTACACCATCGGCATCCAGGTGGGGCCGGGCTTTTTCGCCTCGCTTCGCGTCTCCGGGCTGCGGCTAAACCTCTTCGCCCTCGGCATCGTGGTGATGGGCGGGCTGGTCACCGCCGTCCTGCACAAGATTTTTGCGATACCGCTTCCCGTGGTGCTTGGCATTTTCTCCGGCGCGGTCACCAACACGCCCGCGCTGGGCGCGGGGCAGCAGATCCTGCGTGATTTAGGCATCGCCCCGGACGTCGTTGACCAGATGGGGATGAGCTACGCCATGGCCTACCCGTTTGGCATTTGCGGCATCTTGCTGTCTATGTGGCTGGTGCGCGTCCTGTTCCGCGTTAACGTCGATAAAGAGGCCAGGGACCACGAAAGCACGCTCACCAACGGCCACGCGCTGATCAAAACCATCAATATCCGCGTGGAAAATCCCAACCTGAACAACATGGCGATTCAGGACGTGCCCATCCTGAACAGCGCCACCATTATCTGCTCGCGACTGAAGCGCGCCGATATGCTGATGGTGCCCTCGCCGGGCACGGTGATCCAGCACGGCGACTTGCTCCATCTGGTCGGGCAGCCGGCGGACCTCAACAACGCCCGGCTGGTGATTGGCCAGGAGGTCGATACGTCGCTCTCGACGCGCGGTACCGACATGCGCGTCGAGCGCGTCGTGGTGACCAACGAGAAGGTGCTGGGCAGGAAAATCCGCGATCTGCAGGTAAAAGAACGCTACGACGTGGTGATCTCCCGGCTTAACCGCGCGGGCGTTGAGCTGGTCGCCAGCCCGGAGGCCAGCCTGCAGTTTGGCGATATCCTCAACCTCGTCGGACGGCCGTCCTCCATCGACGCCGTGGCGGACATGGTCGGCAACGCCCAGCAGAAGCTGCAGCAGGTGCAGATGCTGCCGGTGTTTATCGGCATTGGGCTGGGCGTGCTGCTCGGCTCCATTCCGCTGTACGTGCCCGGCTTCCCGGTGGCGCTCAAGCTGGGGCTGGCGGGCGGGCCGCTGATTATGGCGCTGATCCTCGGGCGCATCGGCTGCATCGGCAAGCTCTACTGGTTTATGCCGCCGAGCGCTAACCTGGCGCTGCGCGAGCTCGGCATCGTGCTGTTCCTGGCGGTGGTTGGGTTGAAGTCCGGCGGCGACTTTGTCGACACGCTGGTTCAGGGCGAGGGGATGAGCTGGGTGGCTTACGGTATTTTCATCACCGCCATTCCGCTGCTCACGGTCGCGATACTGGCGCGAATGTTCGCCAAAATGAACTATCTGACGCTGTGCGGCATGCTCGCAGGCTCGATGACCGATCCGCCCGCGCTGGCCTTTGCCAATAACCTGCACGCCACCAGCGGCGCGGCGGCGCTGTCGTACGCCACGGTTTATCCGCTGGTGATGTTCCTGCGTATTATCACCCCGCAGCTATTGGCGGTGCTGTTCTGGGGGATAGGCTAGCAGGTCGTCCGGGTGAATGCGCCGCAGGTGATAGTCTACCTGATAGTCGCTGGTATTGCGGAACATCACGGAATAATTAAGGAACTCGCCGCTGTCGCTGTAGGAAAGAGAGGTAATGCGCAGTAGCGGCGTCTGTTCCGGCAGGTTCATATAGCTTGCCAGCTGCCTGTCCGCCAGCACCGGCGTCAGGCTCTCATAGTTGCCGCTGATGGTTATCCCGCACTCCTTCTCGATGTAGTCAAACTTCGACCCTTCAAGATGCGCCAGCGAGAGGTTGCGGAACAGCTTCACCGGCATAAAGCTGTCTTCCAGCATCAGCGGCTTCCCCTCAACGTAGCGCACGCGCCGTGAAAAATAGATCCGCTCGTCGACCTGAATCCGCAGCTGGCTGGCGATCGCGGGCGGGGCGGGCATCACCTCAAACTGCAGCACCTTGCTCAACACCTCTTTTCCCTGCTGGCGCAGCACCTCCACCAGCCCGGTCAGGTTGGTGGTTTCATGGTGAACGTCCTTGCGCGCGACGAACGTCCCGCTGCCGTGGCGGCGCTCAACCAGCCCCCAGCTCACCAGCAGGTCCAGCGCCTTGCGGATGGTCATCCGCGCCACGCCAAACTCGTGCGCCAGCGCTTTCTCGCCGGGCAGCGGGCTGCCGACGTTGTAGTCCGACGAATTGAGCCGCAGCCGCAATCTGTCAGCAATAGATTTGTAGATCACCAGTAGACCTCTCTGCCTGCTTCAGCGCGTGGATTACGTCCTTACATGTCCATATTTACCGCAAAAAGTAGACCTCATTGGTCAAATTAAAACCATGAATGCGATCACGAATCGCAGCGGCGCGCCATGTTCACACATTAGTAAATTCTTATGCTCCCTTCAGGCCAGCAAAAAATTACAAAGGCCACTCTCCCCTACAGGTTGTTACGTGAGGATTTAAAAATGCTCAGTCAAATACAACGTTTTGGCGGTGCCATGTTTACCCCGGTGTTGCTGTTTCCGTTCGCCGGGATCGTGGTGGGAATCGCCATTATGCTTCGCAACCCGCTTTTCGTGGGCGAGGCCTTAACCGCGCCCGATCATCTGTTCGCGCAAATTGTTCACATCATTGAAGAGGGCGGATGGGCGGTCTTTCGCAACATGCCGCTGATTTTTGCCGTCGGCCTGCCGATTGGCCTCGCGAAGCAGGCGCAGGGTCGGGCGTGCCTGGCGGTGCTGATTAGCTTCCTGACCTGGAACTACTTCATTAACGCGATGGGGATGACCTGGGGCCATTTCTTTGGCGTCGATTTCTCCGCCGAACCGACCGCCGGAAGCGGGCTGGCGATGATAGCGGGCATTAAAACGCTCGACACCAGCATCATCGGGGCGATCGTCATTTCAGGCATCGTCACCGCCATTCACAACCGCTATTTCGACAAGCCGCTGCCGGTCTTTCTGGGCATTTTCCAGGGCACCTCGTTTGTGGTCATCCTCGCCTTTTTCGTGATGATCCCCTGCGCGTGGCTGACGCTGCTCGGCTGGCCGAAGGTGCAGATGGGCATCGAGTCGCTGCAGGCCTTTCTGCGCTCCGCCGGGGCGCTCGGCGTGTGGGTTTATACCTTCCTCGAGCGCATTCTGATCCCAACCGGGCTGCACCACTTCGTCTACGGCCCGTTCATCTTCGGCCCGGCGGCGGTTGAGGGCGGCATTCAGGTTTACTGGGCGCAGCACCTGCAGGCGTTCAGCCAGAGTACCGAACCGCTGAAAACCCTGTTCCCGGAAGGCGGCTTTGCGCTGCACGGCAACTCGAAGGTGTTTGGCTCCATCGGCATTGCGCTGGCGCTGTGGTACACCGCGTCGCCGGAAAACCGCGTTAAGGTCGCGGGCCTGCTGATCCCCGCCACGCTCACCGCCGTGCTGGTCGGCATTACCGAGCCGCTGGAGTTTACCTTCCTGTTTATCTCTCCGCTGCTGTTTGCCGTCCACGCCGTGCTGGCGGCAACCATGGCGACGGTGATGTATGCCTTCGGCGTGGTCGGCAACATGGGCGGCGGCCTGCTGGACCAGTTCCTGCCGCAGAACTGGATCCCGATGTTCCATAACCACGCGTCGATGATGTTCACCCAGATTGCCATTGGCCTGTGCTTCACCGGGCTCTACTTCGTGGTCTTTAAAACGCTGATTGAGCGGCTGAACCTGAAAACGCCGGGCCGCGAAGAGAGCGAAATCAAGCTCTACAGCAAGGCGGACTATAAGGCGGCGCGCGGGCAAACCACCGCCCCGGCGGCGGCCAGCCAGCAGGTCGGGCAGGCCGCGGGATTCCTGCAGGCGCTCGGCGGCGCGGCCAACATTGAAAGCATCAACAACTGCGCCACCCGCCTGCGCATCGCGCTGGTGGACATGGCGAAAACCCAAAGCGACGACGTCTTCAAGGCCCTTGGCGCGCACGGCGTGGTGCGGCGCGGCAACGGCATCCAGGTGATTGTCGGCCTGCACGTTCCCCAGGTGCGCGACCAGCTTGAATCGCTGATGAAAACCCCTTTAACCCACGAACAAACCACCCTGACAGAGGCTATATCATGAAAAAATTCTCAGTTGTCATTGCCGGCGGCGGCAGTACCTTTACGCCGGGTATCGTCCTGATGCTGTTAGCCAACCGTGACCGTTTCCCGCTGCGCGCCCTGAAGTTCTATGACAACGACGGCTCGCGCCAGGAGACCATTGCCGAGGCGTGCAAAATCATCCTTCAGGAGCAGGCGCCGGACGTCGAGTTCAGCTACTCCACCGATCCGAAAGCGGCCTTTACCGACGTGGACTTCGTGATGGCGCACATCCGCGTGGGCAAATACCCGATGCGTGAAAAAGACGAGAAAATTCCGCTGCGCCACGGCGTGCTGGGCCAGGAAACCTGCGGACCGGGCGGGATCTCCTACGGCATGCGCTCCATCGGCGGCGTGCTGGAGCTGGTCGATTACATGGAGCAATACTCCCCGAACGCGTGGATGCTGAACTACTCCAACCCGGCGGCCATCGTCGCGGAAGCCACCCGCCGCCTGCGGCCTAACGCCAAAATCCTCAACATCTGCGATATGCCGATCGGCATTGAAGGGCGAATGGCGCAGATCGTCGGCCTGAAGGATCGTAAAGAGATGCGCGTGCGCTACTACGGCCTGAACCACTTCGGCTGGTGGACGTCGATTGAAGACCTGAACGGCAACGATTTGATGCCGAAACTGCGCGAATACGTGGCGAAAAACGGCTATGTGCCGCCGTCGGAAGACGCGCACACCGAAGCGAGCTGGAACGACACCTTCGCCAAGGCCAAAGACGTGCAGGCGCTGGACCCGGACACCATGCCGAACACCTACCTCAAGTATTACCTGTTCCCGGACTACGTGGTCGCGCATTCCAACCCGGAACGTACCCGCGCCAACGAGGTGATGGACCACCGCGAGAAGCACGTGTTCAGCTCGTGCCGGGCGATTATCGAAGCCGGAAAATCCTCCGCGGGCGAGCTGGAAATCGACGAACATGCGTCCTACATCGTCGATCTGGCGACGGCTATCGCCTTCAACACCCAGGAGCGGATGCTGCTGATCGTGCCGAACAACGGGGCGATTCATAACTTCGACGCCGACGCGATGGTGGAAATTCCGTGCCTGGTGGGCCATAACGGGCCGGAGCCGCTGACCGTCGGGGACATTCCACACTTCCAGAAGGGGCTGATGAGCCAGCAGGTGGCGGTGGAAAAACTGGTGGTGGACGCCTGGGAGCAGCGCTCGTACCAGAAGCTGTGGCAGGCGATTACGCTGTCGAAAACCGTGCCGAGCGCGTCCGTCGCGAAAGCGATTCTGGATGACCTGATCGAGGCGAATAAGGACTATTGGCCAGAGCTGCACTAACCCTCACGACCGGCATCGCCCGATGCCGGTTTTTTGTCCCTGTCGATTTACGCTATGCTGAAGCCTGCCCGCAGCACGACAAGGAACCTCCATGAAAATTTCCCGCCTCGGCGAAGCGCCGGACTACCGCTTTTCTCTGGCTAACGAGCGCACCTTTTTAGCGTGGGTCCGCACCGCGTTGGGCTTTCTCGCCGCGGGCGTTGGCCTGGACCAGCTGGCCCCCGACTTCGCCACGCCGCTGATCCGCGAAGTGCTGGCCCTGCTGCTGTGCCTGTTCGCGGGCGTGCTGGCGATTTACGGCTATCTGCGCTGGCTGCGCAACGAGAAGGCGATGCGCCTGAAGCAGGATCTGCCCTACACGCGCGGGCTGCTCATTATCAGCGTCCTGTTGCTGGCGGTGGCGGGCGTGGTGATGGTGCTGGTGTTCTATGCCGGATAGCCGCCGGGCGCGGCGCGAAGCCGATCCCGGCCTGCAGCCGGAGCGAACCTCTCTTGCCTGGCTGCGCACGCTGCTGGGATACGGCGCGCTGATCGCGCTGGCGATTAAGCACAACTGGCACCGCACCGGGGCGCCGTTCTGGATCTCAATCGTCGTGCTGGCGCTGGTGGCGGTCATTTTGTGGCGCTACACCCGCAGCCGCAACCTGATGGACGTGGCGCAGGATGATTTTGTCCAGCCGAAAGCGGTGCGGGATAAGTTCCTGATCGCGCTGGCGGTGCTGCTGCTGTCCTTACTCTTTGCCGTTACCCACATTCAGCAAATATTGCACCTGTAGGCCCGGTAAGGCGCAGCCGCCACCCGGCATAATTACTTTCCCTTAGCCAGATACGCCGCCATTTCGTCTTCCGGCACCATGCCGCCGCCGGTCGCCCACACGAGGTGGGTGACGTTGGCCCCCGCGGGGAAGCGCAGCGGCCCGGCCATTCCCGCCAGCGCCGACGGCTCCAGGCGAATGCCTTCCTCCTGCGCCAGCCAGCCGAGCATGTCGTACATGCTCTGGTCGGACAGCGTGTAAAACCCGTCGAGCAGCCGCTCCATCGCGCGGCCCACGAAGCCGGAGGCGCGTCCTACCGCCAGCCCGTCCGCTGCCGTGACGTTATCGATGCCCAGATCCTGCACCGCAATCTTATCGTGCAGGCCGGTATACACCCCCAGCAGCATGCACGGCGAGTGCGTCGGCTCGGCGAAGAAGCAGTGCACGTGGTCGCCAAACGCCAGCTTCAGGCCAAACGCCACGCCGCCGGGGCCGCCGCCGACGCCGCACGGCAGGTAAACATGCAGCGGGTGTTCGGCATCCACGGCGCGGCCCTGCGCGGCAAACTGCGCCTTTAGCCGCTCGCCCGCTACCGCGTAACCGAGGAATAGCGTGCGCGAGTTTTCATCGTCGATAAAGAAGCAGTCAGGGTCGCTCTCCGCCGCCCTGCGCCCCTGCTCGACCGCCACGCCGTAATCCTGCTCATACTCCACGACGATCGCGCCGTGGCTGCGCAGCTTCGCTTTCTTCCACTCGCGGGCGTCGGCAGACATATGCACCGTTACCTTAAAGCCGAGGCGGGCGCTCATGATGCCGATGGACATACCCAGGTTGCCGGTCGATCCCACGGCGATGCTGTACCGGCTGAAAAAGTCCTTGAAGCGCGGCTCCAGCAGGATGCTGTAATCATCATCTGTGTTGAGTAATCCCGCGCGCAGCGCCAGCTTTTCCGCGTGGGCCAGCACTTCATAAACCCCGCCGCGCGCCTTTATCGAGCCGGATATCGGCAGATGGCTGTCTTTTTTCAGCAGCAGCGTGCCGGGAATGGATTTGCCGGACGCTTTCTCCAGCCGCGCCCGCATTGCCGGAATGGCAACCAGTTCAGATTCGATAATCCCGCCCGCGGCTGCCGTTTCCGGAAACGCCTTAGCCAGATAGGGCGCAAAACGGCTGAGGCGCGCGTGCGCCTCGTCCACGTCGGACTGGGTCAGCCCAACGTGCGGAAGACCTTCCGCCAGCGATGCGGCGCGCGGATTCAGCCAGGTGACGTCTTTCAGGGCCATCAATTCCTCAATAAGAGGAAACCGTGCGGCCAGCGCCGCTGCGCGTGTGTTTTCCATTGTTTATCTCGTCGCAATCGGATCGTGTGGGCTATTGGACAAAAAAAAGAGGCATGCTGACAAATGATATATATTGCGTTTCAGGTGAGCCAGATTGGATCAAACCCGGAGGAAAAGCGTGACGGATGGCCAAAATCGGCTGCTTAACGGCTGGCAGCTTTCAAAAATGTACACCTTTGAGGTGGCGGCGCGGCATGAGTCCTTTGCGCTGGCGGCCAGGGAGCTGTCGCTCAGCCCCAGCGCGGTGAGCCACCGCATCAACCTGCTGGAAGCGGAGCTGGGCATTCAGCTGTTTGCGCGCTCGCACCGAAAGGTGGCGCTGACGCAGGAGGGCAGGCGCGTTTACTGGACGCTCAAATCCTCGCTCAATACCCTGAACCAGGAGATCCTGGATATCAAAAACCAGGCGCTGTCCGGCACGCTCACCGTCTACTCGCGCCCGTCCATTGCCCAGTGCTGGCTGGTGCCGATGCTCGGCGACTTCACCCGCCGCTACCCGGCGATTTCGCTGACCATGCTCACCGGCAATGATGACGTCAACATGCAGAGTACGGGCGTCGATCTGGCGATCTACTTCGACGCTGCGCCGCCGGGCCATCTTGCCCATGAATTTCTGATGGACGAGGCGATTCTGCCCGTATGTTCGCCGGAATATGCTCGCGAACACGGGCTGCTTAATAACCCGCAAAATCTCAGCCGCTGCACGCTTCTGCACGACCGACAGGCCTGGAGCAATGATTCGGGCACCGATGAGTGGAACGGCTGGGCGCAGCAATTTGCGGTGAACATGCCGACATCGTCGGGCATTGGGTTCGATCGCTCTGATTTATCCATTATCGCAGCGATCAACCACGTCGGCGTGGCAATGGGGCGACAGCGCCTGGTGCAAAAGCGCCTTGAGCGCGGAGAGTTAATCGCGCCGTTTGGTGAGAAGACGTTGAAATGCCGCCAGCACTATTACGTTGCAACGCTTTCAGGCCGCCAGTGGCCGAAAATTGACGCCTTTATCGGCTGGCTGAAGGAACGGGCGAGCTGAAGAAATTATTACGCATTGGCGCTACACCAAATGTGAAAAAGCGTGCTAAATACAGGCTATTGCTTTTGATTTTTTTCATAAGGTACGCCGTGTTAAAGCCTTTGATTGCCGCTGCGCTCGTGTTGTCTTCCGGCTGGGCCATTGCCGCAGAGCCGCCGCTGACGGCTGCGCGCTACGCGCAGCAGCTCGGCGTGGGCATGGACGTCGACTGGGCCCGCACCGAGCGCGGCATCCGCGAGTTCGATCCGCTGGTGGTTCGCGACTTTCGCGCGAAGGGCATCACCCACGTGCGTATCCGCGTCGCCGGTGAACCGACCGAAGCGCGGCTGATCCACCTGCGCAAGCTGGTCGAGGCCTGCGAGCAGTACGGTGCGATCCCGATTATTGCCTATCAGGCCGATGAATATAAAAACAGCCCGAACGCCGATAACGAAAAAGAGGTGGTTAACTGGTGGATCGCCGTGGCGCACTACTTCGGTAAAAGCGCGCCGCTGCTAGGATTCGATCTTATTTACGAACCGGCGGACAAGCTCAACCATAACCTCGCCTCGCTTAACCGCGTCTACGAAAAAACGATCAAAGCCGTTCACGAGATTGACCCGCAGCGCATGATATTCATCGCACCCCGCCTGCGCGCCGCGCCGGAAGATCTCACCAGCCTCAAGCTTCCCGCACGCAGCCAAAGCTATCTGCTGGCGGAGTGGCATATTTTCCCGTGGGGGCCGCTCAAAAATAACGGTAAATACCCGTGGACGTCGGGAACGGCTCAGGAAAAAGCGGCAATCCGCAGCCGCATTTCTGCCGCGCTGCGCTGGCAGCAAAAAACCGGGCACGTCAGCTGGGTGGGCGGCTGGGGCGTGGGCGAGTCGATTCGCTTTACGCCAACCGCGCCGCAAATGGCGTTCGCCACGTTTATGGCCTGCGAGCTGCAAAAAGCGAAAATCCCGTACGCCATCAATGCCGATATTCAGTTTTATGACGGGGAAGAGGGGGCATGGCGGCCTGCGTCAGAGCCCTTGCTGCAGGCCATGATCGCACCCGTCTGTGAAAAGCCCGGCGAGAAGCCGGGCCATCATGCGGTTAAACCGGCTGCTCGTGATGCGAAACGCGCGACGCCAGCGGCAGCCAGCACAGTAAAATCAGCAGCCCCATCAGCGTCATCAGCAGGCCAAGGCTAGCCTGGCCGGTCTGCGGCATCATCGCCGAGAGCCACGCCAGCGCGCCGGAACCGATATTCTGCAGCCCGCCGACCAGCGCGCCCGCCGTTCCGGCGAGGAACGGGAACGGCTCCATTGCGCCGCTGGTGGCGAGCGGGAACAGCATCCCCGCGCCGAAGAAGAACAGCGCGGCGGGGATCAGCAGCGTCCAGACCGACATCACGCCGAACAGGCCCGGCACCCACATCATCACGC
This sequence comes from Enterobacter sp. KBR-315C3_2022, assembly GCF_041399425.1. Classification (NCBI taxonomy): domain Bacteria; kingdom Pseudomonadati; phylum Pseudomonadota; class Gammaproteobacteria; order Enterobacterales; family Enterobacteriaceae; genus Enterobacter; species Enterobacter sp. KBR-315C3_2022. The sequence goes on from NZ_JBGKEB010000025.1 coordinate 10,451, forward strand.
CCGCCAGCAGGCAGCTGATCACCGCCTGCCACATCAGGGTGGAGAACCGTTTGTTGGGGCGTCCGGCAAACCATGCACCGAAAAATGCCGCCGGGATCGGCAGGATAAACAGAATACTGACCACCATGCTGCTCAGGCCAAGCCCTGCGCCCAGCAGCACGCCGGAACAGGCTTCGAACACCGCGATGCCCGCCAGGCCGCCGATCAGCATCAGCAGGTAGCAGGTAAACGATCCGTTGCCGAACAGCGTCTTATAGCTGGCGAGCAGCTTCGTGCGCGGCGCGTCCACCGGACGTGTTTCCGGCATCCAGCGCGCCATGCTGAAGGTGACAATCACGCACAGCACCAGCAGGAAGGCGTAGCAGGCGCGCCAGGACCACATCGTGTCCAGCAGGCCGCCAATCAGCGGCGCCAGCAGCGGGCTGACCAAAATCCCCATATTGAGCAGGCTGTTAGCGTGGCGAAGCTGCGTGCCCTGGTACATGTCGCGCGGCAGCGTGCGCGCCATCACCCCGCCCACGCCCGTCCCGACGCCCTGCAGGGCGCTGGCGGCAATCAGCACGGTAAGGCTGGAGGTGGTAATGGCAATCACGGTGGCCACCATGAATATGCACATGCCGACCAGAATCACCGGGCGGCGGCCAACGCGATCGGACAGCGGGCCGTAAAAGAGCTGCGAGACGCCGTAGGTCAGCAGATAGGCGGCCATCACGCTCTGGACCGCGCCCTCGCGGACGTTCAGTTCCTTTGCCATATCGGCAATCGCTGGAATGTAGATGGTTTGCGCCATCTGACCGACGGCCACCAGCAATACCAGCATCAACAGTAAGTTAACGTTCCTTTGCTTTTTCATGTCGCTGAATACTTTTGCCAAAAGAGAGAAATCAAGAATAAGTGACTACGCATTCCCATAAATGCGCGAGGAATCTACCACACTCAGATGACAAGTTAAGTATTGCTGCGATGAATGCATGAAGGGGATAAGTCAGGTTTTGTACACAACATCGGCAACATAAGTTGCCATTGTGTTACGCCAGGCGCAGCAGGATCGCGCCCCCCGCAATGCCGAGCGCCGCAATAATGCGGATGCCGGCAACCTTCTCTTTTAACAGCAAAAACGCGATCAGCGCGCCGAAGAGGATGGAGGTCTCGCGCAGGGCCGCCACTACCGCCAGCGGCGCCTGGGTCATCGCCCACAGCGCCAGGCCGTAGGAACCCATGGTGCCGACGCCGCCGAGCAGCCCTTTTTTCCCGTGCTGGTGCAGGTAGCGGGACGCTTCGCGGCGGCGCGCCGCCATCGCCCAGCAGAGCAGGCAAAAGCCGTTCATGAAGAACGTCCACAGGGTATAGCCCAGCGCCGTTTCCGACAGCCGCACGCCGGTGCCGTCCACCAGCGTATACCCGGCAATAAAGCAGGCGTTGAGCAGCGCCAGCCAAATCCCCTTGCGCGACTGCATTCTGCCGTTCATCGCCATCGCCAGAATGGACAGGCAAATCACGCCAATGCCTGACCAGGCCAGCCAGGACAGGCTATCTCCCAGCGCCAGCACGCTGATCAGCGCCACCAGCAGCGGCGCCGTGCCGCGCATCAGCGGGTAGGTCTGGCTCATATCAGAAACCTGGTAGGTTTTGGCCACCAGCACGGTGTACACCACCTGCAGCGCACAGGAGACGATCAGGAAAGGCCAGCTTTCGACGGAGGGCTGCGGCGAGAACGGGAGCAGGAACGCGGCGATAAGCGCGGCGGAGCCGCTCACGCTAATGGCGGAGTAGAGCTTGTCCGTTCCGGCTTTAACGATGGCGTTCCAGCTGGCGTGCAGCAGCGCGGCAAACAGCAGGATGCAGAAAACGGTGATGGTCATGGCGCGTCAGGTGGTGAATTGTCATCCAACTGTAACATTCGCACCCTGAAGCCGCCACCGCTTACACCGCGCAAAAAAGACGGTGCGTAACGCGCGGCTCGTCCATCACCGGCGAGAACCCGGCGCGGTGGTAGAACCCGTGCACGGCGTCCGGGGCATGGGCGTTAAGAAAATCAAACCAGATGCTGGCATCGGCCATCACCACGGTTAACAGCTGTTTGCCAATGCCCAGCCCGCGGCATTTTTCGCTGACGTAAAGATGGCGGATACGTCCGGCGCGCGGCTGCTGGCTGAACGGGTCGCGGTTTAACCCGCACACGCCGACCAGCTTGCCGCCAAGAAACGCTCCGAGCAGCTTTTCCCCCGGCGCGTTAAAGCGATTTTCGCCCCGCAGCCAGTTCTCTTCCAGCCTGCGCAGCATGTTGAAATTCAACGCGATACTCTCTGCCTTCAGGGCGATATAGCCCGGTTCATCCGGCGTAACAGGCTCAATTAACAGACGCGACATAGCATTCCCTCGTTATTAAAGAGGGGCGGTTGCCCGCCCCTCTCAGGTGCGACTTGAACCTGAATTACCGAACGTATTTCAGGACAGCATCAAGCAGTTGCAGTACAGCAACAATGAGTTTGAGGACAAGTACAACCATATCCACGACGCTCATACGCGTCTCCTTTTGGTTAAAAGGAGCACGATGCTGGCGTACCTTTCCGCCGCCTGTGGCCAGCACCTGGATTGACGTAACACAGTGTGCTCACTTCAGGGGTTAAGGCACTGACGGCACCACCCGTTTCAGCCAGGACTTCGTTGCGCCGGTAGAACTGCGGCCCCCTCGCTCACTGCGAACACCCTCAGTATAGATAAATACTGTATGCATGAACAGTATTTTATGGACAAAAACGTGAAGCCGATCCATACTCAAAAACGTCAAAATCCGTGCCTGAATTGCGCGGTCGTCTGCGATCGCGTATACTTTTTGCGTTGACGTAACACAGTGTGTTCCGCGGTCACCAGCCGCAAAACCCTGAAAAAAACCTCGCTTAGGCGAGGTTTTTTGTTTTCTGGGCTTCTCACAAAAAATGCCCGTTGACATATTGGCAATAAATGTCACCATTGCCATAATGGCAACGGACGCGGCAGGCATGCAGTATGCATTTAATCTCTATGAAAGCTATTTTGGATGCGGTAACCCAGTTTCCGCAGCACAAAGAAGAACTCCTCTTTTTGGGCCGCACCATAGAAAAGAGCCACTGTCCGACGCCTGCTGCGCTGAAAAAACTGTTTCCTACGCTGGATAACTTGAAGTATCTGGATAAGCATTATGTTATTGATATTGCAAACAACAATCTTAGAGTAGTGGCTCTCATCTTCTTTGAAAGCCAAAAGTTTTATGTGCGCCATGTTTTTACTCATAAGGAATATGACCGTTTTACGGAGAAACATCGCACTAAGGGGAAGAAATGATGATCGTCGCTGATGCAATGAAAGCTACGCATGCCCTTGTTGCGGCCGTTCCTTTACTGGGTGAACAGCCGAACGAGAAAGATTATAAAGATGCGCTTGAGCTGGTTGAGTATCTGCTTATGAACGAGCCCGATAGTCCCTTGCTGGATATTGTGTGCGCCAGGATTAGCCGTTACGAAGCCAATCGGCCAGAGATAGTCGCATTACGCAAGGAGATGGAGTCCGTTCCTGTCGGTATTGCGGTTTTAAGAACCTTGATGGATCAGTACAACCTGACGATATCGGATTTTCAGGATGAAATTGGCAGTAAATCAATGGTTTCACGGGTGTTAAATGGTCAAAGACAGCTTACATTGAACCATATAAAAAAGCTGGCAGCCCGCTTTGGCGTATCGCCAGCGCTGTTTATCGAGTGAGGCAAATCGCGCATTTGCCGTTTTCACTACCCAACAAACGAAACGTGATCCCTGACGCATTTTCGTCCAGATGAAAATATTTCCATTGTCACGCTGAAAAACCTGTGGTTGTATAAATTCCATCAATGATTCCAGAAACAGGTTCCTAATGACTCCATCTCTGTTCACCTCGACCCTACTAAAAACTGCGCAACCAGCCGCAGTGGTCGTCGTGCGTGTGGTGGTGGTCGTCGGCAGTGCGCCGTAGGGACTGGATCAACACACGAATCCAAAACCCCGCCGGCGCAAACCGGGCGGGGTTTTTAGTTTAGAACCCTCCCCGGAAAGTCGGCCCAGAAGAAAAGGACTGGAGCATGGCAAGTTCGGGCACAACATCCACCAGAACGCGTTTTACCGGCGCGCAGTTAATCGTGCATTTACTGGAACGACAGGGCATTACCACCGTCGCGGGTATTCCGGGCGGGACGGTGCTGCCGCTGTACGATGCGTTAAGCCAGAGCACGAAAATCCGCCACGTGCTGGCGCGCCACGAGCAGGGCGCGGGCTTTATCGCCCAGGGCATGGCGCGCACCCAGGGCAAACCGGCGGTCTGTATGGCCTGCAGCGGCCCGGGCGCGACCAACCTGGTGACCGCCATCGCCGACGCGCGCCTCGACTCCATTCCGCTGGTCTGCATTACCGGCCAGGTGCCCTCTTCGATGATCGGCACCGACGCGTTCCAGGAAGTGGACACCTACGGCATCTCTATCCCCATCACCAAGCATAACTACCTGGTTCGCGACATCGCCGAGCTCCCGCAGGTTATCAGCGATGCGTTCCGCATTGCGCAGTCCGGCCGTCCCGGCCCGGTGTGGATAGACGTTCCTAAGGATGTTCAGACCGCAGAGATCGAAATCGACGTGCTGCCGGAGCCGGGCGAGCGCGCCCCCGCGCCGGAATTCAGCGCCGAGAGCGTGCGCGACGCGGCGGCGATGATTAATGCGGCCAAACGTCCGGTGTTCTATCTGGGCGGCGGGGCGATCAACGCCGCTGAGGAAGCGCGTCAGTTCGCCGAAAAAGCCAACCTGCCCACCACCATGACCCTGATGGCGCTCGGCATGCTGCCAAAAGCGCACCCGCTCTCTCTCGGCATGCTGGGGATGCACGGCGCGCGCAGCACCAACTTCATCCTGCAGGAGGCGGATTTACTGATCGTGATGGGCGCGCGTTTTGATGACCGGGCGATTGGCAAAACCGAGCAGTTCTGCCCGAATGCGAAAATCATTCACGTGGATATCGACCGCGCCGAGCTGGGCAAAATCAAGCAGCCGCACGTGGCGATTCAGGGCGACGTGGCGGAAGTGCTGGCGCAGCTGATCCCGCAGACTGACGCCAATCCGCGTCAGGAATGGCGCCAGCTGGTGGCCGATCTGCAAAACGAGTTCCCGAGCGCCATCCCGACCGAGGGCGATCCGCTGAGCCACTACGGGCTGATCAACGCCGTAGCCGCCTGCGTGGACGACAGCGCGATTATCACCACCGACGTGGGCCAGCACCAGATGTGGACCGCGCAGGCGTACCCGCTGAACCGTCCGCGCCAGTGGCTGACCTCCGGCGGCCTGGGCACGATGGGCTTCGGCCTGCCCGCTGCGGTCGGCGCGGCGCTGGCGAACCCGGATCGCAAAGTTATCTGCTTCTCCGGCGACGGCAGCCTGATGATGAACATTCAGGAAATGGCGACCGCGGCCGAAAACCAGTTAGACGTGAAAATCATCCTGATGAACAACGAGGCGCTGGGGCTGGTGCACCAGCAGCAGAGCCTGTTCTACAAGCAGGGCGTGTTTGCCGCGACCTATCCGGGGATGATTAACTTTATGCAGATCGCCGCCGGGTTTGGCCTGCACACCTGCGATCTGAACGCCGAAGAGGACGCGCAGGCGGCGCTGCAGGCGGCGATTTCTCGCCCCGGCCCGGCGCTGATCCACGTGCGTATCGACCCAGAACAAAAAGTGTATCCGATGGTGCCGCCGGGCGCGGCCAATACTGAGATGGTGGGGGAATAAGCCATGCAGAAACAACATGATAACGTCATTCTGGAGCTCACCGTCCGCAACCACCCGGGCGTTATGACCCACGTCTGCGGGCTATTTGCCCGCCGCGCGTTTAACGTGGAGGGCATCCTCTGCCTGCCGATTCAGGGCAGCGAGCACAGCCGCATCTGGCTGCTGGTCAACGACGACCAGCGTCTGGAGCAGATGATGGCCCAGATCGACAAGCTGGAAGACGTGACCAAAGTGGTGCGCAACCAGTCCGATCCCACCATGTTTAACAAAATTGCGGTGTTCTTCGAGTAAATCACTTAAGGTAAGCGGCTTTTGCCGGATGGCGCTGCGCTTATCCGGCCTACAAGGACGTAACCCGTAGGCCGGATAAGGCGTTTACGCCGCCATCCGGCGCGTTCACGCATCAGGATCACACCATGACCACCATCGCCCTTATTGATGACCACCTTATCGTCCGCTCCGGATTTGCCCAGCTTCTGAACCTCGAACCGGATTTTCAGGTCGTGGCGGAGTTTGGCTCGGGCCGCGAGGCGCTGGCGGGTCTGCCCGGGCGCGGCGTGCAGGTCTGCATCTGCGATATCTCGATGCCCGACCTTTCCGGGCTGGAGCTGCTGAGCCAGCTGCCGAAAGGGATGGCGACCATCATGCTCTCCGTCCACGACAGCCCGGCGCTGGTGGAGCAGGCGCTGAACGCGGGTGCGCGCGGGTTTCTCTCCAAGCGCTGTAGCCCGGACGAGCTGATCGCTGCCGTGCGCACCGTCTCGACCGGCGGCTGCTACCTGACGCCGGACATCGCCATCAAGCTGGCGGCGAGCCGCCAAGACCCGCTCACTAAGCGCGAGCGCCAGGTGGCGGAAAAGCTTGCGCAGGGCATGGCGGTGAAGGAGATTGCCGCCGAGCTGGGGCTGTCGCCGAAAACCGTGCACGTCCACCGCGCCAACCTGATGGAAAAGCTCGGCGTCAGCAACGACGTGGAGCTTGCGCGACGCATGTTTGACGGCTGGCAATGAGCGCCGTCTTTTCGCGGCTGATCGCCGTACTCGCCAGCTTTTTTATCTTCTCCGCCGCGTGGTTCTGCCTGTGGAGCATCAGCCTGCACCTGGTAGAGCGCCCCGAGCTGGCGGTGCTGCTGTTCCCCTTCGGCCTGCGCCTGGGGCTGATGCTCCAGTGCCCGCGCGGCTACTGGCCCGTTTTGCTGGGCGCAGAGTGGCTGTTGCTGGTCTGGCTGGCGCAGGAAGTGGCGCTCGCGCATCTGCCCTTATTGATGACCGGAAGCATTCTAACGCTGCTCCCGGTCGCGCTGATCTCCCGCTATCGCCACCAGCGGGACTGGCGAACGCTGCTGCGCCAGGGGGCGGCGCTGATTGCCGCCGCGCTGCTGCAGTCGCTGCCATTGGTGGGCGAAAAAGAGATGCTGAACGCGCTGCTCCTCACGCTCACGGGCGGCCTGACGCTCGCGCCGACCTGCCTCGTCATCTGGCACTATCTCACCAGCACCGTCTGGCAGCCGCTCGGGCCCGCGCTGGTTTCGCAGCCGGTGAACTGGCGCGCCCGGCACCTCATCTGGTATCTGCTGCTGTTCGTGGTGAGCCTGTGGCTGCAGCTCGGCCTGCCCGCCGAGCTTTCACGGTTTACGCCGTTTTGCCTCGCGCTGCCGATCATCGCCCTGGCCTGGCACTACGGCTGGCAGGGGGCGCTGATCGCCACCCTGATGAACGCCATCGCGCTGATCGCCAGCCAGACCTGGCACGACCACCCCGTTGATTTGCTGCTCTCGCTGCTGGCCCAGAGCCTCACCGGGCTGCTGCTCGGGGCGGGCATTCAGCGGCTGCGCGAGCTGAACCAGTCCCTGCAAACCGAGCTGGCGCGCAACCGCCGCCTGGCGGAGCGGCTGCTGGAGACCGAAGAGAGCGTGCGGCAGGAGGTCGCGCGCGAACTGCACGACGACATCGGCCAGACCATCACCGCCATTCGCACCCAGGCGGGCATCGTGCAGCGCCTGGCGGCGGAGAACGCGGGCGTGAAGCAGGGCGGGGCGCATATCGAGCAGCTTTCGCTTGGCGTTTACGACTCGGTGCGCCGCCTGCTCGGCAGGCTGCGCCCGCGCCAGCTGGACGATCTGTCGCTTGAACAGGCGGTGCGTTCCCTGATGCGCGAGATGGAGCTGGAAAGCCGCGGCATCGTTAGCCATCTCGACTGGCGTATTGATGAACGGACGCTGAGCGAAGGCCAGCGCGTGACGCTGTTCCGCGTGTGCCAGGAGGGGCTGAACAACATCGTGAAGCACGCCAGCGCCAGCGCGGTCACGATACAGGGCTGGCAGCAGGACGAACGCCTGATGCTGGTGATTGAGGACGACGGCTGCGGCCTGCCGCCGGGCTCGGGCCAGCAGGGGTTTGGCCTGGCGGGGATGCGCGAGCGCGTGAAGGCGCTGGGCGGCACGCTAAGCATCTCCTGCACCCACGGGACGCGCGTCAGCGTCAGCCTACCGCTACGGAGCCACCATGTTTAATACGCCTGCTAACGCCGCGCCGCTCGTCGACAAAGCGGAAATCGACGCCCGCTACCGCTACTGGCGTCAACACATCCTGATCACCCTCTGGCTCGGCTATGCGCTTTTCTACTTTACGCGCAAAAGCTTCAACGCCGCCGCGCCGGAGATCCTCGCCAGCGGCGTAATGACCCGCACCGATATCGGCCTGCTGGCGACGCTGTTTTACATCACCTACGGCCTGTCGAAGTTTTTCTCCGGTATCGTCAGCGACCGCTCCAACGCCCGCTATTTTATGGGCGTCGGGCTAATGGCGACCGGCGTGGTGAACATTCTGTTCGGCTTTTCCACCTCGCTGTGGGCCTTCGCGCTGCTGTGGGCGCTGAACGCCTTTTTCCAGGGCTGGGGCGCGCCGGTGTGCGCCCGCCTGCTCACCGCCTGGTATTCGCGCAACGAGCGCGGCGGCTGGTGGGCCATCTGGAACACGGCGCACAACGTGGGCGGGGCGCTGATCCCGATGGTGGTCGGCGCGGCGGCGCTGCACTACGGCTGGCGCGCGGGGATGATGATTGCGGGCGGGCTGGCGATTATCGCCGGGCTGTTTCTCTGCTGGCGGCTGCGCGACAGGCCGCAGGCCGTCGGGCTGCCCGCGGTGGGTGACTGGCGGCACGACGAGATGGAGATCGCCCAGCAGCAGGAGGGCGCGGGGCTGACCCGCAAAGAGATCCTCACCAAATACGTGCTGAAAAACCCGTACATCTGGCTGCTGTCGCTGTGCTACGTGCTGGTGTACGTAGTGCGCGCGGCGATCAACGACTGGGGCAACCTGTACATGTCCGAGACGCTCGGCGTCGATCTGGTGACCGCCAACTCGGCGGTGACGATGTTCGAACTCGGCGGCTTTATCGGCGCGCTGGTGGCGGGCTGGGGCTCGGACAAGCTGTTCAACGGCAACCGCGGGCCGATGAACCTGATTTTCGCCGCCGGGATTTTGCTCTCCGTCGGCTCGCTGTGGCTGATGCCGTTCGCCAGCTACGTGATGCAGGCGGCGTGCTTCTTCACCATCGGCTTCTTCGTGTTTGGCCCGCAGATGCTGATCGGCATGGCGGCGGCGGAATGCTCGCACAAGGAGGCGGCGGGCGCGGCGACGGGCTTTGTCGGGCTGTTTGCCTACCTCGGCGCGTCGCTCTCTGGCTGGCCGCTGGCGCGGGTGATCGACATCTGGCACTGGAGCGGCTTCTTCGCGGTGATCGCCATCGCGGCGGGCATCTCCGCCCTGCTGCTGCTGCCGTTCCTGCACGCGCAGGCGCCGCGCGAAGCGTGATGCGCCTCACCTTTCCGCTCCGAATGGCGCAAAACTAGGAAATTTTCCCGGTTTTACCTGGACGCTGTCTCAGGCGCGTTGCCCGGCTGATTTTTACAATGCCTGCAAAAATCAGCTCAGGAGTAACTCAGTCATGCTGGCCTTCTTAAATCAGGTGCGCAAGCCGACCCTGGATCTGCCGCTCGACGTGCGGCGCAAGATGTGGTTCAAACCGTTCATGCAATCCTATCTGGTGGTCTTTATCGGCTACCTGACCATGTACCTGATCCGCAAGAACTTTAACATCGCGCAGAACGACATGATCTCGACCTACGGGTTGAGCATGACGCAGCTGGGGATGATTGGCCTGGGCTTCTCCATCACCTACGGCGTGGGGAAAACGCTGGTGTCGTACTACGCGGACGGCAAAAACACCAAGCAGTTCCTGCCGTTTATGCTGATCCTCTCCGCCATCTGCATGCTCGGCTTCAGCGCCAGCATGGGGTCCGGCTCCATCAGCCTGTTCCTGATGATCGCCTTCTACGCCCTGAGCGGCTTCTTCCAGAGCACCGGCGGGTCGTGCAGCTATTCCACCATCACCAAGTGGACGCCGCGCCGCAAGCGCGGGTCGTACCTTGGCATGTGGAACATCTCCCACAACCTTGGCGGCGCGGGCGCGGCGGGCGTGGCGCTGTTTGGCGCGAACGTTCTGTTCGACGGCCACGTCATCGGCATGTTCATCTTCCCGTCGATTATCGCGCTGATCGTGGGCTTTATCGGCCTGCGCTTCGGCAGCGACTCTCCGGAATCCTACGGCCTCGGCAAAGCCGAAGAGCTGTTCGGCGAGGAGATCAGCGAAGAGGACAAAGAGACCGAAGAGAACGACATGACCAAGTGGCAGATCTTCGTGGAGTACGTGCTGAAGAACAAAGTGATTTGGCTGCTGTGCTTCTCGAACATCTTCCTCTACGTAGTGCGTATCGGCATTGACCAGTGGTCTACCGTGTACGCCTTCCAGGAGCTGAAGCTCTCTAAAGAGGTGGCGATTCAGGGCTTTACGCTGTTTGAAGTGGGCGCGCTGGTCGGCACGCTGCTGTGGGGCTGGCTCTCGGACCTCGCCAACGGCCGTCGCGCGCTGGTGGCCTGCGTTGCGCTGGCGCTGATTATCGCCACCCTCGGCGTGTATCAGCATGCGAGCAACCAGTACGTGTACCTGGCGTCGCTGTTCGCGCTCGGCTTCCTGGTGTTTGGCCCACAGCTGCTGATCGGCGTGGCCGCCGTTGGCTTCGTGCCGAAAAAAGCGATCGGCGCGGCCGATGGGATTAAGGGCACCTTCGCCTACCTGATCGGCGACAGCTTCGCCAAGCTGGGGCTGGGGATGATCGCCGACGGCACGCCAATCTTCGGCCTCACCGGCTGGGCGGGCACCTTTGCCGCGCTGGACGCCGCCGCCATTGGCTGTATCGTCCTGATGGCGATGGTAGCGGTGCTGGAAGAACGTAAGATCCGCCGTGAGAATCGCGCGCAGAAATTGAAAGCAGCCTGAGTGTGCAGGTGACTTTTTGCCCGGCGTGATGGCCGGGCTTTTTTTTATTCGTTGATTTGAGACTTAGCCCAGAACATACACGTCGCCCGTTGACGGGGAGACGGCGTCCGGCAACCACACATTGCCCCACCTGCCGGTGCAATGGCAGCCCATGACACGATCGGGTTTCAGATCGCGTAAAAACTGCCTGACTGCCCAGAGCTTTTGCGGGGATGCACTGCGCAGATGAAAGCCGCCGAAAAGCGCATGAACGTGATGAATGCCGGTTATGCTCTGGCAGTGACGCACAATATCGATCAGCCCGCGATGCCCACAGCCGATAAAAATGACCAGGCCACGGTCAGATTTATAGAGAAGCACCCCTTCATCCGTTACGTAGTCTTCATCCGCATTGTCAGCGCCGAGAACACCGTATGCGTGCGGTACGGCAACGGGGATCTCCCCGGACCACATAAAGCGCTCCCCAATCTGGAGCGGGGCGCGGCTGTATGCCATGCGAAAACGTGAATAGTCATTGTTCAGCGACAGTTTTTTTATTCGCGCGGTATAGCCTGAAAAGCGTATCGCCGAGTAGCGTTCGCTGGCGATAAGGGGATGGCATACGATCCGGCACGCCTCTGGCAGCCAGGGGACGCCGCCACAGTGATCGTAGTGGCCGTGTGAAAGCACCGCGGCGGTCAGGCCGGTCAAATCGACCCCCATCAGCGCCGCGTTGTGGAGGAAGCTATCATCAGGTCCGGTATCAAACAGAATCGAATCATTCTCATCCTGTATAAACAGACTGAGTCCAGCTTTAGCGCGCAGTGAAGGGTTAGCGCTGGAATGAAGTCGGTTTTCCAGCAGGACGCTGATCGTAATGGACATGTTCGCTCTTTCCCTGGCGTGAATATTCGCTATCGGCGGGTATGATTTTTCATCGACGATACACCATTGAGATAGCGCTTTCCTCCTGGCACCTCAAACTTCTGAAAAGGGGAATGCCAAAGGGCTACGCACGCTGGCTGGTCTCCAGCAGCAACCCCCTCAGCCATACCTGCGCCGGATTGCGGTGCGTGCGCCCGTGCCAGGCCATGCTTTTGGTGAAACCCGGAATGTCTACCGGCGCGTTGCAAACGTACATTCCCGTGCGGTTTTCCGCCATCCGCTCCGGCACTATGGCGATCATGTCGCAGATCGCCAGCACGTCCGGTAGCACTAAAAAGCTGCTTACCGATAGCCCCACGCGGCGCGTGCGTCCAATCCTTACCAGCGCGTCGTCCGTCACGCCGTGAAAACTTTCCCCTTCGTAGGAGACCAGCACCTGCTCCAGGGCGCAGAACCGATCTAACGTCAGCGGGCTTCCGGCGTCGGGGTGATCGGCGCGCATCATGCAAGCGTACCGTTCATCATAAAGCGCGCGGCTGTGAAGCTCGTCAGGCGTGGTGTGCGGCGTTAAAAGCGCCAGGTCGATTTTCCCCTGCTCAAGCTGGCTGACCAGACGCTCGGGCTCAACCGGCACCACGCGCACGCGGATGTTAGGCGCCTGCACCTTCAGCGCGGCGATAAACGGCACAACCACCGCGCGCAGCGCGTAGTCGGTGGCGGCGAGGGTCAATGTCAGGTCGGCGTCAGCCGGGTCAAACGCCACGGGCTGCAAGAGGACGTCGATGTCCGCCAGGATGCGCTTCACCGGCGCAGCAAGATCTTCCGCGCGCGTGGTCGGCACCATGCCGTGCGGGGCGCGGATAAACAGCGGGTCGTCGAAGTAGTCCCGCAGGCGGTTGAGCATGCCGCTTACCGCAGGCTGCGTGAGCGCAAGACGCGCCGCCGCGCGGGTGACGCTGCGTTCGTCCAGCAGGGCATCGAGCGTTTTCAGCAGGTTAAGATCCAGCGTGCGCAGATCTGCTTTCATGGCCGTTTTCCACCTCTTTTCAGTTCACTATTATGGCGTTGCCCGCTGTCGACGCCGCGCGTTTCCCGCTATGATGAGCAGCTATTCTAAGGAGAACGCATGGTCTGGATAATGCTGGCAACGCTTGCCGTGGTGTTTGTGGTTGGGTTTCGCGTCCTGACCTCGGATTCTCGCCGCGCCATCAAACGCTTAAGCGAGCGGCTGGGGATCACCCCGATGCCGGTCGAGTCGATGATCGACCAGTTTGGCAAATCGTCCGGCAATGAGTTTATCCGCTACCTTGAGCGCCCGGACGAGGCGCATCTGCAAAACGCCGTCCAGGTGCTGCTCATCTGGCAGGTTTGCATTGTCGACGGCAGCGAAGAGAACCTGCACACCTGGCACCGCCTGCTGCGTAAAGCCCGCATGGCTTCGCCGATCACCGACGCGCAAATCCGCCTCGCGCTCGGCTTTATGCGCGAAATAGAGCCGGACCCGCAGGAGCTTAACGCCTTCCAGCTGCGCTACAACCAGCTTTTCCTGCCAGAAGAGGGCGTGTTTTACCTGCACTGATATCACGAAACGTGATGAAGAGTATAAGGCATTGTCATTAGATTTATACCACTCACGGGCGCACCATCACCTCATCCACTAGCTGATGAGGTGAACTATGAAACAATCCGCCATTATCTGGCCGAACGACTATCTGCCGGGCACTACCGATAACTTTGCATCCAACGAAATCATCGTCGCGGGGATCGGCGCGAAAGAGGTCTGGGCACAGCTCAACGACACTACCCTGTGGCCAACCTACTACAGCAACGCTCAGGATATCCGCTTCCTCGACGGCAGCGGCCCGGAGCTGAGCGCAAACGCCCGCTTCCGCTTCACCACCTTCGGCTTCCCGGTTGAGGCGCTGGTGACGGAGTACGTCCCGCCCGTTGAGGGAGAAGCGGCGCGCATTGCGTGGCACGGCTGGGTGGAAGGGGATGCGAACGCGCGGCTGGACGTGATCCACGCCTGGCTGTTTGAAGACCTGCCGGGAAACCGAGTGCGCATTCTGACCCAGGAGTCCCAAAAGGGCGTTCCGGCGCAGGAATTAGCGCGCGCCGTGCCGAACCCGATGATTAACGGGCATCAGGAGTGGATCGTGGGTTTAGCGAATGCGGCTCGTAAAGTGAACGGAATAACCACCACAGCCGTATGTTCCCCCTCACCCCAGCCCTCTCCCTGAATGGAGAGGGAGTATTCTGTGCCAGCCTGTAGTTCGTGGGGATACCCCTCCCCGTGAGAGAGGGCACGACACTACAACAAAAAACTGCAAAAGTTGTCGAAACGTTAAATTGGTCACACTTTTGATGATAAACTGCGCGACTTTTCCGCACGTTTATATCTTCAGGTGACGCCATGACAGAACACATTCACTCCGCTTCCCACATTAGCGAGGTCTCACGCCCCAACTGGTCGGCGGTTTTCTCCGTGGCGTTTTGCGTTGCCTGCCTGATCACCGTAGAGTTTCTGCCGGTGAGCCTGCTGACGCCGATGGCGCAGGATCTGGGTATTTCCGAAGGCGTGGCGGGGCAGTCCGTTACCGTCACCGCCTTTGTGGCGATGTTCGCCAGCCTGTTTATCACCCAGGCGATCGGCGCTATCGACCGCCGCAAAGTGGTGATTCTGTTCAGCGTGCTGCTGACCGCCTCCTGCCTGCTGGTGTCGTTTGCTAACAGCTTTACCCTGCTGCTGCTCGGGCGCGCCTGTCTGGGATTAGGGCTCGGCGGCTTTTGGGCGATGTCGGCTTCGCTGACCATGCGCCTGGTGCCCGCGCGCACGGTGCCAAAAGCGCTCTCCGTTATCTTCGGCGCGGTCTCTATCGCGCTGGTGATCGCCGCGCCGCTGGGCAGCTTCCTCGGCGGGATTATCGGCTGGCGCAACGTGTTTAACGCGGCGGCGGTGATGGGCGTGCTCTGCATCATTTGGGTGTGGAAAGCGCTCCCGTCCCTGCCGGGCGAAGCGGCGCATCACAAGCAGAACATGTTCAGCCTGCTCAAGCGCCCGGGCGTGCTGGCGGGGATGACCGCCATCTTCCTGGCGTTCGCCGGGCAGTTTGCCTTCTTTACCTACATCCGCCCGGTCTTTATGACCATGGCAGGTTTTGACGTCGACGGCCTGACGCTGGTGCTGTTGAGCTTCGGCATCGCCAGCTTTGTCGGCACCTCGCTGTCGTCCCAGTTCCTGAAACGCTCCCTGAAGGTGGCGCTGGCGGGCGCGCCGCTGGTGCTGGCGATGAGCGCAGCGGTGCTGGTGCTGTGGGGAAGCGACAAGTGGGTTGCGTCTGCCGTTGCGATCGTCTGGGGCTTCGCCTTTGCGCTGGTGCCGGTGGGCTGGTCAACGTGGATCACCCGCTCGCTGGCCGATCAGGCGGAAAAGGCCGGGTCGATTCAGGTGGCGGTTATCCAGCTGGCAAACACCTGCGGCGCGGCGGTGGGCGGCGTTGCGCTGGACCATTTAGGGCTGACGTCGCCGCTGGTGATTTCCGGCACGCTGATGCTGCTGACCGCGCTGCTGGTGGCGGGAAAGGTTAAAGCTAAGTAGTCAATTTTCCCCCCTCACCCTAACCCTCTCCCCAAAGGGGAGAGGGGACTGCTCGGTGCTGTCTTTTCACCCTCGCCCCTTTGGGGAGAGGGCCTGGGTGAGGGGTGATTAGGCTAAGCCGATGCCTTCACCCGCCTTCTCGAATCCATCGAAATCAACACCACCGACGAGACGATCAGCAGCGTGCCCAGCCAGTCCGGCAGGGTGAACGCCACGCCCAGCAGGATCACCGACAGCAATGCGCTGCTCAGCGGCTCGGCGCAGCTCAGGATGCTCGCCTTCGGGCCGCCGATCATCTGCGCGCCCTTCAGGTACAGGCTAAACGTCAGCGCCGTGCCGATCACCACCAGATAGAAAAACGCCAGCAGCAGGCTGCCGTCAATCGCGAACGTGGTCCCGCGTCCGGCGTAGAACGGCGTCAGCACCAGTCCCGCAATCAGCATGCTCCAGCCGACGATCGGCAGCGTGCCGTAGCGGGCGATCAGCGTCGAGGGGTAGGTGGTGTAAAACGCGGCGGCGAACGCCGAGGCGATGCCGAAGAACAGCGCGGCAGGCGAGATGGAAAGCGACGTGGGGTCGCCGTGCGTCACCAGCAGGAAGGTGCCGATAAGCGAGGTCATGATCGCTGCCAGCACAAACGCGCCGGGGCGCGTTTTCCGCGCCAGCGCAAACCACGCGACAATGATGGTCGGCGACAGGAACTGCAGCACGGTGGCCGTCGCGGCGTTGGACTTTTCAATCGTCAGCAGGAAGGTGAGCTGCACGGTAAGCGCGCCGACCAGCGAGAAAAACAGCAGGCTGATAGCGTCCCTGCGATTTTTGATGACCGAGAAAATTTTGTCGCCGTGAACGAAGGAGAGCGTCAGCAGGATCACGCCGGTAAACAGCAGGCGGATCATGGTCAGATAGGGCGAAGAAATGTGGCTTTTCTCCATGATGTACTGCGCGCAAACCCCTGAACTTCCCCACAGAACGGCGGCTATCAGGACGTTAAGCATTCCTTTACGTGTGGAACCCATGTTCTCCCCTGCGATGTTGGTTTTTTTCTAGCATAACACGGGAGCGCGCGCCGCGGCCCACCGGAAACTGGAGTAGGCGGCGAAATCGGGCTATGCAATAGTGGAACGCACAAACGATAAGGAGAATCCTATGCACCTGAATATTACCGATAACGTCACCCCGCAGGAGAAAGACGAGCTGCTAACGGGGCTGCGCGCCTACAACGCGAAGTTTCTGGATCTGGCGACCTTTAGCGGCGACGTGGGCGTTTACGTGCGGGACGAGCAGGGGAAGATGCTCGGCGGGTTAATCGGCGTGCGCAAGGGCGACTGGCTAAACATCGATTTTCTCTGGGTCAGCGACAGCGTGCGCGGCACCGGCGTCGGCAGCCGGATAATCAACGCCGCAGAAGAGGAAGCCAGGCGCAAAGGGTGCAGGCACGCGCTGGTGGATACCGCGAGCTTCCAGGCGCGCCCGTTCTATGAAAAGCAGGGCTACCGGCTGCAGATGTCGCTGCAGGACTACCCGTATCAGGGGATGCAGCGGCACTATCTGACGAAGGCGCTTTAAGGCATATAACCTATCCTTCTTATTGATTCCTTTTCGATTTTTAGCCAGCCGCCGCGTTGTGGATATAGTCATTGAAACAACTTTCAAAGGGATACCTCAGTGAAACGTCAATTCAGCGCATTACTCCTCGCTGGCCTGCTGCTGGCAGGCTGCGACCAGGGCAGCAAAGACGCCAAACACATTAAGGTCGGCGTGATTAACGGCGCGGAGCAGGACGTGGCGGAAGTCGCGAAAAAGGTGGCGAAGGAGAAGTATGGCCTGGACGTGGAGCTGGTGGGCTTTAGCGGCTCGCTGCTGCCGAACGACGCCACCAACAGCGGCGAGCTGGATGCCAACGTCTTCCAGCACCGTCCGTTCCTCGCGGAAGACAACAAGGCGCACGGCTATAAGCTGGTCTCGGTGGGGAACACGTTCGTCTTCCCGATGGCAGGCTATTCCCGCAAGGTGAAATCGGTGTCTGACCTGAAGGATGGCGCAACCGTCGCCATCCCAAACGATCCGACCAACCTTGGCCGCGCGCTGCTGCTGTTGCAAAAAGAGAAGCTGATTACCCTCAGGCCGGACGTGGGGCTGCTGCCGACCGCGCTGGATATCACCGCGAACCCTAAAAACCTGAAGATTATGGAGCTGGAAGGCGCGCAGCTGCCGCGCGTGCTGGACGACCCGAAGGTCGACGTTGCGATCATCAGCACCACCTATCTCCAGCAAACCGGACTGTCGCCGGTGCACGATAGCGTGTTTATCGAAGACAAAAACTCGCCCTACGTGAACATTATCGTGACGCGCGAAGACAACAAAGATGCCGAAAACGTGAAGGAATTTATCCAGTCCTATCAGTCGCCTGAGGTGGCGAAAGCGGCGGAAACCCTCTTTAACGGCGGTGCGGTGCCGGGCTGGTAGACCGCTAGCCCAGCCGCGCCATCCGCGTTTCGCCCTCGTCCATCGACAGCTGGTAGAGCGAAAACGAGCGGTGCTTTTCAATTAAGTTCGCCAGCTCCGGCGAGTGGCTGGTGAGCCAGATCTGCGTATAGCGGCTGGCCTCGGCGATCAGGCTTGCCAGCGCGGGCAGCATCTGCGGGTGCAGGCTGTTTTCCGGTTCGTTGAGCGCGATAAAGGCGGGCGGGCGCGGGCTGAGCAGCGCGACCGCCAGGCACAGAAAGCGCAGCGTGCCGTCCGAAAACTCCGCCGGCTCCAGCGGTCGGCCCAGGCCCTCGCGCTGCATCATCATCCGAAAGCGTCCGCCCGAGTTGTCGCTGTAAAACATGCAGCCGGGGAAGGCCTGGTCGAGGATGCGCATCAGCAGCATCTCGTCGCCGATCTCCACGATGGTCTGAAACGCCGCCGCCAGGTTGGCGCCGTCGCTTGCCAGCACCGGGGAGCGGAAGCCCACCTGCGGCGCGCGGATGGCGGAACCCGACGACACGGAGAACTCGTGGTAGAAGCGCCAGTTGCGCAGCGATTCGCGCATCTGCGAAACCTCCGGGTAGAGATGCGGCTCGCCGAGCTGCCCAAACACCGATTCGTTCTCATACAGCGTGCCGCTGTGCGTCACTTTTTCATGGTGGATGTTGTTCAGAAATACGGTCTGGTTTTTGCGCTGCATCAGGCGCGCAGAGGGGCGGCGGTGTTGGCCGCTGAGCCAGATGCTCTCCTCTTTAATCACCGGATCGAGCTGAAACTGCGAGGGATAGGGCAGCCTTTCAACAAACCCCACCTGCAGTTCGTATTCGTACGTTTCCGTCTCCACCGCCAGGTTCACGCGCCGCAGCTGGTCGGTTCGCGTTTTGCCCGCCCAGAACACCTTTAAAATCCCGCCGTCGTTCGCCAGCGCCTGCGAAAACTGCCCCTGCGCCGCGCTGTGCATCAGGTATATCGCCTTGTAAATATTGGATTTACCCGTGCCGTTCGGCCCGAAGACGATATTCAGCTGTTCAAGATCCAAAGACATCCGGCGAATGGAGCGATAGTTTTCAATGTGCAGCGTTTTGATCATCTGGCGGGCCCGGTGAAGAATAAAAGACCTGTATATAATGCCAGTATTTTTAAGCGGAATGCAAAAAAAAGACGACAGTGAGGTGTCGTCTAACACGGGGTACTGCTTTGGGCCTCTTATAAAGAAAGGGCCTTCGGTTTACTGCTTAGGTTACGGCCAGACGGAGTCCTAAATCATTGGGATAGGGGTCGAAGTAGTTTTGCGTCAGAAGATAACGGTCCGGGTACTCCGCCAGATAGTGCTTCAGCAGGGTGAGCGGCGCGAGGATCGGCAGCAGCCCGTCGCGGTAGTGCAGAATGACGTCGCGCAGCTCGCCGCGCTGGCGGCTGTTCAGGCGCGGGCGGAAATAGCCCTGAATATGCATCAGCACGTTGGTGTGGTTTTTCCGCGAGGCCGGTTTTTTCAGGATCGTCATCAGCTTTTCGCGATAGGCGACGAAGAAGGCGTCCAGATCTTCCCACTCGTGCAGCGAGGCCACAAACGGGCCGATCTCGCGATAGCCTGCCTGGTGGTGCGCCAAAAGCTGGAGCTTGTAGCGGCTGTGGAAGTCCAGCAGCGCGCGGCGCGTTAGCCCATTGGCGCGCAGGGTGTTCAGCTCGTGGAGGGCGAAGACGCGCTCGATGAAGTTTTCGCGCAGCACCGGATCGTGCAGGCGACCATCCTCCTCGACGGGCAGCCACGGCCAGGTTTTAAGGAGGGCGGCGGTGAACAGCCCGACGCCCTCCTTGCGGCCCCGGTTGCCGTTTTCGTCGTACAGGCGCACGCGCTCCATCCCGCAGCTTGGGGATTTCGCGCAGACGATAAATCCGGCGAGATCGCCGATTTTCGGCAGGTAATCGGCGGCGAAATCCGCCATTTTCTGCGTGACGTCCTCGTGCGGCGGCTTGCTGAAGCGCATCTGCGCTTCCCCGTCGGACATCATCACCAGGCGCAGCGCCGGGCGCGGCGTCGGCAGGCCAATTGCCATTTCCGGGCACACCGGCCTGAAGTTTACCCACTGGGCCAGCTCATCCATGACAAAGCCCATGCGCTTATGCCCGCCGTCGAATCGCACGGCGGAGCCGGTCAAACATCCGCTAATACCCAGCACAGGTTTAGTTGTCATGGTGTGTACCTCCCGTTTCTCTACTTTAAAACTTACACAACATGACTGATTTGTCCAAGTATTGACGGCGCTATTTTTTTTTATTTAATAATATCAGCGGGTTCAGCTGCCCTTATACGTTGAGTAACCGTACTGGCTCAGCAGCAGCGGGATGTGCAGCTTTTCATTTGTGGCCGTAACGGTGAACAGCACCGGCACTTCCGGGAAGAAGGAGCCCTGCTTCTGGGCCTTGAAGTATTCGCTGGTTTTGAACGTCACCTTATACACGCCGGGCTGCATGTCCTGGTCTTCCGGATAAAGTGATTTGATGCGGCCATCGCGATCGGTTTTGCCGCTGGCAACCTGAGTCCATTTATCCTGCTGCTGTTTTTCCAGCATCACGGTGACGTCCTGCCCCGGCAGGCCGGTCTGCTGGTTAAGAACGTGCACGCTCAGGGTGCCGGTCGGGGCGCTGAATGCGGCAGGGGCGAAGGCCATCGCGGCCAGAAGCAGCAGGGGAGAAGTCTTTTTCATCGCGTTTTCCTTTTGAGTGAGAAGTCACAGGAAAACGTTAGCACTCGCGTCGCGATAAAAACTTCAATTTTTCGTGATAACTCTCAACGACGTAAGGCGTTAGAGAATAATCACGTCGATGGCGATAAAAGCCTGCCACTGCTCGAGCTGCTTTTTGCGCGCGGCGTTGAGCTTGCCGCTGGTGACCAGCAGCCAGCGGCGATCGGGGAAAATTTCCGGTGCCAGCGCGGCGGGAGGTACGGGCAGCACGTCGATGCGGTGTCCCTGACCGGTGCGCGTCAGCGCCTCGAGCCAGACTTCACACGGATCGCTCAGGTGCCAGCCGCACAGGAGAAGGTTATCGCCCGGCGCTTTTTTGTCGCCCTCAAGGCAAAACGAGGTGTAGGCGACGATGATGCCGTCGAGGATTTCGCGCAGGGTCATCACGGCGGGCACGTTGGCCGACACCTGGCCGCGCAGCGGGCGCAGCACGTGGATGACCAGTTCCGGCCTGGGGTATTCGCGGCCCGCGTCGTAAATCATCTGGCGCAGGGCGTCGATTTTTCCCGCCTTGAGGCGGTCGAGCATGGTTTCCTGAAGCGTCTGCCAGTTGTTGGTGCGCCGCGGCTCCGGGCGTTCCATCAGGGATTTTACCTGGCCGATCGGGACGCCTTTTTTTACCCAGTCGAGGATTTTCAGCGCCTGCTGGACATCGTCCTCACTGTACTGGCGGTGGCCGCCGTCCGTGCGCTCCGGCTTAAGCAGGCCGTAGCGGCGCTGCCAGGCGCGAAGCGTGGTGGCGGTGATGCCGCTGAGTCTTGCAAATTCGCCGATGGAGTAAGCCATGTCTGCGCCCGTGAGGAGGAATAATCTCAATATACTACGAATTCTTGCCGCCCGAATGAAGCCTCTGCCGGGTGCACTACACTAAAAAACCAAACGACAGTGAAAGGAGCTCTCATGAAACTATGGCCTGTTGTGACCGGGGTCGCTATTGCGCTGACGCTGGTTGCCTGTAAATCCCCGACGCCGCCGAAAGGCGTGCAGCCCATCACCGGCTTTGATGCCAGCCGCTATCTGGGCAAATGGTATGAAGTTGCCCGTCTGGAAAACCGCTTCGAGCGCGGGCTGGAGCAGGTCACCGCCACCTACGGCAAGCGCAGCGACGGGGGCATTAGTGTGCTAAACCGCGGCTTCGATCCGAAGAAAAATAAGTGGAGCGAGAGCGAGGGGAAAGCCTACTTTACCGGCGAGCCAACCACCGCCGCGCTGAAGGTGTCATTCTTCGGGCCGTTCTACGGCGGCTATAACGTCATCAAGCTGGACGACAAATACCAGTACGCGCTGGTAAGCGGCCCGAACCGCGACTACCTGTGGATCCTGTCGCGTACGCCAACCATTCCGGACGCGGTGAAGCAGGACTACCTGAACACCGCGCGCGGGCTGGGCTTCCGCGTCGATCAGCTGGTGTGGGTAAAGCAGTAGCGCGCTAGCTGCACATGTCGCTAAACGGTCCGCGCGGGCAGGGACGCAGGATGACGTGGACCTTATCCTCCTTCAGCGTATACATACCGCCGAAGAACGGATCGACGATCAGCCAGCCCGGCACGCCCAGGAAGATCACGTTCCCCATGGTGTACCAGTGGCTAAAGCGGTACGTCAGCGGCGTGCTGGCGGAGTAATAGCCCGGCTGCCTGAGCGTGAGCGAGTACTCGCGCTTGCCGAAATAGCTGCCGTCGGATTTCTTCAGCGTGACGGTTTGCGGCGTGACGCCGGTGGCGGTGATGGCGCCGGTGCGGTCGATAACCGCAAACGGGACGTTGTCCGGCGTGCTGCTGATGGTGACGGTTTCTTCATTGCTGCCGACGATGGCGGCGCAGCCGGTCAGCATCCATGCGGTTAACAGCAGTAGGGTAAGTTTTTTCATCGGGGCGCTCCGTGTCGATATCGATTAAGAGCGACACGGAGGGGATGAAAGTTAAGTGCGAGGCTGCGGAGAAGTGGTTGATTTATCGCGGCAAGCCGAAGATGATCCCCGCATGAAAATTGAAATCGCAGTGCCTGAACAGTTTGAACGTCTCGTCGCGATCTGGGAATCCGCCGTTCGTGCGACTCACCATTTCCTGCAGGAAAGCGATATTGCGGCGCTGCGCCCGCCGTTGCTCAACGCCTATTTGCCCAACCTCAGGGTTGTAATCGCCCGCGATGGGGCGGGAAACATTCACGGCTTTTTAGGCGTGGATGAAAACCGGATTGAGATGCTGTTTGTTGATGACGCCAGTCGGGGAAAAGGCGTGGGGAAATGCCTGCTGAACAACGCGGTTGAGCAGTGCGGTGCGAACGAGGTGGACGTCAATGAGCAAAACCCGCAGGGCGTCGCGTTTTATCGCCATATGGGGTTTGCGCAGGTTGGGCGCTCCGAGCTGGACGGGCAGGGGAATGCGTTTCCGTTGTTGCATATGAAGCTCCGGGATTAGCGCTTAGCCTGCTTATCCCATTTTACTAAGCCGATGATATCTTTCTCACCTTCGGCTTCTTTCAGCAGGCGCTGCTTTTTTTCAAACTCAATGTATTCTGAGCATGCCTTTTCATCAGCCGCTTTCTTGCTGATTTTACCAGCCCCTTCTAAAACGTCCCGATCGTTAAATTGCAGGAACTGATCGAGTTTGGTTTGCCAGTCTCGTAAAAATACCTGCTTGCGGCGTTTGGCCTGATCTTCGGCAAAATCGAGCCACATATTCACGACGCGATTAAGCTCGCTGACTTCATCCTGAGAAAGATAGTTTTTTGCGGTGGTAACATCGCTTTTATGAACTTCTTCACCTTTGTAGCTCGTCAGCCCCATGTGCGGTTGGCTGGCATCTGCGCGGTGGTGAATCAACTCCGCAGCGGTGTAGCCCGTGCAGGCAAAATGCAGTTTATTCTGGATGGTCTGGAAGAATTGTGTGGTTTCTTTGAGCGATGGCTGATAGTCGGCGGCGAGTGCAAAAATCTCCCTCACGCGGAGATAGACCCGGCGTTCGCTGGCCCTTATATCGCGAATGCGTTCCAGCATTTCATCAAAATAGTCGGGAACGGCGGACGATCCGACAGGCGGATTTTTTAGGCGTTCGTCGTCCATAACGAAGCCTTTGACAAGATATTCCCGTAGCGTTTGGGTGGCCCACTGGCGGAACTGGACGCCGCGAGGCGAGCGGACACGGTAGCCGACGGCAAGTATTGCTTCAAGATTGTAGTGCTCGATCTCTCTGGAAACCTGACGTTTTCCTTCCTGGCGAACTATCCGGAATTTCCGGAAAGTTGAGTGTTGATCGATTTCGCCATCGGAAATTATATTCATAAGATGCTCGTTAATGGTGCGAACATCTTTACCGTACAGTTCGGCCATTGCTGCTTGAGATAACCAGAGGGTGTCTGATTCGAAGCGACATTCGACACGCACTCTTCCGTCGCCGCTGGCAAACATAATAAATTCCCATGCCGGAGATTGGATTACGCCTTTATCTGCCATGTCGCCTCCACATCCTCTACGTTTAACGCTTTAAGGGTGTAGTATGCCAGAAACAACCGCTAAGCTAGGTGGTTTGTATTTGATTTTGCGAGGCGCTTTCCAAGATGCTGAGTTTGGATCGCTATAAGCGCGTCCTCAATCTCAATGAGTTTGGCTTTCGTCCGTTTGTAATCGTCCTGCAATCCCCTGCCAGCACCAGCACTGGCGTGCCCTGAGGCCGGTCATGCACCTGCATTAAAAGCGCCCCTTAAGCTGGCAGGCGTGGCGGGGAGAGCATTGCGCGCAAGGTACATGAATTAAGCTCGAAATTCCCATAATTGGTGGTTGAAATGTAGTTAAGGATTATCTTAATTTATTGGATTGTGTAACAAAGTGTTGACTAGAATCTTGAGGATAGTATATGCGTGAGACGGTTTCCCTATATGGTAAAGGAGAGTTCACCCAAGGCTCGGTATTTTCTGGTCTTGAAACATCTGCTGGTAATCCATGTATGGGTATAATAATTACTGCAAGATGTGATCTTGAACACAGGAAACTTAATAAAATTGTTTGCTTACCTGTTTATAGATTTCTCGACTGGATGACTCTATATGGTGATGATGATATTATCGAAAAATCAAAATCTGATGTAATACAACAGCTCGATGCCCTTCTTGTTAAATATGGTCTAAGTTACGAATCCTTCAGGGTGTTCAAGTCTGATGAGGTTATAAGGATTTTAACCGAAAAGAAAATAAAAAAAACAGAGCAAGATAAAATTGAACAGTTTTCTAGCTTCTTAGAAAATAAAAAAATAAAGTGTGGCGTTAAATCTGTTCTTGAGAATGAAAAGAAATATCTAGAATCTTTATTCAATCACTCGAAAGCAAATGTCTATTTCATCGAAGGGCTTATGGGAGATACATCTGAAGCCTATATAATTGATTTAGGTGAGCCAATTACTTTATCCATGCAAGTTATTGTGGATATAGATAAAATATTATACTTTCAAAAATATAATAGAAGTAAGAACACGCTCTATAAGAATTTGCATATTAAAGAGTCTGAAGAAGCTAAATTTTTTTCAACACTAAATTCACCGTATACGGAACGTTTGCTTCAAAGGTTTTCGCAATTTTATAGCAGAATCGGTACTGAAGATATTAATTCTGATACACTCTCGATTATAAAGGATGTTTATGAAAAGCGTTGATTATTTAGGGATGACTGAAGATGCAGTGAAAGCTATTATATCTAATAGGGAACTGCAAAGTTACGATTTTGAGCGCGCACAAGATTTAGTTTCAATTTTTTTAGGTGAAGGAAATAAAGAATCTGCTGAAAATCTTGGTTTAGAAATGGTGGAGTCCAAGAATGGTTATGTTCTTGTTACTTCAGAAGAAAAGTTTTCATCTGAAAAAAATACGCTAACAATAGATCTTGAATGTTTGGATTTTAGTATTGTAAATCACAGTTTAATTGTGGCAGCCGTTCAAAAAACACTACGTTTTTGTGTGAAATATTGGGGCAACTTAAACTTCAATAATAATGAATACATCCCACCAAGTTCAAGTAAAGCAATTGTTTTTCCTTTCCCAATGAACTCCGGAGCACCTTATCGAATTACACTAGAGCGACAACCTAGCGAAAAAAGAATGTCACGAAGATTTCCTGGGAAACATTTGCTCGCCTATAGATTTGGTACAAATGGAGGCGATGGAACAAAAGAAGAATATCCTTCAACTAATTTTAATAAATCTATTGAGATATTGTTCTCCCATGAGTCATATCAAAAGAATAAAAATGAAGAAATACATCTTCAGGCATCTTTTATAACTGCAGATTTAACTGAGGAGAAGATCGACACCTCTAGTATTTTAGGATTTTCAGATCCCTTCAAAAAACTATCATCAAAACAGCTTACATTTATAAAGACTGTATATAATGAACCCGCTAGAATTGAGGGGCCTGCAGGGTCTGGTAAAACAATATGTATGGTGCTTAAAATACTTTATTGGTTAAATGAAGTTAATAGACAAGGGAAGAAAGTTAAGTTTCTGTTTATTGCTCCGAGTACGGAGATGGTAAATAATGTCCATTATTTTTTTGAAGTTTTAAGTGGCAGTGTTGAAGATTATGATGAGAATCTTTTAGACCAAGTTGAGATAAAAACCTTACAAGATGTATGTACTGAGTTTTTAAAACAGGATATACATGAGACTGAATTGTTGGATGAAGATACTTTTGAATCTAAAAACATCCAGCTACTACATCTTGTAGAATTAGTATCAGACGAGAAAAGTACTTTAGAAGAAAAGAAAGGTTTTATAAGTCCTGAGCTTTATAAGTTTATTTGCGATGAAGATGAGTTTCACATAGCTGACATGCTTAGGCATGAGATAAGTGTGGTTATCAAAGGTCGCTCCGATGAAAACCTCGACAGCTACAAAGATGTTAAACGTCCTTCCTATGGCTTACCTATCCAAAATAATAATGATAGAAGCTTTATATTCGATGTTTTTAACAAGTATTCAGAGATATTAAATAATCTTTCCCAGTTTGATGTTGATGATGTGGCTATTTCAGCCCTTTCGAAACTGGATTCACCTATTTGGCGTAGGCGGCGTAAAAACGATGGGTTTGATGCAATTTTTATTGACGAAGTTCATCTGTTTAACATGAATGAATTGTCACTTGTACATTATTTAACGAAGGATAGTAGTTTGTCTCCTATATCTTATGCTATTGATTTAGCACAAGCGCTTGGAGATATAGCTTGGAATGATGTTGATTTTAATAATTCGGTAGGAATAAAGAACGAAACTGAAGAAGTAAAACTTAATGCTGTATTTAGATCCTCTCCTCTAATTACTGATTTGGCCTTCTCAATTACTTCACATGGTGCTAATATATTTACCAATTTTGATAATCCTATATCTGAAGCTCCATATATATATATAGCGACCAATTTGATGACGAACATCCTAAGTACTATTTGATTGACTCCTCATCAAATATATATAGTAAGGCTTTTGAACTTGCAGATACTATAAGAGATAAACTTGGTGCCAGAAAACATCAGGTAGCAATAATATTTTTCGATAGATTTACCTACAGTGAAGGTGTTTCATACGTTAACGATAATAAAAAAAGGATTATTGAAATTACGAAGCGTGGAGATTTATCATCAGTAAACCTTGCTGATAAAGGAAGCCTTTATATTCTTACGATGGCTGACTTTGTTGGTGGCTTAGAATTTGATGCTGTCATATTAGTTGGTGTGGATAAAGGACGAATTCCTGATATTGCTAAAGCAACATCAACCGCAACAAAAATGTATCAAAACTATATCGCACACAATAGAATGTATGTTTCAGTTACTAGGGCGAGGAAAGTTGTGAATATTATAGGTGAAGCAACTCGTGGAGAGAGTGAAGTTTTAGAACATGCTATAAAAACTTCTAAGATTGAAGTTATCAAATAGAACTATGGGGCTGATTTTTAATCAGCCCCATAGTTTGGATAAAGTAAATCAGCATACCATTGCATCATTTCTCTGCGTTGCGATATATATAAGGCATGGTTGTATGTACCACGAATGTGATTTTTATCAGCATGTGCCAACTGCATTTCAATACAAGCAGTATCAAAGCCGTTTTCGTGTAAAACTGTAGACATAGTATGCCTGAATCCATGGCCTGTAGCGCGCCCTTTATCTCCCAATAACTCAATTACTTGAGTTACACTCTCTTTTGAAATAGGCTTTTTACGATTATTTCTACCTATGAAAATAAATGGATAGCAATTTGTAATAGGCTTAAGTTGTTTGAAAAGATCAATTGCCTGAGTAGAAAGAGGCACAATATGTTGCCTACGCATTTTCATTCTTTATGCCGGTATTTCCCATACATCTTTTTCTAAATCAACTTCATCCCAAGTCGCAAAACGCATTTCCTGAGTTCTTACACCTGTTAGCATAATTATTTTTGTTGCATTTTAAGTTATGATGCTACCTGTGTACGCTTCTAAATCGCGAATAAAATCTTGTAATTCTTCGGCAAATAAATACGGGTGATGTTTTTTTGGGGAACGAACAGAGCTACAGCCAGATCGGGGGCTGGGTTATACTCTGCACGACCAGTTATGATTGCGTAGCGAAACACTTCAACGCATCGCTGGCGTACTTTACGTGTTTTTTCCAGTGCTCCACGTTTTTCAATGCGTCGCAGCACTTCAAGCAACACTATTGGCTTAATCTCACCTATTGGTCGTTTACCAATGAAAGGGAAAACATCCTGCTCAAATGTTTTGATGATTTCCTCTCGATAAGCAACCGTCCAACGATCGGCTCTAGTGGAATGCCACTCACGGCTTACTGATTCGAAAGAGTTTTCTGTTGATAGCTTTTGAGCGAGTTTGAATGCTTTGCGTTCCTCTACCGGGTCAATGCCATTAGCAACTTGCTTACGGGCGGTGTCACGCTTCTCACGGGCTTCTGCAAGGCTTACCAAATCGTAGCTACCAAATGACATTAACCGCGCTTTCCCGGCAAAGCGGAAACGGAAACGCCAGCCTTTCGAGCCGTCGGGATTGATAAGCAATGACAGGCCTTGCCATCGTTCAATGTAAATGGCTTGTTTCATGGCTTTGCTCGTTTAATTTGTATATCTGTTAGTGCCATGTGTATAAGCCAAAAATATATATAAAAAATCTATACACATAACTATAGATATTTTCATGGATTCAGGGAGAAGTTGTCGGATGGTTACGGATGAGTGATTTTCTATGTATATTGAAAATAAAGGATTTTAGACCTTTTCAAATGGTGGCGGAGCAACTTTGGCGGAAGATCACAGGAGTCGAACCTGCCCGGGAACGCTGGCGTCCCCAACTGGATTTGAAGTCCAGCCACCTCACCGGAGATGACGATCTTCCGCGCCTCGATTGCTACATGGAGGCGGGGCGCATTATAGCTACTTTCAGGCATTTACCACATACCCCGGCACGCTTTTTTCACGTCTCTTTTGACCTTGACCCACCTGTTTCAGTTAATTCCTAAGAAAATCCTCAGGTTAGCTTTTGATGCCAGCCCACCTTTACCGCGATCACAAAAAACAAGAAACGTAATTTAATAACCATAAAACGCAATACCCGCTCGTGAAACAATGGTTTAAAAACACAGTCACCGGTCTCAGCGCCTCCTACAGCGTGAAGGATATATAAAATATGAGCGAAGTACTGTCCGTTAAAGAGAAGATTGGCTATGGCATGGGCGATGCCGCTAGCCACATCATTTTTGATAACGTCATGTTGTACATGATGTTTTTCTACACCGATATCTTCGGTATTCCCGCCGGATTCGTCGGCACCATGTTTCTGCTGGCGCGCGCGCTGGATGCGATCTCCGACCCGTGCATGGGCCTGATTGCCGACCGCACCCGCAGCCGCTGGGGCAAGTTCCGCCCGTGGATACTGTTCGGCGCGATTCCGTTCGGTATCGTCTGCGTGCTGGCGTATACCACGCCTGACCTCAGCCATAACGGCAAGCTGATTTACGCCGCCGTCACCTACACCCTGCTGACCCTGCTCTATACCGTGGTCAACATCCCTTACTGCGCGCTGGGCGGCGTCATCACCAACGACCCGACGCAGCGCATCTCCCTTCAGTCCTGGCGCTTCGTGCTGGCGACGGCGGGCGGCATGCTCTCGACGGTGCTGATGATGCCGCTGGTCAAGCTGATTGGCGGGGAAGACAAAGCCTTCGGCTTCCAGGGCGGCATTGCCGTGCTGTCGGTCATCGCGTTCCTGATGCTGGCGTTCTGCTTCTTCACCACCAAAGAGCGCATTCAGGTGCCGCCTGCTACCACCTCCATGCGCGAAGACCTGCGCGACATCTGGCAAAACGACCAGTGGTGCATCGTCGGCGTGCTCACCATCCTCAACATCCTCGCCGTCTGCGTGCGTGGCGGCGCGATGATGTACTACTGCACCTGGATCATGGGCTCGCCGGAAGTGTTCGTCGCGTTCCTCACCACCTACTGCGTCGGCAACCTGATCGGCTCCGCGCTGGCGAAACCGCTCACCGACTGGAAGTGCAAGGTGAGCATCTTCTGGTGGACCAACGCCGCGCTGGCGGTGGTGAGCGTCGCGATGTTCTTCGTGCCGATGCATGCCACCGTGGTGATGTTCGCCTTCATCTTCGTGATTGGCGTGCTGCACCAGCTGGTGACGCCCATCCAGTGGGTGATGATGTCCGATACCGTCGACTACGGCGAATGGACCAACGGCAAACGCCTCACCGGCATCAGCTTCGCGGGCACGCTGTTCGTGCTGAAGCTCGGGCTGGCGCTGGGCGGCGCGATGATCGGCTGGATGCTGGCGGGCGGCGGCTACGACGCCGCGGCTAAAACCCAGAACAGCGCCACCATCAGCATTATTGTCGGCCTGTTTACCCTGGCCCCGGCGGTCTGCTACGTGCTGAGCGCCATCATCGCCAAGCGCTACTACACGCTGAAAACGCCGTTCCTGGTGAAGATCATGCGCGAGCTGGCGCAGGGCGCGCGCCGCAACCAGCAGGAATTTGACCCGCTGCCGGGCAGCAAAGAATTACAGAACTAAGAGGACGAAAGTATGAAAATCAGTGACGGAAACTGGCTCATTCAACCGGGCCTGAACGTGACGTACCCGGTGCAGGTGTTCGACGTGGAGCAGCAGGGCAATGACCTCGTGGTCTACGTCGCCCCGCGCGACGTGCGCGAGCGCACCTGGCAGCTCGACACATTGATGTTCACGGTTCGTCTGTTTGCCCCGCAGGAGGGGATTGTCGGGGTGCGCATCGAGCACTTCCAGGGCGCGCTGGACAACGGCCCGCACTACCCGCTGAACGTGCTGAAAGACGTGAAGGTCGAGATTGAAAACAACGACGAGTTTGCCGAGCTGAAAAGCGGCAGCGTCAGCGTGCGCGTCACGAAGGGCGAGTTCTGGGCGCTGGACTTCCTGCGCAACGGCCAGCGCATCACCGGCAGCCAGCTGAAAAACAACGGCTACGTGCAGGACGGCAACAGCGATCGCAACTATATGTTCGAGCGCCTCGATTTGGGCGTGGGGGAAACGGTCTACGGCCTGGGCGAGCGCTTCACCGCGCTGGTGCGCAACGGCCAGACGGTCGAAACCTGGAACCGCGACGGCGGCACCAGCACCGAGCAGTCCTACAAAAATATCCCGTTCTACCTCACCAACCGCGGCTACGGCGTGCTGGTGAATCATCCGGAAAACGTCTCGTTTGAGGTGGGTTCCGAAAAGGTCTCCAAGGTGCAGTTCAGCGTGGAGGGCGAGTACCTCGAGTATTTTGTGATCGACGGCCCGACGCCGAAAGAGGTGCTTAACCGCTATACGCAGTTCACCGGCCGTCCGGCGCTGCCGCCCGCATGGTCGTTCGGCCTGTGGCTCACCACCTCGTTCACCACCAACTACGACGAAGCGACGGTAAACAGCTTTATCGACGGCATGGCCGAGCGCGACCTGCCGCTGCACGTCTTCCACTTCGACTGCTTCTGGATGAAGGCCTTCCAGTGGTGCGACTTCGAGTGGGACCCGGTGACCTTCCCGGATCCGGAAGGGATGATCCGCCGCCTGAAGGAGAAAGGGCTCAAGGTCTGCGTGTGGATCAACCCGTACATCGGCCAGAAGTCGCCGATATTCAAGGAGCTAAAAGAGAAAGGCTACCTGCTCAAGCGCCCGGACGGTTCCCTGTGGCAGTGGGACAAATGGCAGCCGGGGCTGGCGATTTACGATTTCACCAACCCGGACGCGTGCCGGTGGTACGCCGATAAGCTCAAGGGTCTGGTCGACATCGGCGTCGACTGCTTTAAAACCGACTTCGGCGAGCGTATCCCGACCGACGTTCAGTGGTTCGACGGCTCCGATCCGCAGAAAATGCATAACCATTATGCCTACATCTACAACGAACTGGTGTGGAACGTGCTGAAAGAGACGGTGGGCGAAGAAGAAGCCGTGCTGTTTGCCCGCTCCGCCTCCGTCGGCGCGCAGCAGTTCCCGGTGCACTGGGGCGGCGACTGCTACGCCAACTACGAATCGATGGCGGAAAGCCTGCGCGGCGGGCTGTCGATCGGCCTGTCCGGCTTTGGCTTCTGGAGCCACGACATCGGCGGGTTCGAGAACACCGCTCCGGCGCACGTCTATAAACGCTGGTGCGCGTTCGGGCTGCTCTCCAGCCACAGCCGCCTGCACGGCAGCAAATCCTACCGCGTGCCGTGGGCGTACGACGACGAGTCCTGCGACGTGGTGCGCCACTTCACCCAGTTGAAGTGCCGGATGATGCCGTACCTGTATCGTCAGGCGGCGCTGGCCCGCGAGTGCGGCACGCCGATGCTGCGCGCGATGATGCTCGAGTTCCCGGACGATCCGGCGTGCGACTATCTCGACCGCCAGTACATGCTCGGGGATGCGGTGATGGTCGCGCCGGTGTTTTCGGAAGCGGGCGACGTGCAGTTCTACCTGCCGGAAGGCCGCTGGACGCACCTGTGGCACAACGACGAGATCCAGGGCAGCCGCTGGCATAAACAGCATCACGACTTCCGAAGCCTGCCGGTCTACGTGCGCGACAACACCCTGCTGGCGCTCGGTAGTAACGATCGGAAGCCGGACTATGCGTGGCACGAGGGCACGGCGTTCCAGCTGTTTAGCCTTCACGACGGCGCGACGGCGGTCAGCGAAGTGCCTGCGGCCGACGGCTCCGTCATCTTTACCCTGACGGCTACCCGCCGCGGCGATACGGTGACGATCAGGGGCGAGGGCGACGCGCGAAGCTGGTCGATTTGCTTACGCAACGTGCAGAAGGTCGCGGGCGTGCAGGGCGGATCGCAGGCGGGAAGCGAATGGGGCGTGGTCGTGAACGCCGAGGGCAACGAGGTGGTTGTTCAGCTCTAATGCCCAACAGGCGCTCCCTCTCTCGTCAGAGGGAGGGAGCGCTGTGCGCGTTAATGCCAGCAGAAGTGATGCACAACCTGGGTTATCAGCTCGCGCGTTGGCTTGATGAACCGGGTTTCCAGATACTCATCCGGCTGGTGGGCCTGGTTAATCGAACCCGGGCCAAGCACCAGCGTCGGACACAGGGTCTGGATGAACGGCGCTTCGGTGCAGTAGTTCACCACGTCGGTTTTCTCCCCAAGCAGTTTCTCCACCACCGCAACCAGCTGGTGATCCGGCGGGCATTCGTAGCCCGGAATCGGCGGATGCAGCTCGGATACGGTTAAACGCCCCGGCCAGCGCTCGCTCACTGGCGCAAGCGCCTCGTTCAGCAGGCCGTCAAGATCGCTCAGCGTCATGCCCGGCAGCGGGCGAATATCCATATGCAGCTCGCAGCAGGCGCAGATGCGGTTGGACGCATCGCCGCCGTGCAGGCTGCCGAGGTTCAGCGTCGGATACGGCACGGTGAACGCCTCGTAGTGATAGCGCTCTTTCAGGTCGTCGCGCAGCTGCATGATGCGGCCGATGGCGTCGTGCATCAGCTCGATGGCGTTGACGCCGCGCGCCGGATCGCTGGAGTGGCCGGACTGGCCCAGCACGCGCACCGCCGTGGAAATGTGGCCTTTGTGGGCGCGGATCGGCTGCAGCGAGGTTGGCTCACCGATGATGGCGCAGTCCGGGCGAATCGCGGTGTTTTCAGAGAAGTAGCGCGCGCCCGCCATGCTGGTCTCTTCGTCGGCGGTCGCCAGAATGTAGAGCGGCTTTTTCAGTTTTGTCACGTCCACGTCACGCAGCGCGTCGAGGATAAAGGCGAAGAAGCCTTTCATGTCCGCGGTGCCCAGGCCGTAGAGCTTGTTGTCGTGCTCGGTCAGGGTGAACGGGTCGCGCGTCCAGCGGCCATCGTCAAACGGTACGGTGTCGGTATGACCGGCCAGCAGCAGGCCGCCCGCGCCGCTTCCGGTACTGGCGAGCAGGTTAAATTTGCGGCGCGTGCCGGGAACGGGCTGAACCTCAACGTTAAATCCAAGATCGCTAAACCAGCCCGCCAGCAGAGTGATTAAAGACTCATTGCTCTGATCCAGCGATTCTTCGGTTGCGCTGATGGAGGGTGTGGCAATCAGGGCGCGGTAGATCTCGATAAATGGCGGTAAATTCATTTTCATTGTTGACACACCTTAGGTCGTGATAGTATCAATATTCATGCAATAAATGTGAATAAAAATACATTAACGTTGAGCATAAAGGAACCCGATGTTGAATACGCTGATTGTAGGCGCTAGCGGTTATGCGGGCGCAGAGCTTGTAAGCTACGTGAATCGCCACCCACATATGACCATAACCGCTTTGACCGTGTCAGCGCAAAGCAATGATGCCGGAAAGTTAATTTCCGATTTGCATCCGCAGCTCAGGGGCATTGTTGACCTGCCGCTGCAGCCGATGTCCGACATCAGCGCGTTTACCGACGGCGTCGACGTGGTGTTTTTAGCCACCGCGCATGAGGTCAGCCACGATCTGGCACCGCAGTTTCTGGCCGCTGGCTGCGTGGTGTTCGACCTCTCCGGCGCGTTCCGCGTTAACGACGGCGCGTTCTACGAAAAATATTACGGTTTCACCCATCAGCACCCGGATCTGCTTGAGCAGGCGGTGTACGGGCTGGCGGAGTGGAGCACAGATAAACTGAAAGAAGCGAACCTGATTGCCGTGCCGGGATGCTACCCGACGGCGGCGCAGCTTTCCCTGAAGCCGCTGATCGACGCGGGCCTGCTGGATCTGAGCCAGTGGCCAGTGATCAACGCCACGAGCGGCGTCAGCGGCGCGGGGCGTAAGGCCGCGATCGCTAACAGCTTCTGCGAAGTCAGCCTTCAGCCGTACGGCGTGTTCAACCACCGCCATCATCCTGAAATCACCACCCATCTGGGCGCGAACGTGATCTTTACGCCGCACCTGGGCAGCTTCCCGCGCGGCATCCTCGAAACCATCACCTGCCGCCTGAAGCCGGGCGTGACCAAAGAGCAGGTTGGCGAGGCGTTTACGCAGGCGTATGCGGACAAACCGCTGGTGCGTCTGTATGACAAAGGCGTTCCCGCGCTGAAAAACGTGGTCGGCCTGCCGTTCTGCGACATCGGCTTTGCCGTGCAGGATGAGCACCTGATCGTGGTCGCCGCGGAAGATAACTTACTCAAAGGCGCTGCCGCGCAGGCAATGCAGTGTGCAAACATTCGTTTCGGCTTCCCTGAAACGCAGGCTCTTATTTAAGGTGTGATGATGAACCCATTAATTATCAAACTCGGCGGCGTACTGCTGGACAGCGAAGAAGCGCTGGAGCGTCTGTTTACCGCGCTGGTGAACTACCGCGAATCGCACCAGCGCCCGCTGGTGATTGTTCACGGCGGCGGCTGCGTGGTGGATGAGCTGATGAAAGGGCTCAACCTGCCGGTGACGAAGAAGAACGGCCTGCGCGTGACGCCTGCCGACCAGATCGACATCATTACCGGCGCGCTGGCGGGGACGGCGAACAAAACGCTGCTGGCGTGGGCGAAGAAACACCGCATCGCGTCCGTGGGCCTCTATCTGGGCGACGGCGACAGCGTAAAAGTGACCCAGCTCGACGAAGCGCTCGGCCACGTTGGACTGGCGCAGCCGGGTTCGCCTACGCTGATTAACACCCTGCTGGAAGGCGGATTTCTGCCGGTGGTCAGCTCTATCGGCGTGACCGAAGAGGGCGAGCTGATGAACGTTAACGCGGACCAGGCGGCCACCGCGCTGGCGGCGACGCTGGGCGCGGACCTGATCCTGCTCTCCGACGTGAGCGGCATTCTGGACGGCAAAGGCCAGCGCATCGCGGAAATGACCGCGGCGAAAGCCGAGCAGCTGATCGACCAGGGCATCATCACCGACGGCATGATCGTCAAGGTGAACGCGGCGCTGGACGCGGCGCGCACGCTCGGCCGCCCGGTGG
The DNA here is from genome assembly GCF_041399425.1 of Enterobacter sp. KBR-315C3_2022. Taxonomy (NCBI): domain Bacteria; kingdom Pseudomonadati; phylum Pseudomonadota; class Gammaproteobacteria; order Enterobacterales; family Enterobacteriaceae; genus Enterobacter; species Enterobacter sp. KBR-315C3_2022. The sequence continues at coordinate 46,631 of NZ_JBGKEB010000025.1, forward strand.
ATATCGCCTCCTGGCGTCACGCGGAGCAGCTCCCGGCGCTGTTTAACGGCACGCCGATCGGCACCCGTATTTTAGCGTAAGTATTTATTGAATGACCGTAGGCCGGGTAAGCGAAGCGCCACCCGGCGCAACTAACGAATAAAGGAAGCATGTTATGGCACTTTGGGGTGGGCGTTTTACACAGGCAGCGGATCGGCGGTTCAAACAGTTCAACGACTCGTTGCGCTTCGACTACCGCCTGGCCGAGCAGGATATCGTCGGCTCTGTGGCCTGGTCCAAAGCGCTGGTCACCGTTGGCGTATTGACCGCAGACGAACAGCTGCAGCTGGAAGAGGCGCTGAACAACCTGCTGGAAGAGGTGCGTCTGGACCCGCAGCAAATCCAGCAGAGCGATGCCGAAGATATTCACAGCTGGGTGGAAGGCAAGCTGATCGACAAAGTCGGCCAGCTGGGTAAAAAGCTGCACACCGGCCGCAGCCGTAACGATCAGGTCGCGACCGATCTCAAGCTGTGGTGTAAAGAGACCGTGGGCGAACTGCTGGCGGCTAACCGTCAGCTGCAGAGCGCGCTGGTGGAGACCGCGCAAAACAACCAGGACGCGGTGATGCCGGGGTATACCCACCTGCAGCGTGCGCAGCCGGTGACCTTTGCCCACTGGTGCCTGGCCTACGTTGAAATGCTGGCGCGCGATGAAAGCCGCCTGCAGGATACGCTGAAGCGTCTGGACGTGAGCCCGCTGGGCAGCGGCGCGCTGGCCGGTACCGCTTATGAAATCGACCGCGAGCAGCTGGCCGGCTGGCTGGGCTTTGCGTCCGCCACCCGTAACAGCCTGGACAGCGTCTCTGACCGCGACCACGTGCTGGAGCTGCTCTCGAATGCCTCAATCGGTATGGTTCACCTGTCGCGCTTTGCCGAAGACCTGATCTTCTTCAACTCCGGTGAAGCCGGGTTCGTTGAGCTGTCTGACCGCGTGACCTCCGGCTCGTCCCTGATGCCGCAGAAGAAAAACCCGGACGCGCTGGAGCTGATCCGCGGCAAGTGTGGCCGCGTGCAGGGCGCGCTGACCGGCATGATGATGACCCTGAAAGGGCTGCCGCTGGCGTACAACAAAGATATGCAGGAAGACAAAGAGGGGCTGTTCGACGCGCTCGACACCTGGCTGGACTGTCTGCATATGGGCGCGCTGGTGCTGGACGGCATTCAGGTGAAGCGTCCGCGCTGCCAGGAAGCGGCGCAGCAGGGCTATGCCAACTCCACCGAGCTGGCGGATTACCTGGTGGCGAAAGGCGTACCGTTCCGCGAAGCGCACCATATTGTGGGTGAAGCGGTAGTGGAAGCCATTCGTCAGGGGAAACCGCTGGAAGATCTGCCGCTGGCCGATCTGCAGAAGTTTAGCGCGGTGATTGGAGAGGATGTGTATCCGATTCTGGCGCTGCAGTCCTGCCTGGATAAGCGCGCGGCGAAAGGCGGCGTGTCGCCGAAGCAGGTTGCGCAGGCGATTGCGGATGCGAAGAATCGACTGGTTTGAATAGTACGGGCTGGTGCCCTCACCCCGGCCCTCTCCCACGGGAGCAAACAAAGCCTGGCGTTAAGCCGGGCTTTTTTACGCAAAAAAAATGCGGACCACGGGGTCCGCAAAAGTTCACGTTGGCTTTAGTTGTTCGAGTTTTGAGAGAAACTCGCTGACGGTGCGGGGACGTCAAGGGTCAAACACGTGCCGCCTCGTCTATGTGGTGTATTATTCAACAGTATGCTTGATAGGGATAATCGTTCGTTGCTATGCTATCTATCGCCATGAACTATCGTGGCGACGGAGGATGAATAATGAATATTCGTGATCTTGAATACCTGGTGGCGTTAGCCGAGCACCGTCATTTTCGCCGTGCGGCAGATTCCTGCCACGTCAGCCAGCCGACGCTGAGCGGCCAGATCCGCAAGCTGGAAGATGAGCTGGGCGTGATGCTGCTGGAGCGCACCAGTCGTAAGGTACTGTTCACTCAGGCCGGTCTTCTGCTGGTGGATCAGGCGCGCACCGTGCTGCGCGAGGTCAAAGTGCTCAAGGAAATGGCAAGCCAGCAGGGGGAGACAATGTCCGGCCCGCTGCATATTGGCCTGATCCCTACCGTTGGCCCGTACCTGCTGCCGCAGATTATCCCGATGCTGCACCAGACCTTCCCGAAGCTCGAAATGTACCTGCATGAAGCGCAAACCCATCAGCTGCTGGCGCAGCTCGATAGCGGCAAGCTCGACTGCGCCATTCTGGCGCTGGTGAAAGAGAGTGAAGCCTTTATCGAAGTGCCGCTGTTCGACGAGCCGATGATGCTGGCGATCTACGAAGATCACCCGTGGGCAAACCGCGATCGCGTGCCGATGGCCGATCTTGCCGGTGAAAAGCTGCTGATGCTGGAAGACGGGCACTGCCTGCGCGATCAGGCGATGGGCTTTTGCTTTGAGGCGGGTGCGGATGAAGATACCCACTTCCGCGCAACCAGCCTGGAAACGCTGCGCAACATGGTGGCGGCGGGAAGCGGTATTACGCTGCTGCCCGCGCTGGCCGTGCCGAACGAGCGCAAGCGCGATGGCGTAGTCTATCTGCCGTGCATCAAGCCCGAACCGCGCCGCACCATTGGCCTGGTTTATCGTCCGGGGTCGCCGCTTCGCAGCCGCTATGAGCAGCTGGCTGAGGCCATCCGGGGTTCGATGGATGGCCATTTCGACAGCGCGTTAAAACAGGCGGTTTAACCCGTTGAGCGCCGCTACCCGATAGGCTTCCGCCATGGTCGGGTAGTTAAAGGTGGTGTTAACGAAGTACTCGATGGTGTTGCCACCCCCTTTTTGCTCCATGATTGCCTGGCCGATATGAATGATTTCCGCGGCGCGTTCACCAAAGCAGTGAATACCGAGGATCTCTTTCGTCTCGCGATGGAACAAAATCTTCAGCGTTCCCACGCTCATTCCCACGATTTGCGCCCGCGCCAGGTGTTTAAACTGCGCGCGACCGACCTCGTAAGGCACCTTCATGGCCGTCAGCTGCTGCTCGGTTTTACCCACGGAGCTGATTTCAGGAATGGTGTAGATGCCCGTCGGGATGTCTTCGATCAGGTGCGCCGTTGCTTCCCCTTTCACCAGCGCTTGCGCGGCGATGCGCCCCTGGTCGTAGGCCGCTGACGCCAGGCTCGGATAGCCAATGACGTCGCCCACCGCATAGACGTGCGGCAGCGCGGTCTGGTACATGCTGTTGACCTTCAGCTGGCCGCGGCTGTCGGTTTCAAGTCCCAGATTTTCCAGCTGCAGGGAATCGGTGTTGCCGGTGCGGCCGTTGGCGTAGAGCAGGCAGTCCGCTTTCAGCTTCTTGCCGGACTTCAGGTGCATGATCACGCCGTCGTCGCAGCCTTCGATCTTCTCGTACTCTTCATTGTGGCGAATGACCACGCCGCTGTTCCAGAAGTGGTAGGAGAGAGAATCTGACATTTCCTGATCGAGGAACGCCAGCAGGCGATCGCGGGTGTTGATCAGATCGACTTTGACCTCCATACCCCGGAAGATCGACGCATATTCGCAGCCGATCACCCCTGCGCCGTAGATAATGACGTGGCGCGGCTCATGGTGCAGGCTCAGGATGGAGTCGCTGTCGTAGATGCGCGGGTGCGTAAAGTCGACGTCCGCCGGGTGATAAGGGCGCGAACCGCAGGCGATGACGAATTTTTCCGCCGTTAAGGTTTCAACGGTGCCGTCATGACACTCCAGCGCCAGCGTGTGCTGGTCTACGAAATGGGCGTTGCCCTGCAGAATTTCGCAGTGGTTACGCTCGTAGAAACCCTGGCGCATCCGCGTTTGCTGGTTAATCACGGTGTCTGCGTGGTTCAGGATATCGGCAAAGGAGGAGCGAAGAAGTCGTGAATGGTCGCTGTAAAGAGGGTTCTGGTTAAATTCAATGATGCGGCTAACGGCGTGGCGGAGGGCTTTGGACGGGATGGTGCCCCAGTGGGTGCAACCGCCGCCAACGTTATGATAGCGCTCAATGACCGCTACCCGGGCTCCCTGTTTCACCAGTCCCATGGCAGCGCCTTCGCCGCCGGGGCCGGAACCAATAACTATTGCGTCGTAATCGTAGGAATGTGGCATGGCAAGGCTTACCTGTTCTTATACATAAAAGCAACAGAATCATAACATCAATGCAGAAGTAACCCAATTATCGTTGTGCTTTTTTCCGGCAGTGGAGCACAAACCGCACGTAAACAATCATTCACAAAGCTGAGCAAACAGATTAATTTTATTCTCTGGTATAGTGCCAGCAGGCCTTTGGAAGGATTCAACTATCGTGATGGGCGTAAGAGCACAACAAAAAGAGAAAACCCGGCGTTCGCTGGTGGAAGCCGCATTCAGTCAGCTGAGCGCTGAGCGAAGTTTTGCCAGCTTGAGCCTGCGTGAAGTTGCGCGCGAGGCCGGGATTGCGCCAACGTCCTTCTATCGTCACTTTCGTGATGTGGATGAGCTCGGCCTGACCATGGTCGACGAGAGCGGGCTGATGCTGCGCCAGCTAATGCGCCAGGCGCGTCAGCGTATCGCGAAGGGCGGCAGCGTGATCCGCACCTCCGTCTCAACGTTCATGGAATTTATCGGCAACAACCCCAACGCGTTCCGCCTGCTGCTGCGTGAGCGTTCGGGAACGTCGTCCGCGTTTCGTGCGGCGGTCGCGCGCGAAATTCAGCACTTTATCGCGGAACTTGCCGACTATCTTGAACTCGAAAACCACATGCCGCGCGCATTTACCGAAGCGCAGGCCGAGGCCATGGTGACGATTGTGTTTAGTGCCGGCGCCGAGGCGCTGGACGTGGGTATTGAACAGCGTAAGCAACTCGAAGAGCGGCTGGTACTGCAGCTGAGGATGATTTCCAAGGGCGCGTATTACTGGTATCGCCGTGAACAAGAGAAGTTGGCACATCAAACCGAAGAGTGAAGGTGAGTAATGAAACAGTCAGGTCAGGATAGAGGAACGTTGTTGCTGGCATTGATCGCTGGCTTATCCATCAATGGCACGTTTGCAGCGATTTTCAGCTCAATCGTCCCTTTCTCGATTTTCCCGCTTATCTCGCTGGTGCTGACGGTCTATTGCCTGCATCAACGTTACCTGAACCGCACCATGCCGGTCGGGTTGCCGGGGCTGGCCGCCGCCTGCTTTATTCTGGGCGTGCTGCTGTTTAGCACCGTGGTGCGTGCGGAACACCCGGATATTGGCTCTAACTTCCTGCCTGCGCTGCTGTCGGTGGTGTTGGTGTTCTGGATTGGCTCGCGCATGCGCAGCCGCAAGGGTCGGCTGCCGGAGTAGAAGGGTGTTGACGTAGTAGGCCGGATAAGCGAAGCGCCATCCGGCATTTATTGGCAGGTGGCGCTTCGCTTACCTGCCCTACATAAAGCAGATTATTTTGCCGTAAGCAACACGCCGCATTCCATATGGTGCGTATACGGGAACTGATCGAACAGCGCCAGGCGTTCAACCTTATGCGTCTGGCTTAGTGTTTCGAGATTCTTGCACAGCGTCTCCGGGTTGCAGGAGATGTACAAAATACGCGGGTACGCCTGCACCATCTTCTCGGTTTCGCTGTCCAGGCCGCTGCGCGGCGGATCGACAAAAATCGTCTCACACCGGTAGCTCTTCAAATCAATTCCCTGCAGGCGGTTAAATTCACGCACGCCGTTCATCGCCTGGGTAAACTCTTCTGCCGCCATGCGGATAATCTGCACGTTATCAATATGGTTCGCCGCGATGTTGTACTGCGCGGCGGCGACGGACGGCTTCGCGATTTCGGTTGCCAACACGCGATCGAAGTTACGCGCCAGCGCCAGCGAGAAGTTGCCGTTGCCGCAGTACAGCTCCAGCAAATCGCCCGTTGATCCTGTCGTGGCGTTCAGCGCCCACTCCAGCATCTGCACGTTCATCGCCGCGTTTGGCTGGGTGAAGCTGTTCTCGACCTGGCGATAAATCATCTCTTTACCCGCCACCGGCAGGCGTTCATCGACGTAATCCTGATCCAGCATGATTTTGGTTTTTGTCGCGCGGCCAATCAGGTGAACGTTGATGTTCTGCGCGCGCAGCGCATCGCGCAGGGCTTCTGCCTGCTCGCGCCACTCGTCGTTCAGCGCCTTATGATAAAGAAGGGAGACGATGGCCTGGTTGCTTTGCGTGGTCAGGTAGTCGATCTGGAAAAGCTTGTGGCGCAGCACGGGATTGTTGCGCACGCCTTCGATCGTCAGCGTCATGAGCTGGTTAATCAGCTCGCTCGCCGCCGGGAAGCTGTCCACGCGGATGCGGGACTTCGTCTGCTGATCGAAAATGATGTGGTACAGGTCGTCGCCGTCGTGCCAGATGCGAAATTCGGCGCGCATGCGGTAGTGGCTGACCGGAGAACGAAACACCTCGGGAACGGGCGCGTTGAAAGGCGTCATCATACTTTGCAGGCGGACAACTTTCTCTGCCAGCTGTGCGTCGTACTGTTCTGTCGGGAGGTGTTCGGGGGTCATGATACGTCCTGAGTGATAAAGAATTACGCGGGGATTGTAGGGATTGTGCAGGCGATGTCCAGATTTAATGGCTCATGGCTGTCTGGACATCTATCCGTATCTAATTGTAGCATTCTGTTTCCGGTCTCCTGAGAGTGAAAAGGGAATCCAGTGTAAATCTGGAGCTGACGCGCAGCGGTAAAGACTGGCGGGATAATCAATGCAGACACTGTGAAAACGGGAAGTCTTTTATCCGCAAAACGCCACCTAGCCCGAAGACCTGCCGGGATCACGTCGCATTTGGTTTCATCATCGCGTGCTATGGATGAGGCCTGCGGCATCCTTCTTATATTGTGGATGCTTTAACAATGATTAAAAAAGTATCGCTGTGTACGGCGCTGTCCGTCACGGCATTTTCGGGCTGGGCGCAGGATAGCGCCGACTCGCTGGTGGTGACTGCAAACCGTTTTGAACAGCCTGCTAATACCGTTCTTGCGCCAACGTCCGTGGTGACGCGTGAGGATATCGACCGCTGGCAATCGACAACGCTCGTGGATGTAATGCGTCGCCTGCCCGGCGTTGATACGGCGCAAAACGGCGGAATGGGGCAGCTTTCCTCTCTTTTTATTCGCGGGACTAACTCCAGCCACGTGCTTATCCTGGTCGACGGTATCCGCCTCAATCAGGCCGGCGTTACGGGTTCTTCCGACCTCAGCCAGTTCCCGATCGCCCTGGTGCAGCGTATCGAATACATTCGCGGCCCGCGCTCCGCCATTTACGGTTCGGATGCGATTGGCGGCGTCGTCAACATTATCACCACGCGCGCAAAGGACGGTACGACGCTGAATGCGGGCGTAGGATCGCATGGCTATCAGAACTACGGCGGCAGCACCCAGCAAACGCTTGGCGACAGCACGCGCGTGACGCTGGCCGGTGATTACACCTATACCAAAGGCTTTGACGTGGTTGCAGACGGCAACAACGGCGGCCTTGCCCAGCCCGATCGCGACGGCTTTATGAATAAAACGATCTACGGCGCGCTGGAACATGCCTTCTCGGAGCAGTGGAGCGGCTTTGTTCGCGGCTATGGCTACAGCAACCGTACAGCCTACGACGGCTACTACAGCTCGTTTACGCCCGATGTGCTGGTCGACACCCGCCAGCTGTATAGCCAGACCTGGGACGCCGGGCTGCGCTTCAACAAAGACATCTTCCACTCACAGCTGCTCTCCAGCTATGGCCACAGCAAAGACTATAACTACGATCCGCATCTGGGACGCTACGACTCAACGGCCACGCTGGATGAAATCAAACAGTACAACCTTCAGTGGACGAACTCCGTGGATGTTGGGCAGGGCAACGTTGGGGCCGGCGTTGACTGGCAGAAGCAAAGCACGGAACCGAATACAAGCTATGTCTCAAACGGCTACGACATCCGTAATACCGGCGTCTACCTGACCGCGCTGCAAAAGTTTGGTGATTTCACCCTGGAAGGGGCGGCTCGCAGCGACGATAACTCCCAGTTCGGTCAACATGGAACGTGGCAGAGCAGCGCGGCATGGGAGTTCGTAGAGGGGTATCGCTTTATTGCCTCTTACGGTACGGCCTATAAAGCGCCGAACCTGGGGCAACTTTACGGCTTCTATGGCAACGACCATCTCGATCCCGAAGAGAGCAAGCAGTGGGAAGGCGCGTTTGAAGGCCTGACGGCGGGCGTGAGCTGGCGCGTATCGGGTTATCGCAATGACGTTGATAACCTGATCGACTTCAACAATAACCTTCAGGAGTATTACAACGTCGGCAAAGCGCGCATTAAAGGTATAGAAGCGACGGCGTCGTTTGATACCGGTCCGCTGATGCACACCGTTGGCTACGATTATGTGGATGCGCGCAACGCGGCAACCAATGCGCTTCTGGACCGCCGTGCGAAGCAGCAGGTGAAGTATCAGCTTGATACGCAGATCTATGATTTCGACTGGAGCCTGACGTATCACTACCTGGGCACGCGTTACGATACGGACTTCAACACCTATCAAAAGGTTAAAATGGGCGGCGTAAGCCTGTGGGATGCTGCCGTTTCATATCCTGTCACCTCACATCTCACAGTTCGTGGTAAAATAGCCAACCTGTTCGATAAAGATTACGAGACAGTTTATGGCTATCAAACTGCAGGACGGGAATACACCTTGTCTGGCAGCTACACCTTCTGATCCGCGTCCCACCGTGCTGGTGTTTGATTCCGGCGTCGGTGGGCTTTCAGTCTACGATGAGGTTCGGCAGCTCCTGCCGGATCTCCATTATATCTACGCCTTCGATAACGTCGCTTTCCCTTATGGGGAGAAGAGCGAAGAGTTTATTGTTGAGCGCGTGGTTGAAATCGTCACCGCGGTACAACAGCGCTATCCCCTCGCGCTGGCAGTGATTGCCTGCAACACGGCGAGCACGGTTTCCCTTCCTGCCCTGCGCGAAAAATTCCAGTTTCCAGTTGTTGGCGTGGTGCCTGCCATTAAACCCGCGGCTCGCCTCACGGCGAACGGCATTGTCGGCCTGCTGGCAACGCGCGGTACGGTAAAGCGCCCGTATACGCGCGAGTTAATTGACCGTTTCGCCAACGAATGCCAAATCGCCATGCTGGGTTCGGCCGAGCTGGTGCAAATGGCGGAAGCGAAGCTGCATGGCGAAACGGTATCGCTCGACGAGCTGCGCCGTATTCTGCGCCCGTGGCTGAAAATGCCCGAGCCGCCGGACACGGTCGTGCTGGGCTGCACGCACTTCCCTTTATTGCAGGACGAGCTGTTAGAAGTGCTGCCGGAGGGAACGCGTCTGGTGGATTCCGGCGCGGCAATTGCGCGTCGCACGGCGTGGCTGCTTGAGCACGAAGCGCCTGATGCAAAATCATCAGATGCAAATATCGCGTTTTGCATGGCGCTGACTCCCGAAACTGAGCAGCTTTTACCCGTTTTGCAGCGTTATGGGTTTGAAACGCTCGAAAAACTGGCGTTGCAAGGCCCTTTTGAGCAAAAAAGAGACAGTTGAACGTTTTTTTTTAAAGAGGGGTTGTCAACGTCGGAGAACTCCCTATAATGCGCCTCCACTGACACGGAATAACGGCTTACAGGCCGCCGGGTTAGCGGGGTTCAGCGATGAACACCGACGGAGAAAAGCGAAAATAATTGCTTGACTCTGAATGAGGAAAACGTATTATACGGGACCTCGCAACGGTGAGCGAAAGCCGCGTTGCACTGCTCTTTAACAATTTATCAGACAATCTGTGTGGGCACTCAAAGTGACATGGATTCTTAACGTCCTCGGACGAAAAATGAATACCAAGTCTCTGAGTGAACACGTAA
>NZ_JBGKEB010000026.1:0-53329 GCF_041399425.1 Enterobacter sp. KBR-315C3_2022
ATCTCTGGCAGACTGTATGTAAAGGCACGATGAGGTCTCTTCTGTTTTGTTGGCGCAATCAGTAGATCACACTTCATCGTGCTTTTCATTTTTCTGGGGAACCCTCAGCCCCGTGGGAGAGGGACTGAGGGGGAGGGCACCAGACCGCACACAGTCCACCCCCGAAAAACCCATTCCAAATCACATTTAAGGGTCGATCTTTGACCTCAACTTCTCTATAATCTTGCGACCCCACGTTACGAGAAGGTTTTTTTCCCGAAACTTTCTATGTGTCGGCATTAGCTATTCGAAGGGGTAGGTTTGCCGGACTTTGTCGTGTGAACCTCAACTGACTAAACGTTTGGGTGTTCACCAACGTGTAACTTATTTATTTGGGTAAGCTTTTAATGAAAACTTTTACAGCTAAACCAGAAACCGTACAACGCGACTGGTATGTTGTTGACGCGACCGGTAAAACTCTGGGCCGTCTGGCTACTGAACTGGCTCGTCGCCTGCGCGGTAAGCATAAAGCGGAATACACTCCGCACGTTGATACTGGTGACTACATCATCGTTCTGAACGCAGACAAAGTTGCTGTTACCGGCAACAAGCGTACTGACAAAATGTACTACCATCACACCGGCCACATCGGTGGTATCAAAGAAGCGACCTTTGAAGAGATGATTGCTCGCCGTCCTGAGCGTGTGATTGAAATCGCGGTTAAAGGCATGCTGCCAAAAGGCCCGCTGGGTCGTGCTATGTTCCGTAAACTGAAAGTTTACGCAGGCAATGAGCACAACCACGCGGCACAGCAACCGCAAGTTCTTGACATCTAATCGGGATTATAGGCAATGGCTGAAAATCAATACTACGGCACTGGTCGCCGCAAAAGTTCCGCAGCTCGCGTGTTCATCAAACCGGGCAGCGGTAAAATCGTAATCAACCAACGTTCTCTGGAACAGTACTTCGGTCGTGAAACTGCCCGCATGGTAGTTCGCCAGCCGCTGGAACTGGTTGATATGGTAGAAAAACTGGATCTGTACATCACTGTTAAAGGTGGTGGTATCTCCGGTCAGGCAGGTGCGATCCGTCACGGTATCACCCGCGCTCTGATGGAGTACGACGAGTCCCTGCGTGGCGAACTGCGTAAAGCTGGCTTCGTTACTCGTGATGCTCGTCAGGTTGAACGTAAGAAAGTCGGCCTGCGTAAAGCACGTCGTCGTCCACAGTTCTCCAAACGTTAATCATTTTCTGCTTACGCAGAACGATTGGCGAAAAACCCGCTTCGGCGGGTTTTTTTATGGATAATGCGCAGGTTATCCACAAAACTATTCCATATATCTTCTCTTTTTCCACATTTCCAGAATCCCCTCACCACAAACCCATCAAAATCTGGTAAACTATCATCCAATTTTCTGCCCAAATATCGGTGAATACTCGGTTTTTGTTCGATTCTTGAACAATGTGTTTTCTCTGGGATGGGCGATATTTCATCTGGCTGGCCCCGCTGGGCCAGTAGCAGTAAATTCTGAATATACCTGGAGGTTTTCATGGCTGTCGCTGCCAACAAACGTTCGGTAATGACGCTGTTTTCTGGTCCTACTGACATTTATAGCCATCAGGTTCGTATCGTGCTGGCCGAGAAGGGTGTCAGTTTTGAGATCGAGCATGTGGAAAAGGATAACCCGCCTCAGGATCTGATCGATCTCAACCCGAGCCAAAGCGTACCGACGCTGGTGGATCGCGAGCTGACCCTGTGGGAATCCCGTATCATTATGGAATACCTGGATGAGCGTTTCCCGCATCCGCCATTGATGCCTGTTTACCCTGTTGCACGTGGTGAAAGCCGCCTGTACATGCAGCGTATCGAGAAAGACTGGTATTCGCTGATGAACGTGATCGTAAACGGTTCATCTTCAGAAGCGGACGCTGCGCGTAAACAACTGCGTGAAGAGCTACTGGCCATCGCGCCGGTATTTGGCCAGAAGCCTTTCTTCCTGAGCGACGAGTTCAGCCTGGTGGATTGCTACCTGGCTCCGCTGCTGTGGCGTCTGCCAACCCTGGGCGTAGAGTTCAGCGGTCCTGGCGCGAAAGAGCTGAAAGGCTACATGACTCGCGTATTTGAGCGCGACTCCTTCCTGGCATCTTTAACTGAACCGGAACGTGAAATGCGTCTCGGCCGAGGCTAATGACTGTGGAAATGTCACAACTTACCCCACGCCGTCCGTATCTGCTGCGCGCCTTCTATGAATGGCTGCTGGATAACCAGCTCACGCCGCACCTGGTTGTGGATGTGACGTTGCCGGGCGTGCAGGTTCCAATGGAATATGCGCGTGACGGACAAATAGTGTTGAACATTGCGCCGCGCGCGGTGGGCAACCTGGAGCTGGCGAACGACGAAGTGCGCTTCAACGCGCGTTTTGGCGGCGTGCCGCGCGTGGTTTCGGTGCCGCTGGCAGCCGTACTGGCTATCTATGCGCGTGAAAACGGTGCGGGCACCATGTTCGAGCCGGAAACGGCTTACGATGAAGATGTTGCCAGCCTCAATGATGACGAGTCACCTTCTGATTCGGAAGGTGAAACGGTGATGTCCATTATCGACGGTGATAAGCCGGACCATGCGGATGATAACGATCCGGATGACGATCCGCCGCCGCCACGGGGTGGACGTCCCGCGCTACGCGTCGTCAAATAGATTCATGTTTCTTATAAACCAGCCAGTTACCTGTACCTGGCTGGTTTTTTTATGCCTCAAGGTTTCGCCAAATTTACCCTACAGTTATAGATTTTGATGATAAGTTTTAAGCCGAAACACCTTGAAATAAAATAAATAAATCAAAAGCCATTAATAAGGCGAATATTATAATCCTTTTTTTTCATTGAAAGTTCTGATTTTATAGCCTCCATATATCTTATGAGTAATCCTTAATTCAGTTATTAATAAAGCTAAATTGCATATATTTATGAAAGTAATATTATGGGTACCGGTCGTAAAGGCTGTCGCATAAACGTGATAGATTTTCGCCAACATAATTTTCGCATATGTTAAGGATTAACACGTGAAAAAGGTTTTACTTGCCACGAATTTGCCTCTCTGTGTTACTTTCACCGTTGCTATAGATGCCCGCAGCGCTGGGAGTCGAAGGTCTACTGAATAACGCAGCATGCACTCCGGAATCACGCAACGTGGCGTAGTGAAATACGGTACAAATAATTCTGCTGCTTTGTCTGTTATAACCGTTAACCCGTTAGGTCATAAACACGTGATCTGTTGAATAACTGTTAATCGACAGAGAAGCTGCATGGTATGAGTAACCTCAGCCTGAAGTACCTGTAATCTTTTTCAAGTAACGTGTGTTAAATAAATCCAGAGAATAAATGCAACATGCATTTATTCTCTTTTTAACAGCACGATGAACATGGAATGTAGTGTAATAGGCTTCTAAGGATTTACTCATATGTCATGCTTTAAAAATGTATTATTGAACACATTAATTACTGCTGCGTTATTCTCCGTGCAATTTACTGCGCATGCGGGGGGGATGGTGCCTGAAACCAGCCTGCTCGTGATTGATGAAGCAACGCACAGTGGAACCATTAACGTCAAAAATACCGATAGTTTTCCTTCACTTCTCTATACCAGCGTCGTGGATCTTCCTGATGACCAGGGGTTGAAGCTGATTGTGACTCAACCTGTTGTGCGTCTGGAGCCGGGCCAAACCCAGCAGCTCCGTTTCATATTGCAGACGAAAGAGCCTCTGACCGTCGAGCATTACAAACGCGTGACCTTTGAAGGCATTCCACCGAAAGGTACTGATAAGAAAGTAAAAATCGGTATTAACTTGCGTCAGGATCTGCCTGTGCTTATCCGTCCTAAGTCCCTGGAAGTGGTTACCGATGCCTGGAAAGATCTGAAATGGAACGTAAGCGGAACTTCCTTAAAGGTTAATAACCCGAGCAAATACGTCGTTCGCCTGGCGCAAAAAGTGTTAACCCAGCCTTCAGGCGCGGTCGGCATGCTGAAGAAAACCTACATCCTGCCGGGGGAAACGCTCACCACGACGTTAGATAAATCCTCGGGCAGCGATAACAAAGTGAAATTCTTCCCGGCCAGTCGATATGGGGTTGAAGTACCAAGTTTTACAACGGATTTAAATAAATAAATAGGGAAATGACGGTGTGTAAAAAAAGCCGCCTTGCACTTTGTGTCCGCGCGATCCTTTGCGGCACGTTACCTCTGGTGTTATTGAACTCAACTTCCCTTCAGGCGAGGGAAGTGACGTTTGATACAGGTATCATTCAGTCACGTGGTCTAAGCATGGATCTTAACCATTACTTTGCTGAAGCACCGCGCTTTCTTCCGGGAACGCACTCGGTGCAGGTTAAGGTAAATGGCAAGGAACGCGGAACTGCGGCAGTACGCTTTAACGAAGATGGCGTACTGTGCGTTGATAATGATTTCATGGAATTTGCGGGCCTCATACCTGTTCCGCTAAAAGCCAGTGAAGCGTGCCATGATATTCGCAGCGATTACGCACAGGCCGTGGTGAACTCACTGCCCAACCAGGAAGCGGTTGAGCTGTTTGTTCCTATGGAAGCCGTTAACAGCCTGACGGCAGACATCAAAAACTTCCAGCATGGCGGTACTGCTGGTTTGCTGAATTATTCGTTGTTCAGCACCCGCAATGAATACGATGGCACGGACAATAGCCGTTACTCTCAGGCGAATCTGGAAGCGGGCTTTAATGCCATGGACTGGTCGCTGCGCAGCCGTTACATCCTGACGGATGATGATGGTAAAAAAAATGCGGACAGTATCTACACCTACGCTGAGCACGTGTTTGTGCCGCAGCGGTTAACGCTGCAGGTCGGTGAAATTAACGCCATGTCGGATGTCCTGAACGGCGTGTCGATCACGGGCGTTCAGCTGATGCCAACGCGTGGCCTGCAGAAAGACGGATCCGGCGTGACGGTCAACGGTATCGCGCGTTCTCCGCAGGCTCGCGTCGAGGTTCGCCAGAACGGCCAGCTCATCTTCAGCACGTTAGTGCCAGCCGGTCCCTTCACGCTTGATGACGTGCCAATGGTGCGTAACAACGTGGATCTTGACGTCACCGTGGTCGAGACGGATGGTTCCAGCAGTCACTTCCTTGTCCCAGCCGCTTCCGTGCGCTCGCAGAAGCTGTCGCGCCCGCAGGGCTTGACCATCTCCGCAGGACAGGTGCGCGATATCGAGAGTGATTATGACGACCCTATGGTCGTAAACGTGTCTGATGGCTGGCGCATCCTGCCGTGGATGAACCTCCTCGCCTCAGGCGTGGCTGCGCAAAATTATCAGGCCGTAGGGAGCAGAGCCGAGTTTATGCTAACAGACCGCTGGGGCGTGTCGACAAGTGCAGCCACCAGTAAATCGAGCTTTGGCGACAACAACTACAACGGCTTGAAAGCGGAATTGCAGAGCGATTATGCGCTGGGCGAAAACCTGGGCTTGTCAGCCAGTGCGTCACATTTCAGCAGCGACTATCGCGAACTCGCTGACGCAATGGACGATGATTTTGTACCTAATGACAACACCTACTCAGGCAATATTAGCTTCTCTACTGGCATTGCCGGATCGTTCAGCGCCGGGTTTAACTATAACCAGGCTGCAGGGGATGGCCCTGACTCACGCTATCTGCTGCTCACCTGGGGCAAAACGTTCAAGTACGCAACCGTCACGGTTAACTGGCAGAGCGCGGTGGGCAACAATGGCGATGACGATCAGGACGACGATCTGCTTTACGTCAACCTGAGCGTTCCTCTCGGTGGTTCTCAAAGCCTGAGCTCCTACATGCGTAAGCAGGGCGACAGCACCAGCTACGGGGTGTCGAACAGCGGTGCCATTGGTGATAACACCTATTACACCGTCTCGGCTGACCGCGATGACGACTCTCAGGAAAACAACTTTAACGGCAACATCACCTCTAACCTGCACTATACCCAGCTTGGCGTGGGCGGCGGTACGAGCGGTGACCATCAGCGTAACTATAATGCGACGCTTTCGGGCGGGATCGCGATGCATAAAGATGGCGTAACCTTCTCGCCATACGCGATCAGAGACACCTTTGCGATTGCAAAACTCAGCGAGCCGAAGAGCGGCGTTGAGATTTCCACCCCGCAGGGAACCGTCTGGACGGATCGCTGGGGACAGGCCGTGGTGCCGGGCTTAAGCGAATGGCGAAACTCTCGCCTGGAAGTTGATGCGAATAAACTGCCGCAGAGTATGACGCTCGCAAACGGGACCAAGTATATTGCTGCTGCGCATGCGTCCGTCAGTGAAGTGACCTTTAAAGTGCTTAACAGCCGCCGCGTCATGCTGCGCGTGAAGCGTCCTGATGGTACGCCATTGGCAAAAGGGCTTTCGATTGTTGACGGTAAAGGTAATTACATTGTTACCAGCGTGGATGACGGACACATCTTCCTGAGTGAAGCCGATCAGATTGATGCGTTGTACGCAATGGATGACAACAACAAACAACTGTGTCAGATCGATTTCACTCTCAGCGATAAGCGAGATGAAAACGCATTCTACGAAGAAGTTAATGGAGTATGCCGATGAACATTCAGCGAAAAGTGACCCTGGTCGGGCTGCTGGCGCTCTGTTTGCCTGCCGCCGCTTTTGCCGGTGACTGCCAGATAACGCTGTCGCAAGCCGTGGTGGATTACCACCAGCTGCAGCGTGACAATATTGTCACCACTCAGCAGAACTGGCATAAAATGCCGGAGCGTGAAGTTAACGTGAACGTCTTCTGTCCCGAACAGCAGCAAATTGGCGTACTTCTTCAGGGCGCTGCGGGTGAAAAAGGTCGTTTCTTGTTTGGTGAAAAGGGCGGCGTTGGGGTCAAAATCGACAATATGATTGTTGATGGAAAAAACTACAACGTGGGTAAAACTACCGACCAGGTTAATTTAACGCCCGAAGGGGACGCCGCGACGTCGTTATATCTGAAAAATAACGAAACCGTTGTAGCTGAAGAGAACAGTAAGGTTCCTTCCGCACAGCAGATGAGCTTTAGGGTAACGGTCTTCCCGGTACTGAAGGATAACGCGTTCAGAAATACGGCGGACGTCACCCAGCTGGAAAGCGATCTCAGCTGGAAAGTCCTGACCCACTGACATGCCGGCCTTATGGTGCGTCCTGCATCATAAGGCCTTTTCGCCCCCCTCTCGTTTCCTGTGTTATCATGAACTGTTTTCCTTCAATGGCACCGGACTGCAATGAAACCGACCGATCTCAAAGCCGAAAACGCTGAAATCATTTCAGGGCACAGCCTTCGCCGCCGCCCGCTGGCGCGCAAAAAGCTGTCCGAAATGGTGGAGGAAGAGCTGGAGCAGATGATCCGCCGGAAAGAATTTGCTCAGGGAGAGCCGCTGCCCTCCGAGCGTGAACTGATGGCGTTTTTCAACGTAGGCCGCCCCTCGGTGCGTGAGGCGCTGGCGGCGCTCAAGCGCAAAGGCCTGGTGCAGATCAACAACGGCGAGCGCGCCCGCGTCACCGTGCCTTCCGCCGATACGATCATCAGCGAGCTATCGGGCATGGCGAAGGATTTCCTGACCCAGCCCGGCGGAATCGCGCATTTCGAGCAGCTCCGCCTGTTCTTTGAATCCAGCCTTGTCCGCTATGCGGCAGAGTTCGCCACGGACGATCAGATTGCGCAGCTGACGAAAGCGCTGGAGATCAACAGCCAGTCACTTGATGACAACGCGCTGTTTATTCGCTCAGACGTCGATTTTCACCGCGTGCTGGCGGAGATCCCCGGTAACCCAATCTTCAATGCGGTCCATGTGGCGCTGCTCGACTGGCTCATTGCGGCACGTCCGAAGGTACCGGACGCGGACCTTTACCAGCATAACGAAGTCAGCTATCGCCAGCATATTGCAATCGTCGATGCGATCCGCCGCCGCGATCCGGATGAAGCCGATCGGGCGCTGCAAACCCATCTCAACAGCGTTTCCGCCACCTGGCACGCCTTCGGCCAGAGTTCTAAAACCCAATAATCCCGATCCTTTAGTGAAGCAGATCGCAATATAAGCGTTCTGTATCCCACTGCTGCATAATTGATCTGGTATAACAGGTATAAAGGTATATCGTTATAACACTCGCACGATCGATTGAGGTAACTATGGCAACGCAACTACGCGGCGTAATGGCCGCACTCCTGACCCCGTTTAACCAGCAGCAGATGCTGGATAAAGAGAGCCTGCGCCGGCTGGTGCAGTTCAATATTGCGCAGGGTATCGACGGGCTGTATGTCGGTGGTTCAACCGGCGAGGCCTTTGTACAAAGCCTTTCCGAGCGTGAACAGGTGATGGAAATCGTGGCGGAAGAGGCGAAGGGAAAGATCGCGCTTATCGCCCACGTCGGCTGCGTCAGCACGACGGAAAGCCAGCAGCTGGCGACCTCAGCGGCCCGGTATGGCTTCGACGCCGTCTCCGCCGTCACGCCGTTCTACTATCCTTTCAGCTTCGAAGAACACTGCGATCACTACCGTGCAATTATTGATGCTGCTGATGGCTTACCGATGGTGGTCTATAACATTCCGGCGCTGAGCGGCGTGAAGCTGACGCTGGATCACATCAGTACCCTGGTGACGCTGCCGGGCGTCGGGGCGCTGAAGCAAACCTCCGGCGATCTCTTCCAGATGGAGCAGATACGCCGCGCGCATCCGGATCTGGTTCTCTACAACGGCTACGACGAGATCTTCGCATCAGGCCTGCTTGCGGGCGCTGACGGTGGCATCGGCAGCACGTACAACATCATGGGCTGGCGCTACCAGGCGATCGCCAGGGCGGTGCGGAAAGGGGACAACGCCACCGCGCAGCGTCTGCAGAGCGAGTGCAACAAGGTCATCGATCTGCTGATCCAGGCGGGCGTTTTCCGCGGTCTGAAAACGGTGCTGCATTACATGGATGTCGTTTCCGTGCCGCTGTGCCGCAAACCCTTTGCCCCCGTGGATGACAAATTCGTCCCAGCGCTAAAAGCGCTGGCAGAGCAGCTAATGGCGGAAAAGCGCTAACGCATTGCCATCCGGCAAACGACAGAAAAATCGTCGGGAGAGTGAAATGAGTAAGTCTACCCAAAGCATCCCGTGGTACCGCCATCTTAGCCGCCCACAGTGGCGCGCGTTCTCCGCCGCCTGGCTGGGATATCTGCTCGATGGCTTCGATTTTGTATTGATTGCCTTAGTCCTGACGGAAGTCAAAAGTGAATTTGGCCTGACGACGGTGGAAGCCGCGAGCCTGATTTCGGCGGCCTTTATCTCGCGCTGGTTTGGCGGCCTGCTGCTGGGCGCGATGGGGGATCGCTACGGGCGCAAGCTGGCGATGATCTCCAGCATTGTGCTTTTTTCCTGCGGCACGCTGGCCTGCGGTTTTGCGCCGGGTTACGTCACTCTGTTTATTGCCAGGATGGTGATCGGCATGGGGATGGCGGGCGAATACGGCTCCAGCGCAACTTACGTCATCGAAAGCTGGCCGAAGCACCTGCGCAATAAGGCGAGCGGTTTTCTGATCTCCGGTTTCTCCGTGGGTGCCGTCATCGCCGCGCAGATCTATAGCCTGGTGGTGCCCGTCTGGGGCTGGCGCGCGCTGTTCTTTATCGGCATCTTGCCCATCGTGTTTGCCCTGTGGCTGCGTAAAAACATTCCGGAAGCGGAAGACTGGAAGGCAAAGCACGAAGGCAAAGCCCCGGTCCGCACGATGGTGGATATCCTGTATCGCGGCAAATATCGCGTAATCAATTTCCTGATGACCCTGTTTGCCGGCATCGCGCTGTGGCTCTGCTTTGCGGGCGAGCTTAACAATGTGGGGCTGGTTGTCATTCTTGGCCTGCTGTGCGCCATCGTGTTTATCAGCTTTATGGTGCAAAGCAGCGGCAAGCGCTGGCCGACGGGCGTTACGCTGATGGTCGTTGTGCTGTTTGCCTTCCTCTACTCGTGGCCGATTCAGGCGCTACTGCCTACCTATCTGAAAACCGAGCTGGCGTATGACCCGTCTACCGTGGCGGAGGTTCTGTTCTTCAGCGGATTTGGCGCGGCGGTAGGGTGCTGCGTGGGCGGTTTCCTCGGTGACTGGCTGGGCACCCGCAGGGCCTACGTCTATAGCCTGCTGGCCTCGCAGCTGCTGATCGTTCCCGTCTTTGCCATCGGCGGTACCAGCGTCTGGATCCTTGGCCTGCTGCTCTTTTTCCAGCAGATGCTGGGGCAGGGGATTTCCGGGATCTTACCTAAGCTTATCGGCGGCTATTTCGATACCGACCAGCGCGCCGCGGGGCTGGGCTTTACCTACAACGTTGGCGCGCTGGGTGGCGCGATCGCTCCGGTCATCGGCGCGTTGCTATCACAGAATATGCCGCTCGGCACGGCGCTGGGGTCGCTCTCCTTTGGCCTGACGTTTGTGGTTATTCTGCTCATCGGTCTGGACATGCCTTCTCGCGTTCAGCGCTGGATAAGGCCGGAAGCGCTGCGCACGCATGACGCCATTGACGGTAAGCCGCTGAGCGGTGCTTTTCCTGCGGGCGCCATCAAGCGCGAACAGGTGATGAAATGATGACGCTGAGGATTACCAGCCGTGCGGCGTTCAATCGAAAAGGGTTGTCGTGAAAGTGCGCGCCAGCCTGTTAGCCGCATAAAAAAAGCCGGATGGTGTGCCCATCCGGCTTAATTTCCTACACTTCCAGGAAGTTCAGGATCCCGTCAGCCGCCTTGCGGCCTTCGGCAATCGCCGTCACCACCAGATCCGAACCGCGCACGATGTCGCCACCGGCGAAGATTTTCGGGTTGCTGGTCTGGAAGGCGTTATCGCTGCCTTCCGGCGCAATAACGCGGCCCTGCGAATCCAGCTCAACGCTGTGCTTCGCCAGCCACTCCATGCTGTGAGGACGGAAGCCGAACGCCATCACCACGGCGTCTGCCGGGATCACGTGCTCAGAACCCGCGACGATCTCCGCGCGACGACGGCCTTTTGCATCCGGCGCGCCCATCTCGGTGCGCGCCATCTTCACGCCGCTCACCCTGCCGTTGGCATTCACTTCCACGCCCAGCGGCTGGATGTTGAACTGGAACTCCACGCCCTCTTCGCGCGCGTTTTTCACCTCGCGCTTAGAGCCCGGCATGTTCTCTTCGTCACGGCGATAGGCGCAGATGACGTGCGCCGCGTTCTGACGAATCGAGGTACGCACGCAGTCCATCGCGGTATCACCGCCGCCCAGCACCACCACGCGCTTGCCTTCCATGCTGACGAAAGGCTCGTCGGTGGTTTCGCCGTAGCCCATAATCTGCTTGGTGTTGGCAATCAGGAACGGCAGCGCGTCGTACACGCCCGGCGCGTCTTCGTTCTCAAGCCCGCCGCGCATGGACTGATAGGTGCCCACGCCGAGGAACACGGCGTCGTAGTCCTTCAGCAGATCGTCGAGCTGCACGTCGCGGCCCACTTCCACGTTCAGTTTGAACTCGATGCCCATGCCGGTGAAGATTTCGCGGCGGCGGGTCATGACCTCTTTTTCCAGCTTGAAGGCCGGAATGCCGAAGGTCAGCAGGCCGCCGATTTCCGGATGACGATCGAAGACCACCGCCTTCACGCCGTTGCGGGTCAGCACGTCCGCACAGGCCAGGCCCGCCGGGCCCGCGCCGATAATCGCCACGCGCTTGTCGGTTTGACGAACGCCGGTCATATCCGGACGCCAGCCCATTTCGAACGCCTTATCGTTGATATAGCGCTCGATGTTGCCGATGGTCACCGCGCCGAACTCGTCGTTCAGCGTGCAGGAGCCTTCGCACAGGCGGTCCTGCGGGCACACGCGGCCGCACACTTCCGGCAGGGTGTTAGTCTGGTGAGACAGCTCGGCGGCCTCAAAAATACGCCCTTCGTTGGCCAGCTTCAGCCAGTTCGGGATGTAGTTGTGTACCGGGCATTTCCACTCGCAGTACGGGTTGCCGCAGGACAGGCAGCGGTCCGCCTGCGCCTTGGCCTGGCCTTCTGAAAACGGCTCGTAGATTTCTACAAATTCGATTTTACGGATCTTCAGCGGTTTCTTTGGCGGATCAACGCGCTGCAGGTCGATAAACTGGTATACGTTCTGACTCATTGCTGCTACCCCTTACTGCGCCTGCACGCGCAGCTCTGCTGCGCTACGACTACGGTGACCCAACAGGGCTTTAACATCGCTGGACTTCGGCTTAACCAGCGCGAATTTCGCCGAGAACGCTGGCCAGTTCGCCAGGATCTCCTCCCCGCGCGAAGAACCGGTATGCTGCACGTGTTCGGTAATCAAACCGCGCAGATGCTCCTCGTGGATCGCGAGTGAGTCTACGTCCAGCACTTCCACCAGCTCCGGGTTCACGCGCTTGCGGAACTCGCCGTCTTCATCCAGTACGTAGGCAAAGCCGCCCGTCATTCCCGCGCCGAAGTTCACGCCGGTTTTACCCAGCACGCAGACAATCCCGCCCGTCATGTATTCACAGCCGTTATCGCCGATGCCTTCCACCACGGTGATGGCGCCGGAGTTACGCACCGCGAAACGCTCGCCCGCGCGGCCCGCCGCGAACAGACGACCGCCGGTCGCGCCGTACAGGCAGGTGTTGCCGATGATGCTCGCATCGCAGCTGCGGAAGGCTGAGCCAACCGGAGGACGTACCGCCAGCAGACCGCCCGCCATGCCTTTACCGACGTAGTCGTTGGCGTCGCCGGTCAGGTATAGCTCAACGCCGCCCGCGTTCCACACGCCGAAGCTCTGGCCCGCCGTGCCGCTGAAGTGTGCGGTAATCGGGTCGGCCGCCAGCCCCTGGTCACCGTGCGTCTGCGCGATGTAGCCGGAGAGCGACGCGCCCACGGAGCGGTCGGTGTTGCGGATATCAAACCAGAACGTTTTGCTCTGCTTGTCGTCCACGTACGGCTTCGCCTGCTGCAACAGCTGCGCGTTCAGCACGCCGTTGTCGAACGGCGGGTTGTTCTCGGTGCAGTAGACCGCTTTGCCTGGATGCGGCTGCGCGGTTTCCAGCAGCTTGCCCAGATCCAGCTTCTGCTGCTTGGCGGTGAAGCCTTCCAGCTCTTTCAGCAGGTCGGTACGGCCAATCAGATCCACCAGACGCTTCACGCCCAGCTGCGCCATCAGCTCGCGGGTTTCGCGGGCGATGAAGTCAAAGTAGTTGGTCACTTTGAACGGCAGGCCGTGGTAGTGGTTCTTGCGCAGCTTCTCGTCCTGGGTTGCCACGCCGGTTGCGCAGTTGTTCAGGTGGCAAATACGCAGGTATTTACAGCCGAGCGCCACCATCGGGCCGGTGCCGAAGCCGAAGCTTTCCGCGCCAAGAATCGCCGCCTTGATGATGTCGAGGCCGGTTTTCAGGCCGCCGTCCACCTGCAGGCGGATCTTGTGGCGCAGGCCGTTAGCCACCAGCGCCTGCTGGGTTTCCACCAGGCCAAGTTCCCACGGACAGCCCGCGTATTTCACTGAGGAGAGCGGGCTTGCGCCGGTGCCGCCGTCGTAGCCGGCGATGGTGATGAGATCCGCATAGGCTTTCGCCACGCCGGTCGCGATGGTGCCGACGCCCGGCTCGGAGACCAGCTTCACGGAGATCATCGCTTTCGGGTTGACCTGCTTCAGGTCGAAAATCAGCTGCGCCAGGTCCTCGATAGAGTAGATATCGTGGTGCGGCGGCGGGGAGATCAGCGTCACGCCCGGCACGGAATAGCGCAGTTTGGCAATATACGGGGTGACTTTATCACCCGGCAGCTGGCCGCCTTCGCCCGGCTTCGCGCCCTGAGCGACTTTAATCTGAATCACGTCGGCGTTGACCAGGTACGCTGGCGTCACGCCGAAGCGGCCGGAGGCGACCTGCTTGATGCGGGACACCTTGTTGGTGCCGTAGCGCGCCGGATCTTCGCCGCCTTCGCCGGAGTTCGAGTTGCCGCCGATGCTGTTCATGGCTTCCGCCAGCGCTTCGTGGGCTTCCGGGCTCAGCGCGCCGATGGACATCGCCGCGGTGTCGAAGCGTTTGAACAGCTCGGACGCAGGCTCAACCTCGTCAATGCTGACCGCTTCATCGCCCGGGTTCAGGGCAATGAGGTCGCGCAGCGTCGCTGCCGGACGGTTGTTCACCAGCTCGGCATACTGCTGATAATCGCTATATTCGCCGCTCTGAACCGCCTGCTGCAGCGTGCGCACCACGTCCGGGTTGTAGGCGTGGTATTCGCCGCCGTGAACGTATTTCAGCAGGCCGCCCTGATCCAGCGGCTTGCGCGCCAGCCAGGCGCGTTTCGACAGATTCACCAGATCCTGCTGGAAGTCCTCGAATCCGGCGCCGCCGATGCGGCTAACCACGCCGTTGAAGCAGAGGTTCGCGACGTCATCGTGCAGACCGACCGCTTCAAACAGCTTCGAGCAGCGGTAGGAGGCGATCGTCGAAATGCCCATTTTGGACATGATCTTGTACAGGCCTTTGTTGATGCCGTTACGGTAGTTCAGCATCACGGCGCGATAGTCTTTCTCAATCGCGCGGGTATCGACCAGCTTCGCCAGCGTTTCGTAGGCCAGGTACGGGTAGATCGCCGTCGCGCCAAAGCCCAGCAGCACGGCAAAGTGGTGCGGATCGCGCGCGCTTGCCGTTTCAACGATGATGTTGGCGTCGCAGCGCAGGCTCTTGTCTACCAGGCGCGTCTGAATCGCACCCACCGCCATTGGCGCAGGCACCGGCAGGCGGTTTTTCGCGATGTTGCGGTCAGACAGCACCAGCAGAACGGTGCCGTTACGCACCATCTGTTCAGCCCTGTCACACAGCGCGTTCACCGTCTCTTCGAGGCTCGCTTCGGTCACGTCGAAGGTGATATCGAGCGTGTCCGCGCGGTAGTGCTCCTCTTCCATGGTGGTGAGCTGCTTGAAATCGGAGTACAGCAGGATCGGCGACTTAAAGGTCAGGCGGTGCGCCTGGCCTTCGGCCTCGCAGAAGACGTTCATCTCGCGGCCGATGCTGGTGGCCAGCGACATCACGTGCGCTTCGCGCAGCGGATCGATTGGCGGGTTGGTCACCTGCGCAAACTGCTGGCGGAAGTAGTCGTAAATGATGCGCGGCTGGCTGGAGAGCACGGCAAACGGGGTGTCGTCGCCCATTGAACCGACCGCTTCCTGGCCGTTTTCACCCAGCACGCGTATCACCGAGTCCAGCTCTTCGGCGCTGTAGTTAAACTGTTTCTGGAAGCTCGCGAGAGCGTCGTCGTCCAGCTCGCGGCTGCCAACCTCTTCATCAGAGAGGTCTTCAAACGGCACCAGGCGGCGAACGTTCTTTTCCATCCACTCTTTGTACGGGTGGCGGCTCTTCAGATCGTGATCGGTTTCGGCGGAGTGCAGAATACGCCCGCCGCGGGTATCGATAACCATCAGCTCGCCCGGCCCCACGCGGCCTTTCTCGACCACTTCGTCAGGCTGGTAATCCCAGATCCCGACCTCAGAGGCACAGGTGATGAGCTTGTCTTTGGTGATGACGTAGCGCGCCGGACGCAGGCCGTTACGGTCGAGGTTACAGGCGGCAAAGCGGCCGTCGGACATCACGATGCCCGCCGGGCCGTCCCACGGCTCCATGTGCATGGAGTTAAAGTCGAAGAACGCGCGCAGCTCCGGATCCATATCCGGGTTGTTCTGCCAGGCCGGCGGCACGAGCAGGCGCATGGCGCGCACGATGTCCATCCCGCCCGCCAGCAGCAGTTCAAGCATGTTATCCATCGAGCTGGAGTCCGAGCCGGTTTCGTTAACGAACGGCGCGGCGTCGTGCAGATCGGGGATCAGCGGGGTCTGGAACTTATAGGTACGGGCGCGCGCCCACTGGCGGTTACCGGTGATGGTGTTGATCTCGCCGTTGTGCGCCAGGTAGCGGAACGGCTGTGCCAGCGGCCAGCGCGGCACGGTGTTGGTGGAGAAGCGCTGGTGGAACAGGCAGATGGCCGATTCCAGACGCAGGTCCGCCAGGTCCAGGTAAAAGCGCGGCAGATCGGCCGGCATACACAGGCCTTTATAGATGTTCACCAGGTTAGAGAGGCTACAGACGTAGAACTCTTTATCGTCCTGGAGACGTTTTTCAATGCGGCGGCGGGCAATAAACAGGCGGCGTTCCATGTCGCGCGGACGCCAGCCCGCGGGCGCATTCACAAAAATCTGTTCAATACGAGGCAGCGAGGAGAGGGCGATTTCACCGAGCACCCCTTCGTTGGTTGGCACATTGCGCCAGCCGACGATCGACAGGGTTTCACGCTGAAGTTCTTCTTCAACGATGCGGCGCGAGGCGGCGGCTTTTTCAGGATCCTGATTCAGGAACAGCATGCCGACGGCGTAATTTTTGGCTAAACGCCAGCCGCGCTCTTGCGCTACGATGCGGAAGAAACGATCCGGCTTTTGCAGCAGCAGGCCGCAGCCGTCGCCGGTTTTGCCATCGGCAAGTATTGCACCACGGTGCTGCATGCGGGCCAGTGCGTGAATAGCAGTACGCACTACCTTGTGGCTAGGTTCGCCTTCTATGTGGGCGATCAGGCCGAAACCACAGTTATCCTTCTCAAGGGATTTATCGTACAACATATCAGTGAACCTCCCCAGGCTCGTCGGGCTTCCCACTGAACTTTACCGTGGCGCACAGGCGCAGAAAGAGCATGGCGACGGGGTTTGCGCTTCATACGCGTACCTCGCATTCGCCCTCTTTTTCATCCTTTCGCGCAGGTAAACAAGTTTGAGGACTTGCTTCAGAGGGAATCTCAATTACTGCATAAATATGATGAGCAGGCCGCTCATCCAGAAAGCTTCCAGCGGATTTCCAACTTATCGGGAATTAGCACACAGGTCAAATGGCAATCTTATTTATATAAAAATGTGCTAATGAGAAGTTATTGCATTGAATATAAAAGCTATTTTACTCTTTTTATAACCCGGTGAGCCTGCGGGAAGAGGCAGCGTAATGTGATCTGACTCACTGTATGAAAGCGGTATTATCGATGCAGCGTGCTGAATAGCGGTTTTAACGCAGAATAAGTCACTGGTACGTAGCATAAAGCCGCATAAAATCACTGTTTTTCAGTGCTGGCGCTATAATGGAAAAAAACCATCAGAACATAAGGAAAAGTAATTACGGATTGGATGAATGAAATTGCGGTAATCTTGATTTTTTATTCATATAGATAAAGGCCGTCCAGGGCGATTGATCCAGGTCATCGCCGACAGAGGCTAAAAATGGCAGGCTTGTCCCCTTTCTTCGGGACGGTCTATCAGATTATGCAGTTACAGAAATTAGTCAATATGTTTGGTGGGGATCTTTTGCAGCGCTACGGGCAAAAGGTTCACAAGCTGACGCTGCACGGCGGCTTCAGCTGCCCGAACCGCGACGGCACCATCGGGCGCGGGGGCTGCACCTTCTGTAACGTTGCGTCTTTTGCTGACGAAGCCCAGCAGCACAAATCCATTGCCGAGCAGCTTGCGCATCAGGCAAGCCTGGTGAACCGCGCGAAACAGTACCTGGCCTATTTCCAGGCCTACACCAGCACGTGGGCGGAGGTACAGGTGTTGCGCTCTATGTATCAGCAGGCGGTGAGCCAGGCCAATATCGTCGGGCTGTGCGTCGGCACGCGCCCGGACTGCGTGCCGGAAGCCGTGCTGGATCTGCTCAGCGAGTATAAAGAGCAAGGTTACGAGGTCTGGCTCGAGCTCGGCCTGCAAACGGCGCATGACAAAACGCTGCACCGCATCAACCGCGGGCATGATTTTGCCTGCTACCAGCGCACAACGCGCCTCGCCCGCGAGCGAGGCTTGAAGGTCTGTTCACATCTTATTGTCGGCCTGCCGGGCGAAGGGCAGCAGCACGGACTCGACACGCTGGAAAGCGTGGTTGAGACCGGCGTGGACGGCATCAAGCTTCACCCGCTGCATATTGTGAAAGGCAGCATTATGGCGAAGGCCTGGGAAGCGGGGCGGCTAAGCGGGATTGAACTCGAAGAGTACACCGTGACGGCAGGCGAGATGATTCGCCACACGCCGCCGGAGATCGTCTACCACCGCATCTCCGCCAGCGCCCGCCGCCCAACGCTTCTGGCACCGCTCTGGTGCGAGAACCGCTGGACGGGGATGCTGGAAATCGACCGCTATCTGCACCAGCACGGCGTTCAGGGCTCGGCGCTGGGCCGCCCGTGGGTTCCCCGTCTACCGGCGACGGCCGCCTAACAGGCTTCCCAGCATGCCGCGCACGATCTGATTGGTGACCTGCCGCGCCGCGCTTTTGGCCATGGTTTGTACCACGCCGTCGCGCTTGCCGCCGCGCGGCCCGGTGGTGCCGAACAGAATATCCTTCAGCCCGCCGAGAATACCGTCGTCTACCGCCACCGACTCACCTTTGGCGGCTGGCGCATTCTGAGATTCGGCGGTCGCCTGAACCCCTTTTTGCAGTATTTCGAACGCCGACTCCCGATCCACTTCATCTTCGTATTTGCCGTAAACCGGCGAGTGGTTAATCAGGCCGTTGCGCTCGTCCTCGGTCACGGGCCCCATTCTTGAGCAGGGGGCAATGACCATTGCGCGTTCGACCACCGACGGGCTGCCCTTCGCGTCCAGGAAGGAGATGAGCGCCTCGCCTGTTCCCAGCGCCTGAATCGCGGCTTCGGTATCAAACGCGGGATTGGCCCGCATGGTTTGCGCGGCGGCTTTCACCGCTTTCTGGTCTTTTGGCGTAAAGGCGCGCAGGGCGTGCTGAACACGGTTACCCAGCTGGCCGAGCACGTTGTCGGGAATGTCCGACGGGTTTTGCGAAACGAACCAAACGCCCACGCCTTTGGAGCGAATCAGGCGGATGACCTGCTCAATCTTATCCAGCAGTACCTGAGGCGCGTCGTTAAACAGCAGATGCGCTTCGTCAAAGAAGAAGACCAGCTTCGGCTTTTCCAGATCGCCCGCTTCCGGCAGCTGTTCGTACAGTTCAGACAGCATCCACAGCAGGCTTGCCGCATAGAGCTTGGGCATTTGATAGAGCTTTTCAGCGCTCAGAATATTGATGATGCCTTTGCCGCTACCGTCGGTGCGCATCCAGTCTTTGATATCCAGCATCGGCTCGCCGAAGAAGTGCTCGGCACCCTGCTGCTCCAGCGTCAGCAGCCCGCGCTGAATGGCGCCCACCGAGGCGCTGCTGATGTTGCCGTACTGGTTCTGGAAGGATTTAGCGTTATCCCCGATGTATTGCGTAATGGCGCGCAGATCCTTGAAATCAAGCAGCAGCAGCCCCTGATCGTCGGCGATGCGGAAGATGATGTTCAGCACGCCGGACTGCACGTCGTTCAGGTTCAGAAGACGGGCGAGAAGAAGCGGACCCAGATCGGAGACCGTAGCGCGCACGGGATGGCCTTTTTCGCCAAAAATGTCCCATAGCACTACCGGGTTGCTGTGGGGCGTCCAGTCCGTAATACCAATGTTTTTGAGGCGCTCGAGCAGTTTTTCCGATGCTGTACCCTCCTGAGCCACGCCGGTTAAATCGCCTTTCACATCGGCCATAAATACCGGTACGCCAATCTCTGAAAGCGACTCTGCCAGCTTCTGCAGGGTGACGGTTTTCCCCGTCCCCGTCGCGCCGGTGATCAGGCCGTGGCGGTTTGCCATTGCGGGCAGTAAAAACAGCTCTTTTTCCAGCGTCCGGGCGATTAACAAAGGTGTACTCATCATGCGCATCCTCACGTTGACATGGGTGCAGTATAGGCAACCCGACGGCAAAATGTCTGCGTAAATTCCTGACTTTGCGGCGCGTTATCCAGTGCAGACTATGCTTTTGCATACGGTTAACAAAATTTTGGAAAGCTATGTCCAGATTCTTCTTTAACGATCGCAAACAGCTGGTCAACGACGCCATTGAAGGCATACTGATCTCCGCGCCGCACGGCAATCTTGTGAAGCTTGATATCGACCCGGCGATCCGCGTAGTGGCGCGCGGCGACTGGGACAAAAGCCGCGTGGCGGTCATCTCCGGCGGTGGCTCCGGCCACGAACCGGCGCATGCCGGATTTGTAGGCAAGGGGATGCTCACGGCGGCGGTGTGTGGCGATCTGTTTGCCTCGCCGAGCGTGGACGCGGTGCTTAACGCCATCGTGGCGGTAACGGGCGACCGCGGCTGCCTGCTGATTGTCAAAAACTATACCGGTGACCGCCTGAACTTCGGCCTGGCGGCGGAAAAAGCCAAGCGCTACGGGCTGAAGGTCGAAATGGTGATTGTCGCGGACGATATCGCCCTGCCGGACAACAAGCAGCCGCGCGGCATTGCCGGGACGGCGCTGGTGCATAAAATTGCGGGTTATGCGGCAGAGCGCGGCAAGTCGCTGAACGAGGTTCGGGATATCGCGCGGCAGGCGTGTGAAAACCTCTGGAGTCTGGGCGTGGCCATGCAAACCTGCAATCTTCCGGGAAGCGATGATGAAGAGGGACGCATCAAAAAAGGCCACGTTGAGCTGGGTCTGGGCATCCACGGGGAGCCGGGCGCATCCGTTGTGGATACGCAAAACAGCAGGCGGATTATCGAGACGCTGGTGAAGCCGCTTATGGCACAGGCCGGGGACGGGCGCTTCGCGGTGCTGATTAACAATCTGGGCGGCGTTTCGGCGCTGGAGATGGCGCTGCTGACTAAAGAGCTGGCGCATTCGGCCCTCAAAGAGCAGATAGCCTACCTGATTGGTCCCGCGCCGCTGGTGAGCTCGCTGGATATGAAGGGGTTTTCGCTGTCCCTGCTGAAGCTTAATGATGCCTTTGAGAAGGCGCTTAATGAAAGCGTTGAGACGCTGGGCTGGCAAAAGCCCGTTGCATTTTCGCCGGTGAAAACGCTGCCCCATACCGCGATTCACGACAGCGTTGAGTTTACGCCGTCGGAAAATGCGCAGGCTGCGGCAGGCGTGCGGGCGGTGACGCAGACGCTGCTCGATCTCGAGAACAGGCTGAACGCGCTGGATGCCAAAGTGGGCGACGGGGATACGGGATCAACCTTTGCCCAAGGCGCGCGGGATATTGCGCAGCGGCTGGAGAAAAATCAGCTGCCGCTTAACGATCTGCCAAAGCTGCTCCTGCTGGTGGGCGAGCGTCTGGCGACCGTGATGGGCGGATCGAGCGGGGTATTGATGTCGATCTTCTTTACGGCGGCCGGGCAGAAGCTGCACGACGGTAAGCCGCTGGCGGAAGCCCTGCTGGACGGGCTGGCGCAGATGAAGCATTACGGCGGGGCCGATCTCGGGGAGCGCACGCTGATCGACGCCCTACAGCCGGCGCTTGAGGCGCTGCAGAAAGGCGATCCTAAGGCTGCTGCGAAGGCGGCACAGGCAGGCGCTGACGCGACGGCGAAAATGGAAAAAGCGGGGGCAGGGCGTTCGTCGTATGTGAATAAAGAGAATCTGGACGGGGTAATGGACCCGGGGGCGGTCGCGGTGGCAGAGGTGTTTTATGCACTGGTGCGGTAGGTGAGAAACGCCCGGTGGCGCTGCGCTTACCGGGCCTACAAAATCGGATGTAGGCCGGGTAAGGCGAAGCCGCCACCCGGCAATGTCACATCAAAAATCCGCTTTTAACACCACGCGATAGCGCGCTTTACCGTCGCGCACGTGCTGGATAGCCTCGTTGATCTTCGACATCGGATACAGCTCGGTGGTCGGTGCCACTTTGGTGCGTCCGGCAAACTTCATCAGCTTGCGCAACTCGTACGGCGTGCCCGTCGCGGAACCGGAAACGCTGCGATCCCCGCCGATCAGCGTAAACGCCGAAACCGGCAGCGGCTTCATTACGGCACCTACGGTATGGAAGTTGCCGCCGTAGGCCAGCGCTTCGAAGTACGGCTGCCAGTCGAGATCGACGTTGACGGTGTTGATGATCAGATCAAACTGACCGGCCAGCGCGTTGAGCGCCTGCGGATCGCGGCTGTTCACCACTTTATCCGCGCCCATTGCCAGCACTTCTTTCTCTTTGGCGGGGTTCGAGCTGAACGCCGTGACCTCGCAGCCCATGGCGTGAAGCAGCTTGATGGCGATGTGGCCCAGGCCGCCGATACCGATCACCCCTACGCGGCTGGTGGCGGTGATATGGTGCATCAGCAGCGGCTTGAACACGGTAATACCGCCGCACAGCAGCGGGCCCGCGGTTTCAATATCAATGTTGTCCGGCA
Source organism: Enterobacter sp. KBR-315C3_2022 (assembly GCF_041399425.1). Classification (NCBI taxonomy): domain Bacteria; kingdom Pseudomonadati; phylum Pseudomonadota; class Gammaproteobacteria; order Enterobacterales; family Enterobacteriaceae; genus Enterobacter; species Enterobacter sp. KBR-315C3_2022. Next base: position 22,161 of record NZ_JBGKEB010000026.1, read on the forward strand.
GCGGGATGACCCACTGCCAGTCGGCGCGAAGCTTATCGGCAAAACCGCCCTTGTTCATGATGGTCGGCGTCGCGCCTTCCAGACAGTTGATCTGGTTGCCGCTGATACAGGCGTCGCAGTGGCCGCAGCTGCGGGCCGTCCAGCCGATGCCCACGCGCTGGCCAATCTTCAGCCCTTTGTCCTGTGCGGCCGTGCCGAGCGCGACAACGTGACCAATGATTTCGTGTCCTGCAACCAGCGGATACTGCGAAAAGCCCCATTCGTTGTCGATCATCGAGAGATCCGAGTGGCAGATCCCGCAGTAGTCGACCTGCACTTCGACGTCTTCTGCTTTTAGGTCGCCCGCATCGTATTCGTACAGCTCAAGTTCTGCACCCGCCTGCGGTGCGGCGTAGCTTTTTATCTTCGACATCGTACTTCCCCTTTATGGTGTGAACTGAAAAGTGTAGAGCATTCACTTTACGACCGCTTAGCAGAAGAGGGCAGGAACGAAACTTACAGACTTTTCAGCATTCTGACTTCGCAATCGACGTGGCCGGTACAGCCCAGCGGCGCGTCAATATGCTCAAAGCCCAGGTGTTCATACAGGCGAATCGCCTCTTTAAGGAAGGCGGTTGTTTCGAGATAGCAGCGTTTGAAGCCCTGCGTGCGGGCGTGCTCGAGCGCCTCCAGCGCAAGCTTCTTAGCCAGCCCCTGTCCGCGCACGCTGGGCAGGAAATACATTTTTTGCAGCTCACAGATGTCCGGCTCGCTGCAGCTGAGCGGCGCGATGCCACCGCCGCCCACAACCTCACCGTTCTGCTCGATGATCCAGTAGGCGTGGCCCGGCTGGCTATAGAGCTGATATAGCTCGTCCAGATTCGGATCGGCAACGGTGTAGCCTTTGTCGGCGGTCAGGCCGTACTCGGCGGAAACGTGGCGAATGACGGCGGCAATCGCCGGATTGTCTTGCTCAACGAGCCGACGCATTGTCGTCGCGGCGGGGGTAATCACGCTCATAGTCTTACTCATGACAAAAATTGACACTCAGCTGCTGTTAATAGCACCGCAGGCAGGGGAGTGCAAGAGAGGAGTTTTCAGGAAGGTTACCCCTTACGCCCTGAAGCGTAAGGGGTAAAAGCATTACAGGGCGGCGATAACCGCCTGCTGCTCGATCAGTTTGGATTTTGCATCCGCAAAGGCAACCAGGCGTTCACGCTCTTTGGCGATGACCGCTTCCGGCGCGCGGGCGACAAAGCCTTCGTTCGCCAGCTTGCTTTCGATTTTGCCAATCTCTACGTCGACCTTCGCCACCTCTTTCGCCAGGCGAGCCAGCTCGGCGTCCTTGTCGATCAGGCCTGCCATTGGGATCAGCAGCTCGGCGCCGTCGATGATTTTGGTCACGGAAACCGGACCTTTGTCATCCGCAGGCAGCACGGTAATGCTTTCCAGGCGCGCCATGGTCTTCAGGAAGGTGTTGTTCTCGCTGACGCGACGAACGGCAGCCTCGCTGCAGCCGCGCAGCAGCAGTTCCAGCGGCTTGCTCGGGGCGATGTTCATTTCCGCTCGAATATTACGTACCGCAACGATCGCCTGCTTCAACCATTCGGTATCCGCCGCAGCGGCTTCATCAACGCGCGCAGCATCAAATTCCGGGAACGGCTGCAGCATGATGGTGTCTGCGTTGATGCCTGCAATCACCTTCACGCGCTGCCAGATGGTTTCGGTGATGAACGGGATGACCGGATGCGCCAGGCGCAGCAGGCCTTCCAGCACGGTAATCAGCGTGTTGCGCGTGCCGCGCAGCTCCGCCTCGGATCCACCGTTCATCACCGGCTTCGCCAGCTCCAGATACCAGTCGCAGAACTGGTTCCAGGTAAATTCGTACAGAATGCCCGCCGCGATATCGAAGCGGTAGCTGTCCAGCGCTTCGCGGAACGCTTTCACCGTCTGGTTGAACTCGGCCAGGATCCAGCGATCCGCCAGGGAGAGCGTCATCTCGCCGCCGTTAAAGCCGCAGTCCTGGTCTTCGGTGTTCATCAGCACGAAGCGGCTGGCGTTCCACAGCTTGTTACAGAAGTTGCGGTAGCCTTCCAGGCGCTTCATGTCCCAGTTGATGTCGCGGCCGGTCGAGGCCAGCGCCGCCAGGGTGAAGCGCAGGGCGTCGGTACCGTGAGATTCAATCCCGTTCGGGAACTGCTTCTCGGTGCGCTTGCGGATTTTCTCTGCCAGCTGCGGCTGCATCATGTTGCCGGTGCGTTTTTCCAGCAGCTCTTCCAGAGAGATACCGTCAACCATATCCAGCGGGTCAATAACGTTACCCTTGGACTTGGACATCTTCTGGCCTTCGTCGTCGCGGATCAGACCGGTCATGTAGACGGTGTGGAACGGAACCTGCGGCTTGCCGTTTTCATCTTTGATGAAGTGCATGGTCATCATGATCATGCGGGCAATCCAGAAGAAGATGATGTCGAAGCCTGAAACCATCACGCTGGTTGGGTGGAACTGGCGCAGCGCGTCGGTGTTTTCCGGCCAGCCGAGCGTGGAGAAGGTCCACAGCGCGGAGGAGAACCAGGTATCCAGCACGTCTTCATCCTGACGCAGCGCAACGTCAGCGCCCAGGTTATTTTCCTGACGCACTTCGTCTTCGGTGCGGCCAACGTAGACGTTGCCTTCGTTGTCATACCACGCCGGAATGCGGTGGCCCCACCACAGCTGACGGGAGATACACCAGTCCTGGATATCACGCATCCAGGAGAAGTACATGTTTTCGTACTGCTTCGGCACGAACTGGATATCGCCGTTCTCAACCGCTTCCACGGCCGGCTTCGCCAGCACGTCGGCGCGCACGTACCACTGGTCGGTCAGCATCGGTTCGATAACCACGCCGCCACGGTCGCCGTACGGCACGGTCAGGTCGTGAGGCTTGATCTCTTCCAGCAGGCCGAGCGCGTCAACGGCAGCCACGATTGCTTTACGCGCGGCAAAGCGCTCCAGCTTCTGGAACTCGGCAGGAATGTCGCTGGAGTAGACGTCAGACTCTTCACCTTTGGTATCAAAGACCTGAGCGCTTTCACGGATATCACCGTCGAAGGTCAGGATATTGATCATCGGCAGAGCGTGACGACGGCCCACTTCGTAGTCGTTAAAGTCGTGCGCTGGGGTGATTTTCACGCAGCCGGTGCCTTTTTCCATGTCGGCGTGTTCGTCGCCCACGATTGGAATACGGCGGTTAACCAGCGGCAGCACCAGGAATTTACCGATCAGATCTTTGTAGCGCGAATCTTCCGGGTTAACGGCCACGCCGGTATCGCCCAGCAGGGTTTCCGGACGGGTGGTGGCAACCACCAGATAGTCTTTACCGTCTGCGGTTTTCGCGCCGTCGGCCAGCGGATAACGAATGTGCCACATGGAGCCTTTCGACTCGCGGTTTTCCACTTCCAGGTCAGAAATCGCGGTGCGCAGTTTCGGGTCCCAGTTTACCAGGCGCTTGCCGCGGTAAATCAGGTCTTCTTTATACAGGCGGACGAACACTTCTTTCACGGCATTGGAAAGACCTTCGTCCATCGTGAAGCGCTCGCGCTCCCAGTCTACGGAGTTGCCGAGACGGCGCATCTGGCGGGTAATGGTGCCGCCAGATTCCGCTTTCCACTGCCAGATTTTGTCGATGAACGCGTCGCGACCGTAGTCGTGGCGGGTTTTACCTTCTTCAGCGGCAATTTTACGCTCAACCACCATCTGGGTCGCGATACCCGCGTGGTCAGTCCCCGCCTGCCACAGGGTGTTTTTCCCCTGCATGCGCTGGTAGCGGATCATGGTATCCATGATGGTCTGCTGGAAAGCATGTCCCATATGCAAACTACCGGTGACGTTCGGCGGCGGGATCATGATGCAGAAGGACTCTTTGCTTTCGTCGCCGTTAGGCTTGAAATAGCCCTGCTGTTCCCAGTGCTCGTAAAGCGGCTGTTCGATATCGCGTGGGTTATATGTCTTTTCCATTATTTCCAGGTTGCCGTATTCAGGTTAAAACCGGCCAGGCGGTACGCTTTGTAGCGTTCGCGCGCCAGCTGTTTCAAGGATTCTTCGTAAGGGACAAAGTCTACCACTTCTGTGAAAGCGGTGGCAAAATCTGCAAAATCTATCCGCAGGCTAATCAGGATATCGCGCGCGCTGCTGTTGCGCTTCTGCGGCCAGGCTATTTCGACCGGGGCGCCGCCGCGCGGGCCTTCACCGGACAAGTTATGCGGAACAAAACTCTCCGGCGGACGCGCCCATAGCGCTTCATCAAGGCGAATCGCCTGCTGCTCGTCTTCACAGGCAATCAACACGCGCTTGCCTGCGCGCCAACGTTCTGCGGCAATTTCACACACCAGCTGTTCCACGGCGCTGAGACCGTCCTGATGAGTGTCGTTGTCCAGAAGGTAGAACGTTGCATTCTTCATATATGGGGCTTCTTGTGCTCACTTTAAATGCTTAAGCCGGGTGGCGGCTTCGCCTTACCCGGCCTACGGTTTACTGCCGTTCTGACTTACTCGTCGCCGTTAAAACCCGCGCGGTTCAGCAGGAACTGCGACAGCAGCGCAACCGGACGACCGGTCGCGCCTTTGGCTTTACCGGAGCGCCATGCGGTGCCCGCGATATCCAGGTGCGCCCAGTTGTACCTGCGGGTAAAGCGCGACAGGAAGCAGCCCGCGGTGATAGCACCGCCCGGACGACCGCCGATGTTCGCCATGTCCGCAAAGTTGGACTCCAGCTGTTCCTGGAACTCGTCGCCCAGCGGCAGGCGCCACGCGCGGTCTCCCGCCTGCTCGGACGCGCCAATCAGCTCGTGCGCCAGCGGGTTGTGGTTCGACATCAGGCCGGTAATGTGGTGGCCCAGCGCAATCACGCAGGCACCGGTCAGGGTGGCCACATCGATAACGGCTTCCGGTTCGAAACGTTCCACGTAGGTCAGCACGTCGCACAGCACCAGACGGCCTTCGGCGTCGGTGTTCAGCACCTCAACGGTCTGCCCGGACATGGTGGTCAGCACGTCGCCAGGGCGATAGGCGCGTCCGCCAGGCATGTTTTCACAGCCCGCCAGCACGCCGGTGACGTTGATAGGCAGCTGAAGCTCGGCGACCATGCGCATCACGCCGTAAACTGCCGCCGCGCCGCACATGTCGTACTTCATCTCGTCCATGCCTTCGGCTGGCTTGATGGAGATACCGCCGGAGTCGAAGGTCAGCCCTTTGCCGACCAGCACGATAGGACGCGCGTCTTCGGACGGGTTGCCTTTGTACTCAATCACCGACATCAGGGATTCGTTCTGGGAGCCGTTGCCGACCGCCAGATAGGAGTGCATTCCCAGCTCTTTCATCTGCTGCTCGCCGATGACGCGGGTAATCACGTTTTTGCTGTAGGAATCGGCAAGCTGACGCGCCTGAGAGGCCAGATACGCGGCGTTACAGATGTTCGGCGGCATGTTGCCGAGATCTTTTGCCGCTTTAATACCGGCGGCAATCGCCAGGCCGTGCTGGATCGCGCGCTCGCCGCTGGTCAACTCGCGGCGGGTCGGGACGTTAAAGACCATTTTGCGCAGCGGACGACGCGGCTCGCTTTTATTGGTTTTCAGCTGATCGAAGCTGTAGAGGCTCTCTTTCGCGGTTTCGACGGCCTGACGCACTTTCCAGTAGGTGTTGCGGCCCTTGACGTGCAGCTCGGTCAGGAAGCAGACGGCCTCCATTGAGCCGGTATCATTCAGGGTATTAATGGTTTTCTGAATCACCTGCTTATACTGGCGCTCGTCCAGCTCGCGCTCTTTACCGCAGCCAATCAGCAGAATGCGCTCGGACAGCACGTTTGGCACGTGGTGCAGCAGCAGGGTCTGGCCCGGTTTGCCTTCCAGCTCGCCGCGGCGCAGCAGGGCGCTAATGTAGCCGTCACTGATTTTATCGAGTTGTTCGGCGATCGGGGAGAGTCGGCGTGGTTCAAAAACGCCCACAACGATGCAGGCACTCCGCTGTTTCTCCGGGCTACCACTTTTTACACTGAACTCCATGCACTACGCTCCTGAATCTTAAAGACAACGGCGGCCGCTACAGATAGAATTGAAAGCTTTCGTAACTCATATCCGCTGTTGTGATGACTTCGTGTTAATCTTACGTTATTACGGTTTCGACACGTCAGAAAATGTCCTGAAGCGTGAATCCGCCGGGTTTTTTAATCTTAGCGATGATTTCGACGACTCAAGAGAATAAATGACGTTTAAGCCATGAAACAAGCGATTTTCCAGCAAAAAGACGGGTTTTTACGGGCGTATTAATAGTGATAATCATAAGATATCTGGTGCGGGAGACGCTCAAGAGCCAACTGGCGATTCTGTTTATCCTTCTTCTGATCTTCTTCTGTCAGAAGCTGGTCAAGATCCTCGGTGCGGCGGTTGACGGCGAAATTCCAACAAATCTGGTGCTTTCCCTGCTCGGGTTAGGCGTGCCGGAAATGGCGCAGCTTATCCTGCCGTTAAGCCTTTTCCTCGGTTTGCTGATGACGCTGGGTAAGCTCTATACCGAAAGTGAAATCACGGTGATGCATGCCTGCGGCTTAAGCAAAGCCGTGCTGGTGAAAGCAGCCATGGTTCTGGCGCTGTTTACGGGGATTATTGCCGCCGTGAACGTGATGTGGGCCGGTCCTGCGTCCTCGCGCCATCAGGACGAGGTGCTGGCTGAGGCCAAAGCGAACCCGGGCCTGGCGGCGCTTGCGCAGGGCCAGTTCCAGCAGGCCACCGACGGCAATTCCGTTCTCTTTATTGAAAGCGTCAACGGCAGCCGCTTCAACGACGTTTTCCTTGCTCAGCTTCGCCCGAAGGGCAACGCGCGGCCGTCCGTCGTGGTGGCTGACTCCGGCCAGCTGTCGCAGACCAAAGACGGCTCTCAGATCGTGACCCTGAACAAAGGCACGCGTTTTGAAGGCACCGCGATGCTGCGCGACTTCCGCATCACCGATTTCCATAACTATCAGGCCATTATCGGGCATCAAACCGTCGCGCTCGATCCGAGCGACACGGAGCAGATGGATATGCGCACCCTGATTCAAACGGATAGCGATCGCGCCCGCGCGGAACTGCACTGGCGTATCACTCTGGTATTCACCGTATTTATGATGGCGCTGATGGTCGTTCCGCTGAGCGTGGTGAACCCACGTCAGGGCCGCGTGCTGTCGATGCTGCCTGCCATGCTGCTGTATCTGGTCTTCTTCCTGCTGCAAACCTCGATCAAGTCCAACGGCGGTAAGGGAAAAATTGACCCGGTCGTTTGGACTTGGGTAGTAAACGGTCTTTATCTGCTGCTGGCAGTCGGACTTAACCTGTGGGACACGGTGCCAATGCGTCGAATGCGTGCCCGGTTTACGCGTAAAGGAGCCCTCTAATGCAGGCCTTTGGCGTTCTTGACCGCTATATCGGTAAAACCATTTTTACCACCATCATGATGACCCTGTTCATGCTGGTGTCGCTCTCCGGGATCATTAAATTCGTCGACCAGCTGAAAAAAGCCGGGCAGGGGAGCTATGACGCGCTGGGGGCAGGCATGTATACCCTGCTCAGCGTGCCAAAAGATGTGCAAATCTTCTTCCCGATGGCTGCCCTGCTGGGGGCGCTGCTCGGCCTGGGCATGCTCGCGCAGCGCAGCGAGCTGGTTGTGATGCAGGCGTCGGGCTTTACCCGCATGCAGGTTGCGCTCTCCGTGATGAAGACGGCTATCCCGCTGGTGATGCTGACAATGGCAATCGGCGAGTGGGTGGCACCGCAGGGCGAGCAGATGGCGCGTAACTATCGTGCTCAGGCGATGTACGGCGGTTCGCTGCTGTCGACGCAGCAGGGCCTGTGGGCGAAAGACGGCAGCAACTTTGTCTATATCGAACGCGTTAAAGGGAACGATGAGCTGGGCGGCGTCAGCATTTACGCCTTCAACAGCGAGCGTCGCCTGCAGTCCGTTCGTCACGCTTCTTCCGCGAAGTTTGACGCCGAAAACAAGCAGTGGCGCCTGTCGCAGGTGGATGAGTCCAACCTGACCGACCCGAAACAGATCACCGGCTCGCAGACGGTGTCCGGCACGTGGAAAACTAACCTGACGCCTGACAAGCTGGGCGTTGTGGCGCTGGATCCCGACGCGCTCTCCATCAGCGGCCTGCACAACTACGTGAAGTATCTGAAGTCGAGCGGCCAGGATGCGGGGCGCTATCAGCTCAACATGTGGAGCAAAATCTTCCAGCCGATGTCCGTGGCCGTCATGATGCTGATGGCGCTGTCGTTTATCTTTGGCCCGCTGCGCAGCGTGCCGATGGGCGTGCGCGTCGTGACCGGCATCAGCTTTGGCTTTGTCTTCTACGTGCTGGATCAGATCTTTGGGCCGCTGACGCTGGTTTACGGCATTCCGCCGATTATCGGCGCACTGCTGCCGAGCGCCAGCTTCTTCCTGATCAGCCTCTGGCTGCTTCTCAGACGCTCCTGATGCCATATCTACTCGCTCCCGGTTCGCCGGGAGCGGGCTAATCTCCTGTTTCACCCCGCACTTTTTCTCATAACCTTCAACGCCCCGCCGCGAATTTGAGTATTATTGAGCGATATAGTCGTGAAGGGATCCTCTATGAAGCAAATTCGAATGCTCGCCCAGTACTACGTCGACCTGATGATGAAGCTTGGGCTGGTGCGTTTCTCCATGCTGCTGGCGCTGGCGCTGGTGGTTCTGGCGATAGTCGTACAGATGGCCGTTACCATGGTGCTGCACGGTCAGGTCGAAAGCATCGACGTGATCCGCTCTATCTTCTTCGGGCTGCTGATCACCCCCTGGGCCGTTTACTTCCTTTCGGTGGTGGTGGAACAGCTGGAGGAGTCCCGCCAGCGGCTGTCGAAGCTGGTTGAAAAGCTGGAGGAGATGCGCGACCGCGATCTTAAGCTCAACGTTCAGCTGAAGGACAACATTGCGCAGCTGAATCAGGAGATTTCGGACCGCGAGAAGGCGGAAGCCGAGCGCCAGGCGACGCTGGAACAGCTCAAGATAGAGATGAAAGAGCGTGAGGTGACGCAGATCCAGCTTGAGCAGCAATCCTCTTTCCTGCGCTCCTTCCTGGATGCGTCTCCGGATCTCGTTTTCTACCGCAATGAAGATAAAGAGTTTTCCGGCTGTAACCGGGCGATGGAGCTGCTGACCGGCAAGAGCGAGAAGCAGCTTATCCACCTCAAGCCGCAGGATGTCTATTCCGAAGAGGCTGCCGCCAAGGTAATGGAAACGGACGAGAAGGTCTTCCGCCACAACGTCTCGCTGACCTATGAACAGTGGCTGGACTATCCGGACGGGCGCAAAGCCTGTTTTGAGATCCGCAAGGTGCCGTACTACGACCGCGTGGGCAAGCGCCACGGCCTGATGGGCTTTGGCCGCGATATCACCGAGCGCAAGCGCTATCAGGACGCGCTTGAGCGCGCCAGCCGCGACAAGACCACCTTCATCTCCACCATCAGCCACGAGCTGCGCACCCCGCTTAACGGCATCGTCGGCCTGAGCCGCATTCTGCTCGATACCGACCTCACCGCCGAGCAGGAAAAATACCTTAAAACCATCCACGTCTCGGCGGTAACGCTTGGCAATATCTTCAATGATATTATCGACATGGATAAAATGGAGCGCCGCAAGGTCCAGCTTGATAACCAACCGGTCGATTTCACCGGCTTCCTGGCCGACCTGGAAAACCTGTCTGGCCTCCAGGCGCAGCAAAAGGGGCTGAGCTTCGTGATGGAGCCAACGCTGCCGCTGCCGCATAAGGTGGTGACGGACGGCACGCGCCTGCGTCAGATCCTGTGGAACCTGATCAGCAACGCGGTGAAATTTACCCAGCACGGCGGGCGGGTGGCGGTACGCATTCGCTACGATGCGGGCGATATGCTGCACTTTGAGGTGGAAGACTCCGGCATCGGTATTCCTCAGGAAGAGCAGGACAAGATCTTCGCCATGTATTATCAGGTCAAAGACAGCAACGGCGGCAAGCCCGCCACCGGCACCGGGATTGGCCTGGCGGTATCGAAACGCCTGGCGAAGAGCATGGGCGGGGATATCACCGTGTCCAGCCTGCCGGGGAAAGGTTCTACCTTTACGCTGACGGTGCATGCGCCTGCGGTCGCGGAAGAGGTTGAGGATACCTTCGATAACGACGATATGCCGCTGCCGGCGCTGCACGTGCTGCTGGTGGAAGATATTGAGCTTAACGTCATCGTGGCGCGCTCGGTGCTTGAGAAGCTGGGCAACAGCGTCGACGTGGCCATGACCGGAAAAGCCGCGCTGGAGATGTTCACGCCGGGGGAATATGACCTGGTGCTGCTGGATATTCAGCTGCCGGACATGACCGGGCTGGATATCTCTCGCGAACTGACGAGCAAGTACGCCGCTGGCGATCTGCCGCCGCTGGTGGCGCTCACGGCGAACGTGCTGAAAGATAAAAAAGAGTACCTCGATGCCGGTATGGATGATGTGCTGAGCAAGCCGCTGGCGGTGCCCGCCCTGACCGCTATGATCAAGAAATTCTGGGATACCCGTGATGAAGAGGAGAGCACCATGACGTCTGTTGATAGCGAAAAAGCCCAAACGATACTGGATACCGCCATGCTGGAGCAGTATATCGATCTGGTGGGGCCGAAACTGATTACCGACGGCCTGGCCGTATTCGAGAAAATGATGCCGGGCTACCTGAACGTGCTGGAATCCAACCTGACGGCGCGCGACCAGAAGGGCATCGTGGAAGAAGGGCACAAAATTAAAGGTGCCGCTGGCTCCGTGGGCTTGCGCCATCTACAGCAGCTGGGGCAGCAGATTCAGTCTCCCGATTTACCTGCCTGGGAAGATAACGTAGGTGAATGGGTTGAAGAGATGAAGCAGGAGTGGCAAAACGATGTGGCGGTATTAAAAGCCTGGGTGGATGCCAGAAAAAAATGACCCCGGCTTAACCGGGGTGCGCGAATACTGCGCCAACACCAGGGAAATTGTGGCTGCGCCGAATCTTTCGTGTTGTTTTCGCATGGCGCCGCCTTAATGTGAGGCCGCACGCAAATAAGATAGCAAATCTTAAATGGTTTGTTACATGAATCAGTGAAATGTGTGAAGCATAGCGTTTTAATCAGAATTATTAATGTGCTTACGCGGGTTTGAGAGAAGGATCGTCATGATGAAAAAGATGGGTGTTGTGCTGAGCGGATGCGGCGTTTACGACGGTTCAGAGATACACGAAGCCGTATTAACGCTGCTGGCCCTCTCCCGTCACGGGGTAGAAGCCGTCTGCTTTGCGCCGGATAAAAATCAGGCCGATGTCATTAACCATCTGACCGGCGAACCGATGGCGGAAACGCGTAACGTGCTGATCGAAGCGGCGCGGATTGTCCGTGGTGATATTCGTCCTCTGAATGAGGCCGATGCCTCAGCGCTTGATGCGTTAATTGTGCCGGGCGGCTTCGGCGCGGCGAAAAACCTGAGCAGCTTTGCTTCGCAGGGCGCGGAGTGTCGCGTCGATCCGGATCTTAAAGCGCTGTCGCTGGCGATGCACGCGGCGGGGAAACCGCAGGGCTTTATCTGTATTGCGCCTGCCATGCTGCCTAAGATTTTTGATTTTCCGCTGCGCCTGACCATCGGCACCGATATCGACACCGCTGAGGTGATTGAAGAGATGGGCGGCGAGCACGTGCCCTGTCCGGTGGATGACATCGTGGTGGATGAAGACAATAAAATCGTCACCACGCCTGCGTACATGCTGGCGCAGAACATCGCTGAGGCGGCCGCGGGGATCGACAAGCTGGTGGACAGAGTGCTGGTTCTTACTGAATGAGCCGCAAATTTTCCCCGGGCGCATGGGTGAAACGCCTCCTGCTGCGCGCTGTCGTGATTCTGGCGGTCTTCTGGGGCGGCGGCATTGCCCTGTTCAGCATCGTGCCCGTTCCCTTTTCCGCGGTGATGGCCGAGCGTCAGATCGGCGCATGGCTGTCAGGGGATTTCCGCTACGTTGCCCATTCCGACTGGGTGGGCATGGAGGACATCTCGCCGTGGATGGGGCTGGCGGTGATTGCGGCCGAAGATCAGAAATTCCCGGAACACTGGGGGTTTGACGTGGCGGCGATAGAGAAAGCGCTGGCGCACAACGAGCGCAATGAAAGTCGCGTGCGCGGAGCGTCGACGCTGTCTCAGCAGACGGCGAAAAACCTGTTTCTTTGGGATGGCCGCAGCTGGATGAGAAAGGGGCTGGAGGCTGGCCTGACGGTGGGTATTGAAACGGTCTGGAGCAAGAAGCGTATTCTGACCGTGTATTTGAATATCGCCGAGTTTGGCGACGGCGTTTTTGGCGTTGAAGCCGCGTCGCAGCGTTATTTTAATAAGCCCGCCAGCAGGCTGAGCCTCTCTGAAGCAGCGCTGCTGGCCGCCGTGTTGCCGAACCCGATCCGTTATAAAGCGGATGCCCCTTCCGGCTATGTGCGAAGCCGCCAGGCGTGGATCATGCGCCAGATGCGCCAGCTCGGTGGGGAAGGATTTATGGAGAGAAACGCGCTTATGTAGGGCGGGTAAGCGCAGCGCTACCCGCCTCGGAGACAGGGATCAGTCTTCGTCAAACCCGGCGTTAAACAGCGCAATGACTGCCGCCAGGGCTTCCTCTTCCTGCGGGCCGGTGGCTTCCACCTCAATCTGACGACCTTTGGCAGAATCCAGCATCAGCAGGGCGATCACGCTGTTGGCTTCGGCTTCGGTGCCCTCGTCGTTACGCAGCAGAACCTCGGCATCAAAACCCTGCATCAGTTCAAACAGCTTCATCGCCGGGCGGGCGTGCATGCCCAGCTTGTTGGTGATCTCAACGGTCTGTTTTACGGTCATGTTTTACGTTTTTCCAGCGTGCGATGACGGGACTGAACGTTCTTTCCGCGCGAGCGGAAGTAGTCGGCCAGCTGTTCGGCGATATAGACCGAACGATGTTTTCCGCCGGTACAGCCAATCGCCACCGTCAGGTAGCTACGGTTGTTGGTCTCCAGCATAGGTAACCATAGCTCAAGGTAGCTTCGCGTCTGGTAAATAAAATTGTGAACTTCTGTGTGCCTGTCGAGGAACGCTGCGACCGGCTTGTCGAGGCCGGTCATCGGACGCAGCTTCGGGTCCCAGTGCGGGTTCGGCAGGAAGCGCACGTCGAAAACATAGTCCGCATCGATAGGAATGCCGTGCTTGAAGCCGAAGGATTCGAATACCATCGTCAGCTCGCGCTCGCGTTTGCCCAGTAAACGGGTGCGCAGCATTTCCGCCAGCTCGTGCACGGACATTTCGGAGGTGTCGACAATCAGGTCGGCGCGGGAGCGCAGCGGCTCCAGCAGGTCGCTCTCCTCGTCGATGGCGCTTTCCAGGGAAAGATTTTTACTGGAAAGCGGGTGCAAGCGACGCGTGTCGCTGTAGCGACGGATCAGCGTGTTGCGGTCAGCATCGAGGAACAGCAGCTGAGGCGAGAAGGCATCCGGCAGGCTGTTCATGGCCAGCTCGAAGATTTCGGGGGATTCCGGCATGTTGCGGACGTCAATGCTGACCGCCGCCGAGATCTGCCTGTCCGCAAGCGTGCGGGCCAGATCGGGCAGCAGCACCACCGGCAGGTTATCTACGCAGTAAAAACCCATATCTTCCAGCGCGCGCAGGGCTACAGATTTTCCCGAACCCGAACGACCGCTGACGATCATCAGCACCATGTTCCGTTTCTCCTCAGGGCAGCAGATGTGAAGGTCATCTCCCGGCTACTCATCTTCCTGGCGGCCTTCTGTTTCCGTGATAATTTGATAAAGCTCTTCATCGCTTTGCGCGGAGCGCAGCCGACGACAAATGGTTTTATCCGCCAGGCGTTTGGCGACCAGCGAAAGAGTGTGCAGATGCGTTTTCGTCTGATCGGCAGGTACCAGCAGCGCAAAGAGGAGATCGACGGGCTGGTTATCAATCGCGTCAAAGGCGATTGGCGTTTCAAGCTGCACGAAAACACCGACGGCACGCAGGGTGTCTTCTTCCAGTTTGCCGTGGGGGATCGCAATGCCGTTGCCGATGCCGGTACTGCCCATTTTTTCGCGGGTCAGAATGGCTTCGAACACGACCTGCGGCGGCAGGCCCAGCTGTTTTGCGGCCAGCTCACTGATGATCTCCAGCGCACGTTTTTTGCTCTGGCAGTGAACGCCACTGCGGGTACATTCCTGGTTAAGGACATTGCTCAGTTGAAGAGCGGAATCGTTGTTCATCATAATTTCACCTAAGCGCTAACTGTACAAATGGCCCGTTGTGCTCCACAACAGGCCGTCCTGCACCCGTTAACTGCCCGGACAATTAGTGTTGTTTCAGTTTATCTTTATGTTTATTAAGCTGTCGCGCAAGCTTGTCAATCAAGCCGTCGATAGCTGCGTACATGTCTTGCCCTTCCGCACTGGCATGAAGTTCACCCCCGTTAACGTGCAGGGTGGCATCCGAGATGTGAGTCACTTTCTCCACTTTTAACACAACATAGACCTGATTGATCCTCTCGAAATACTGTTCGAGCTTGGCGAACTTCGCGTTCACAAACTCGCGTAAAGCCTCAGTAATTTCGACGTTGTGTCCTGTGATATTGAGCTGCATAGTGTCTTCCTTATCGGTTGTGTCAGACCAGTTGTTTACGCTGGTTTGACGGCGGAATGGATAAAGACTCTCGATACTTCGCAACGGTACGTCGTGCCACCATAATACCCTGATCGGAGAGAAGGGTGGTCAACTTACTGTCGCTCAGTGGCTTCGCGGGGTTTTCCGCGGCGATCAACTTCTTCACCAGAGCGCGAATTGCCGTTGACGAGGCTTCGCCGCCGCCTTCGGTATTCACATGGCTGGAGAAGAAATACTTAAGCTCAAATATGCCGCGCGGACTGTGCAGATACTTCTGCGTGGTCACGCGAGAAATGGTTGATTCGTGCATCTCGACGGCCTGGGCGATATCCGCCAGCACCATCGGTTTCATATACTCTTCGCCCTGCTCGAAGAACGCCTGCTGCTGTTCGACAATGCAGCGGCTGACGCGCAGGAGCGTATCGTTTCGGCTTTCAAGGCTTTTAATCAGCCATCGCGCTTCCTGCAGGTTACTGCGAATGTACTGATTATCGGAATCATTACGCGCGCTGGTGCACAGGGAGGCATATTGCTGATTGATTTGCAGGCGAGGAAGGCTGTCGGAATTGAGTTCAACAACCCATCGGTCGTTATGTTTTCTCACCAGCACGTCCGGAATGACGTATTCCGGCTCGCTGGTCTGGATCGACTGGCCGGGGCGCGGATCGAGCGACTGGATCAGGCTTACCGCTTCCTTAAGCACCTCTTCTTTGAGGCGCGTCACGCGCATGAGCGAGCGGAAATCATGGTTAGCCAGCAGATCGAGATGTTCGCTGACGATCAGGCGGGCTTCGTCAATCCACGGCACCTCTTTACCGAACTGGGAGAGCTGGATCAGCAGGCAGTCGCGCAGATCTTTCGCCGCCACGCCCACCGGGTCGAAGCGCTGGATACGCTTTAAAACGGCTTCAACTTCTTCAAGCTCGATCTCATCGTTACCGATGCTTTCGAGAATATCGTCCAGCGTGACGGTTAAATACCCGGTGTCATCGACGGCATCGACAATTGAGGTCGCAATGGCGCGATCGGTATCGGAGAAGGGCGTCAGCTCCACCTGCCACATCAGGTAATCCTGTAGCGACTGGGTCGTTTCACCCTGATAAACGGGCAGCTCGTCATCCTGATAGTCCGCGCGCGTCCCGGAAGGGGTGCCCGCGGTGTAGATTTCATCCCAGCTGGCGTCGAGAGGCAGCTCGTCCGGCATCTCGTTTTGCTCGAGAGCGTCCGCGGTGTCGAGGGTTTCGGTATCCTGTGTTTGCTGAGCGTCTACTTCGTCATGAAGATCGGTTTGCTCCAGCAGCGGGTTGCTGTCCAGCGCCTGCTGGAGCTCCTGCTGGAGTTCTAACGTGGACAGCTGCAACAGGCGGATTGCCTGCTGGAGCTGCGGCGTCATCGCCAGTTGCTGGCTGAGCCTTAATTGCAAACCTTGCTTCATGTTCAGAGCATTTTTCTCCGCGTCAGCGTTTCGTGACCTCTACCCTATCAGAGTCTGAAGTCTTCCCCAAGGTACACGCGCTTAACATGCTCATCTTCAAGGATCTGCTGCGGCGTACCGTGGGCAATCAGGTGGCCCTGGCTCACGATATACGCGCGCTCGCAAACGGCCAGCGTTTCACGAACGTTGTGGTCGGTGATCAGCACGCCAAGCCCGCTGTCGCGCAGATGCTCGATAATACGTTTGATATCGATAACGGAAATCGGGTCAACGCCGGCAAACGGTTCATCCAGCAGGATGAATTTTGGGTTAGCGGCCAGCGCGCGGGCAATCTCAACGCGGCGGCGTTCACCGCCGGAGAGCGCCTGACCGAGGCTGTCGCGCAGGTGTTCTATGTGGAACTCCTCCATCAGCTCGTTCGCGCGGTCGGTGCGCTGCTCGCTGGTGAGATCGTCACGGATCTGCAGCACGGCCATCAGGTTATCGAAGACGCTCAGGCGACGGAAAATGGAGGCTTCCTGCGGCAGGTAGCCAATACCGCGACGCGCGCGCGCGTGCAGCGGCAGCAGGCTAATGTCTTCATCATCGATGATGATGTTGCCCGCATCGCGAGGCACGATGCCCACGACCATGTAAAAGGTGGTGGTTTTACCCGCACCGTTTGGGCCTAGCAGGCCGACGATTTCGCCTGAATTGACGGTCAGACTGACATCTTCCACGACGCGGCGGCCCTTATAGGCCTTCGCGAGATTTTTAGCAGTTAATGTTGCCATAACGAATTAGTTACTCTTCTTCTGTGCCGGGGCCTGGCTTTTGTCCTGCAGCTGAGACGGAACAAGCACGGTAGTGACGCGTTTGCCTTTCTCGCTGGACGCCTGCATTTTCTGCTCTTTCACCAGGTAGGTGATTTTGTCGCCGGTAATGTTGCTGTCCAGCTGTTCCAGATAGGCGTTACCGGTCAGGATGACGAGATCTTTCGCCAGCTCGTAGTGCATGTGCGACGCGCGGCCTTTGACCGGCTTGCCGTTATCCTGCATTTGGTAGAAGGTTGCAGGATTGCCATAGCCATCAATGATCTCTTTACCCTGCTCGCCGCCAGGGCGGGTCACCACCACTTTATCGGCGTTGATTTTGATCGTGCCCTGGGTCATCACGACGTTGCCGGTAAAGGTGACAACGTTGCCCTGCATATCAAGCGACTGCGCGTCGGATTCGATATGGATTGGCTGCTCGGTATCACCCGTCACAGCCAGCGCGGGAAGGCTGGCCGCCAGCAGCG
Organism: Enterobacter sp. KBR-315C3_2022; assembly: GCF_041399425.1. Taxonomy (NCBI): domain Bacteria; kingdom Pseudomonadati; phylum Pseudomonadota; class Gammaproteobacteria; order Enterobacterales; family Enterobacteriaceae; genus Enterobacter; species Enterobacter sp. KBR-315C3_2022. Next base: position 39,511 of record NZ_JBGKEB010000026.1, read on the forward strand.
CGCTGGCCATAACAACTTTAAGGCTGAGTTTGTTTGTTTTGAATTTCATAAGAGGTTCTAACCTTTTCAATCAGCTCGGCGTTTTTGCTGCGTAAGTTCCCGCGCATTTTCATACCGCTGGAATTAAATGTGGTGCCGTACAGGGTCACCAGATCCTGTGACGTCACGTCCTGGGTCACCAGGTTTATCTGGGCGTTATCCGTCGTGATTTTGCGCAGCTGTGCGTCAGGGGTCAGGGCGTTGACTTCAACATGGCCATACAGATAAAGCATACGGTCATTCGTTAATTTTGCTTTGTCAGCCTTGATCGACCACGTTGGGACTTTGTCGGTATCAAAGGTGGTCATGATCGGCTGGGTAAACCATGACACGCTGTCGTCCGAGAAATATTCAACGTGCTGCGCAATCAGGCGATAGTTCAGCGCGCCTTCCGGGCTGTAAACCACGGTGTCGCTATGATCGCTTTTATAGGTTGGGTCGCTGGTGTTGACGACTTCCGCTTGATTATCGTCACGGTCAGCGAGGTTGACGCCAATCAGTATCAGTGCGACAAGCGTTAGCAGAATGATAACCCAACGTCTGGTTTTACTCATATCGATTGCCCTTTGGCCTCATCAAGCTTGCCCTGCGCCAGCAGCAGCAGATCGCAGACTTCGCGGACGGCACCGCGTCCGCCGTGAATGTGGGTAACATAGTCAGCGCGCGGGATCAGCAGCGGATGCGCGTCGGCAACGGCGATACTTAGCCCCACTTCTGCCATCACCGGCCAGTCGATCAGGTCATCTCCCACGTAGGCAACGTTTTCTGGAGCAGCGGCCAGTTTTGCCAGCAAATCCCTGAATGCCGCCATCTTGTCAGATTGCCCCTGATACAGATGGGTGATGCCCAGCGTTTCACAGCGGTCTTCTACCAGTTTAGCTTTTCGACCGGTGATGATGGCAACTTCGATACCGGACGTCAGCGCGCAGCGAATGCCGTAGCCGTCGCGCACGTTAAAGGCCTTGAGCTCTTCGCCGTTGTTGCCCATGTAAATCAGGCCATCGGAGAGCACGCCATCCACATCGAGGATCAGGAGACGGATCTTTTCCGCCTTTGCCATCATGTCGGCGCTCACCGGGCCGTAACAGGTTGCAAGGGATGCACCCGCATTACTCATTGTCTTATCCTTCATTACACTACGCCTGCGCGCAGCAGATCATGCATATGTACCACACCCAGCAGTTGGTCGCCATCGGCAACCATCACCGAGGTGATATGACGGGACTGCATCAGGTTCAGCACGTCCACCGCCAGCGTGCCGGGACGGACGCGGATACCGCCGGAAGTCATCACGTCGGCGATGCCTAACGTGCGCACGTCAACGCCCATATCGAACACGCGGCGCAAGTCGCCGTCGGTGAAAATGCCCTGAATTTTCATCAGGTCGTCGCAGATAACCGTCATGCCCAGATTTTTACGGGTGATCTCCAGCAGCGCGTCGCGCAGGGAGGCCTCTTTGCTGACGTGAGGGATCTCATCGCCCGTGTGCATAATATCGTTAACCCGCAGCAGCAGCTTGCGCCCAAGCGCGCCGCCAGGGTGGGAAAGCGCGAAATCTTCCGGGGTGAAGCCCCGGGCTTCCAGCAGCGCCACGGCGAGCGCATCGCCCATCACCAGCGCGGCGGTGGTGCTGGAGGTTGGGGCCAGGCCCAGCGGGCAGGCTTCTTTCGGCACTTTGACGCACAGATGAATATCCGCCGCGCGCGCCATGCTGCTTTCCGGGCGGCTGGTCATGCAAATCAGCGGAACGTGCAGTCGCTTTAGGACCGGGATCAGCGCCAGGATTTCGTTGGACTCGCCGGAGTTTGACAGGGCGATAACCACGTCCTGCGGCGTCACCATTCCCAGGTCGCCGTGCGCGGCTTCACCGGGGTGCACGAAGAACGACGACGTCCCGGTGCTGGCGAAGGTGGCCGCCATTTTGCGTCCAATGTGGCCGGATTTGCCCATCCCCATCACCACGACTTTACCCGCACAGTGGAATATCTTCTCACAGGCCAGGCTGAAATCCTGATTAATATACTGATCTAACTGCGCCAGACCTTCACGTTCAATCTCCAGAACCTCTTTACCCGCTTTCTGAAAGTCAAAACCCGGCTGCAATTCTATTTGCGACATAATGCGTTTCCGTTTACCCAGAGAGAAGAGGCGAGAGCCAGTAGAGCATCGCCATCCATACGATAAAACCACCCGTCAGCAGCGCGCCTGCGCCTTTGCCGATCTGCCTTTTACGCCGCCAGCAGAGCAGGGCGAAAATCACGCTGACCAGCAGCATTACCCCGTAATCGCGCGAGAAAGCCAGCGGATTAAACGCGCCTGGCGAGATCAGGGCGGGTAGGCCCGTCACGATGGCAATGTTGAAAATGTTGGAGCCGATGATGGTGCCAATGGCGATATCGTCTTCGCCCTTGCGCGCGCCCGCGATGGCGGTAGCCAGCTCCGGCAGGCTGGTGCCGATGGCGATCACCGTCAGGCCAATCGTCAGCTCGCTCATGGCGAAGTAGTTTGCCAGCACCGTCGCGTTATCCACCACCATGCGCGTTGCCATCGGCATAATGATGAGCGCGACGCCGAGCCAGAGCAGGGCAACGGGCAATGTTCCTTCCCGCGGAAGTTCAGCCACATGCTCGCGCGTGAGGCTATCGCTGCCCTCTTTTTCAGCCAGGCTTGCTATCTTAACGCTGTACAACAGCCAAACTACGGCCAGCGCCAGCAGGAAAATGCCATCCCCCACGCTGAGGACGCCATCATACAATACGCAGCCCGCCAGCAGGCTTACGATCAACATTAGCGGCAATTCACGGCGCAGAACATCAGAATGCACGCGAAATGGATGCAGCAGCGCCGCCAGGCCTAAAATGAGCAGAATATTGACGATGTTAGAGCCAATCCCGGTACCGATAGCGAGATCGACCTGCCCGTGAAGCGATGCCGACACTGACACAATGATTTCGGGAAGGGAGGTTCCCACGCTGACAACCGTCATGCCAATGATGACGGGCGGCATGCCGATCAGGCGGCACAATATTGATGCTGCAAATACCAGTCGGTCAGCACTGTAGACCACCAAAAGTAAACCTATTATTAACAGTGCTGTCGCTAAAAGCATCAAAAGTCCTTTCTTCAGGTATACTCGCCGGTCCACCACGCTGATTGTGTGGCGCTGTATACTGTCTGAGACGTAACGTATTCCTAATTTTGACTTTATGCGCCGGAAAAGTAAAACAAATGCCAGCTTTCGCTAACCTCGATAGCGATTATTCTGTAAAAATATCCGGTTTAGGGCTGATTTAAGCGTCATGCTTAACGTGTACCTGGTAAGAAAGGAACTATAAATGAGCCAAACGACGGCGAATTTGGTCGATGTCCGTGGTGTCAGCTTTTCTCGCGGCAACCGATTGATATTTGATGATATTTCGTTGACCGTTCCCCGTGGCAAGATCACTGCCATCATGGGGCCATCAGGGATCGGTAAAACAACGCTGCTACGCCTTATTGGTGGTCAAATTCCACCCGATAGCGGCGAAATTCTCTTCGACGGTGAAGACGTGCCGAAGATGTCCCGCTCGCGCCTGTATACCGTGCGCAAACGCATGAGCATGCTGTTTCAGTCCGGGGCGCTGTTCACCGATATGAACGTTTTTGACAACGTGGCTTACCCGCTGCGCGAGCACACCAGCTTGCCGCCCGCGCTGCTAAAAAGCACGGTGATGATGAAGCTTGAAGCGGTTGGCCTGCGGGGAGCCGCAAAGCTGATGCCGTCTGAGCTCTCCGGCGGTATGGCCCGCCGCGCGGCGCTGGCGCGTGCGATAGCGCTTGAGCCGGATTTAATCATGTTCGACGAACCGTTCGTCGGGCAAGATCCGATCACAATGGGCGTTCTGGTGAAGCTCATTTCTGAACTCAACAGCGCGCTCGGCGTGACGTGCGTCGTTGTTTCTCACGACGTGCCGGAAGTGTTGAGCATCGCAGATTACGCCTACATTGTGGCAGATAAAAAGATCGTCGCGCACGGGAGCGCTCAGGCGCTGCAGGAAAATGGCGATCCGCGCGTGCGGCAGTTCCTGGACGGCATTGCGGATGGTCCCGTACCGTTCCGCTATCCTTCCGGCGACTATCGCGACGATTTACTGGGAATAGGGAGTTAAGCCACTCATGCTGTTAAATGCGTTGGCCGCTCTCGGACACCGTGGCATAAAAACCACCAGGACGTTCGGGCGAGCCGGATTGATGTTGTTCAACGCGCTGGTTGGCAAGCCAGAATTTCGCAAGCATGCGCCTTTGCTGGTGCGTCAGCTCTACAACGTCGGCGTGCTGTCGATGGTGATTATCATCGTTTCGGGTCTGTTCATTGGTATGGTGCTTGGCCTGCAGGGCTATCTTGTCCTGACGACCTACAGCGCTGAGACCAGCCTCGGCATGCTGGTGGCGCTTTCTCTGCTGCGCGAGCTGGGGCCGGTTGTGGCCGCGCTGCTGTTTGCCGGACGCGCCGGATCGGCGCTAACGGCGGAAATTGGCCTGATGCGCGCGACCGAGCAGCTCTCCAGCATGGAGATGATGGCCGTCGACCCGCTGCGCCGCGTCATTTCACCGCGCTTCTGGGCCGGGGTTATTTCGCTGCCGCTGCTGACGATCCTCTTTGTGGCCGTGGGAATATGGGGCGGCTCGCTGGTGGGCGTTCACTGGAAAGGTATTGATGCCGGGTTCTTTTGGTCTGCCATGCAGGACGCTATCGACCTGCGGATGGACCTGATTAACTGCCTGATTAAGAGCGTGGTCTTTGCCATCACGGTGACCTGGATCGCACTGTTTAATGGTTACGATGCGATCCCTACGTCGGCAGGCATTAGCCGCGCAACTACGCGTACTGTTGTTCATTCGTCGCTGGCCGTTCTGGGCCTGGATTTTGTGCTCACCGCACTGATGTTTGGGAATTGAGTTCATGCAAACGAGAAAAAATGAAATTTGGGTCGGCGTGTTCCTGCTGCTGGCACTGCTGGCAGCGCTGTTTATCTGCCTGAGAGCGGCGGATATCACCTCTGTCCGCACTGAGCCAACCTATCGCGTTTACGCGACCTTCGACAATATTGGCGGCCTGAAGGCGCGCTCGCCCGTGCGCATTGGCGGCGTGGTCATCGGGCGCGTAGCGGACATCACCCTGGATGAGAAAACCTATCTGCCGCGCGTGGCGATGGACATCGAGGAGCGCTACAACCACATTCCCGATACCAGTTCGCTCTCTATCCGCACGTCGGGCCTGCTGGGGGAACAATATCTGGCGCTTAACGTCGGTTTTGAAGACCCGGAGCTGGGAACGACTATCCTTAAAGACGGTAGCGTGATTCAGGATACAAAATCCGCCATGGTGCTGGAGGACATGATTGGTCAGTTCCTTTACAACAGTAAAGGGGATGATAAAAAATCTGATGATGCCCCGGCACAGAATGAAGGTCATAGCAACGCCGCACCGGCCCCTGGTGCGACAAATTAATTTCAGGAGAAGTGATTCATGTTTAAACGACTGTTAATGGTTGCCATGTTGGTCATTGCCCCTCTCACCGCGGCGCACGCTGCGGATCAGAGCAACCCGTACAAGCTGATGAATGAGGCCGCGAAGAAAACCTTCGACCGTCTTAAAAACGAACAGCCTCAAATTCGCGCTAATCCTGATTATCTGCGCGATGTGGTTGACCAGGAGCTGCTGCCGTACGTGCAGATCAAATATGCCGGCGCGCTGGTGCTGGGCCGCTACTATAAAGACGCCACCCCGGCGCAGCGCGAAGCTTACTTCGCCGCGTTCCGTGAATACCTGAAGCAGGCTTACGGCCAGGCGCTGGCGATGTACCACGGCCAGACTTACCAGATTGCCCCTGAGCAGCCGCTGGGCGACGCTACTATCGTGCCGATTCGCGTGACGATTATCGATCCAAACGGCCGTCCGCCGGTTCGTCTGGACTTCCAGTGGCGTAAAAACAGCCAGACCGGCAACTGGCAGGCGTATGACATGATTGCAGAAGGCGTCAGCATGATCACCACCAAGCAAAATGAGTGGAGCGATCTGCTGCGTACCAAAGGGATCGATGGCCTGACCGCGCAGCTGCAGTCCATCTCTCGTCAGAAAATTTCCCTGGACGAGAAAAAGTAATGTCTCAGCAGCTTAGCTGGTCTCGCGAGGGAGATGCTCTAAAGCTCTCTGGCGAACTCGATCAGGACCTGCTGAATCCTCTGTGGGATAAACGCCACGAGGCAATGCAGGGCGTCAGCGTGATTGATCTGAATGGCGTCACGCGGGTGGATACGGCGGGCGTTGCGCTGCTGGCCCACCTGGTCGATGTGGGGAAAACGCAGGGGATGCGCGTCACGCTCTTAGGGGCGAGCGACAACGTCGTAACCCTTGCGCAGCTCTATAATTTGCCGCAGGACATTTTGCCGCGCTAATTTTTTCAGTGCGTTACTTCTGAAAGCCCCGATTGTTTTCGCGTCGGGGCTTTTTGATTGTTTAAGACAACGTCACTTTGCTCTAAGATGTTGAGCTTGTTTTCACTATCAGATGAATTTGAACCCATGGAAAATAATGAAATCCAGGCAGTGCTGATGAATGCACTCTCCCTTCAGGAAGCCCACGTCTCAGGCGATGGCAGTCACTTCCAGGTTATTGCTGTGGGTGAGATCTTCGACGGAATGAGTCGCGTGAAGAAGCAGCAGGCTGTTTACGCGCCGCTGATGGAATACATTGCGGATAACCGCATCCACGCCCTGTCGATTAAAGCGTTTACGCCGCAAGAGTGGGCACGCGATCGCAAACTAAACGGTTTTTGAGCCGGGGGCTGAAGCCCACGGCACGGTTGAATTATAAGAGAGTAATCAGATGGACAAATTTCGTGTACAGGGGCCGACGCGCCTCCAGGGCGAAGTCACAATTTCTGGCGCTAAAAACGCCGCGCTGCCAATCCTTTTTGCTGCGCTGCTCGCCGAAGAGCCGGTAGAGATCCAGAACGTACCGAAGCTGAAAGATATCGACACGACCATGAAGTTGCTGACTCAGCTGGGTACCAAAGTTGAGCGCAACGGTTCCGTCTGGATCGACGCCAGCAAGGTAAATAATTTTTCTGCGCCCTATGACCTGGTGAAAACCATGCGTGCATCCATCTGGGCGCTTGGCCCGCTGGTGGCGCGTTTTGGTCAGGGTCAGGTTTCCCTGCCGGGCGGCTGCGCGATTGGCGCGCGTCCGGTCGATCTGCACATCTTTGGCTTAGAGAAGCTGGGCGCAGAGATCAAGCTGGAAGAAGGTTATGTTAAGGCGTCCGTGAACGGCCGTCTGAAAGGCGCGCACATCGTCATGGACAAAGTGAGCGTGGGCGCAACCGTGACCATTATGTCGGCGGCGACGCTGGCAGAAGGCACGACGATTATTGAAAACGCCGCGCGCGAGCCGGAGATCGTGGACACCGCGAACTTCCTCGTGGCGCTGGGCGCGAAAATCACCGGGCAGGGAACCGACCGTATCACCATCGAAGGCGTTGAGCGCCTGGGTGGCGGCGTGTACCGCGTGCTGCCGGACCGCATCGAGACCGGTACGTTCCTGGTCGCGGCGGCCATCTCCTGCGGTAAAATCACCTGCCGCAACGCGCAGCCGGATACGCTTGACGCCGTGCTGGCGAAGCTGCGTGACGCGGGCGCCGACATTGAAATCGGTGAAGACTGGATTAGCCTGGACATGCACGGCAACCGTCCTAAAGCGGTAAACGTGCGTACGGCACCGCATCCGGCCTTCCCGACGGATATGCAGGCGCAGTTCACCCTGCTAAACCTTGTCGCGGAAGGGACGGGCTTCATTACGGAAACGATTTTCGAAAACCGTTTTATGCATGTTCCTGAACTGATCCGTATGGGCGCGCATGCGGAGATCGAAAGCAACACCGTTATTTGCCATGGCGTTGAAAAACTGTCCGGCGCGCAGGTAATGGCGACCGATCTGCGTGCGTCTGCAAGCCTGGTGCTGGCGGGCTGTATTGCGGAAGGGACAACGGTGGTGGATCGTATTTATCACATCGATCGTGGCTACGAGCGCATTGAAGACAAGCTGCGCGCGCTGGGTGCGAATATCGAGCGCGTGAAGGGCGAGTAAGTGTTAAAAAGCTCCCGCGTGTGCGGGAGCTTTCATATTTATTGCGGAGTAGTCAGTTGATAGTGACTGTATTCATTTCGATGAATGTTTCCCGTCATGCCTGTGCCGCCTTCACTGTCGCCAAAAGCTGCCATCGCATCAATTAACTGATTAAGTTGTGCGGTTTCTGAAGATGCACTCAAGACAGTCTCTGAACGAACAGGGCTATTAGATAACAACGTCCTTTCTTGTACACCTGCCGGTTGCCCAGACCTCAGCACATCATTCTTAGCCAGCGTTTCGGCCACAAATTCCGGCAAATCTTCCATTGTGACTTTTTTATCTTCAAACTGGATTTCAAGTCGTCGGCTGTATTGGCTGTAGAAATAGCCATCAATGGTTATTGTGTCTTCGTCTCGGTAGGCATTGATGACCAAGGAACTTCCTTTCTTTTCCATAGAAACATAGTTGACGTATGCTCCTTCAAGGACCAACGTATTTACACCATCGGTATCGCGCTCGATGACAGTGTCCTTTCCATGTCCTTTATAGAATTTATATGCGTCACTTCCGTTACCACCGGAGAGGGAATCGTCACCTAAACCCCCGTCCAGAGTGTCGTCACCATCGTAACCGTAGAGATAGTCGTTGCCACCGTAGCCGTAAAGCGCGTCGTTGTTGTTCCAGCCGGAAAGGGTGTTAGCCGTATCGGTGCCATAGAGCTGAAAACCGTAGGCATTTAACTCGTCCATAGAAATGGTTCGATCATCGAAGCGAAGTTCGAAGCGAGTACAATCCGCATTAATGAAAAAGTCGTCAATGGAAACAGCATCGTCTGCGCCGTAGGCCTGAATGACGAGTTTATTACCTTCTCTGTTCATCACCAGCTGGGAAGATTGTGCTCCTTCGAAGACAAGCGTATTAACGTCTGACGTGGACCTATCGTTAAGGCTGTCCTTACCGTGACCGGCCCTGAAGATATAGGTGTCGTTACCTTTTTCGCCGCACAACCGATCGTCCCCCTCACCCCCATCCAGCATATCGTTACCTTCTTGACCGAAAAGGGCATCGTTACCGGCAAAGCCATAGATAGAGTCATCACCACTCCAGCCGACAAGACTGTTATTATTTTTGTCGGTACCATAGACCAGGAAACCGGAGGCGTGCAGCTCGTCCATGGAAATAGTCCGGTCATCGAAGACCAGTTCGTAGCGTGTATAGTTAGCGCTATAGAAGTAGTCGGAAAGCGTAACCGTATCGTCCGTACCAAAGGCCTGGATAACGAGAGTATTATTCTCTCTTTTCATCAGCAGTTGAGAAGATTGTGCGCCTTGGAAGATCAACCGATTAATCTCGCTGGTGGAATTTTCGAAGACAGTATCGTGGCCATGGCCGATCTGGAAAATATAGGTGTCATTACCTTTCCCACCTTCCATTTTATCGTCACCTGCACCCCCGTCCAGCAGATCGTTCCCCTCCTTACCGCCAAGAGCATCGTTACCGGCAAAGCCATAGATAGAGTCATCACCGCTCCAGCCGACAAGACTGTTATTATTGTTGTCGGTACCATAGACCAGGAAACCGGAGGCGTGCAGCTCGTCCATGGAAATAGTCCGGTCATCGAAGACCAGTTCGTAGCGGGTATAATTATCGCTGTAGAAGTAGTTGGAAAGGGTAACCGTATCGTCCGTACCAAAGGCCTGGATAACGAGAGTATTGTTCTCTCTTTTCATCAGCAGTTGAGAAGATTGTGCGCCTTCGAAGATCAACCGATTAATCTCGCTGGTGGAATTTTCGGAGACAGTATCGTGGCCATGACCGGTCTGGAAAATATAGGTGTCATTACCTTTCCCACCTTCCATTTTATCGTCACCTGCACCCCCGTCCAGCAGATCGTTCCCCTCCTTACCGGAAAGAGCATCGTTACCGGCAAAGCCATAGATGGAGTCATCACCGCTCCAGCCGACAAGACTGTTATTATTTTGGTCGGTACCATAGACCAGGAAACCGGAGGCGTGCAGCTCGTCCATGGAGACAGTCCGGTCATCGAAGACCAGTTCGTAGCGCGTACAGTCAGCATGGTAGAAATAGTTGGAAAGGGTAACCGTATCGTCCGTACCAAAGGCCTGGATTACGAGAGTATTGTTCTCTCTTTTCATCAGCAGCTGAGAAGATTGTGCGCCTTCGAAGATCAACCGATTAATCTCGCTGGTGGAATTTTCGGAGACAGTATCGTGGCCATGACCGGTCTGGAAAATATAGGTGTCATTACCTTTCCCTCCTTCCATTTTATCATCCCCTGCACCCCCGTTCAGCAGATCGTTCCCCTCCTTACCGGAAAGAGTGTCGTTACCGGCAAAACCATAGATGGAGTCATCACCGCTCCAGCCAACAAGACCATTATTTTGGTCGGTACCATAGACCAGGAAACCGGAGGCGTATAGCTCTTCCATAGAAATCGTCCGGTCATCGAAGACCAGTTCGTAGCGGGTATAGTTATCGCTGTAGAAGTAGTTGGAAAGGGTAACCGTATCGTCCGTACCAAAGGCCTGAATGACGAGAGTATTGTTCTCTCTTTTCATCAGCAGCTGAGAAGATTGTGCGCCTTCAAAGATCAACCGGTTAATAGCGCTGGCGGAATTATCGGTGACAATATCGTGACCGTGATCAGTGCGGAAGATATAGGTGTCGGTATCGCTGCCCCCCTCGAGGGTGTCGTTGCCGGTGCCACCGATAAGAATGTCCTGGCCTTGATCTCCGCTGAGGGTGTCGTTGCCCAATCCGCCGATGAGGGTATCATCGCCTACATCCCCGCTGAGGCTGTCATCACCGTCACCGCCATCAAGGTAGTCGTTTCCTTCATAGCCTCTGATATTGTCCTTACCTCCTTTACCCCAAAATGAATCATCTTTGCTAGTACCACTCAATGAGTTATTCTGATCATCACCCATAAACGTGGTCTCTGGGGTTACAGTTAGTACATCACGTTCATTAGATAATTCCATATTCTTCTCGATGCAATAATAAGCAATGTTGCTTACGGCACAGTATCGGTCATAGTCGGTATTTTTTAACTCCGCAAGGTGGGTATTGAATTGGCTAAAGTCGATTTTAAAGCCCGTCGCTTCCTCATTGAAAGTAACAGCTATATATGAAAACTCTTTCTTAAAAAGTGTTTGTGCTAGTAACAACGACTCTATGTGAGTGGCGAGTTTACTATATTCATCTTGCAGGATTTTAGCAGCGTTTGCATTAGGAGTGTCGCGATTATCAGTCTTGTTAAGATACTTTTCTCCAATTGCTGCTTCTAGCACTTCCAGTTTACGGGCGTCAAAATGTTTTCCACGGCTATTTGGTACGGTATCACTTACACCTGACCAAGTAAAAAGAATCTCATCTATTAAGTTGTTTTCATGAGCTCCGACAGGATCTAAAATGAATTCAAGTATTAATTTTCTTAAGGTACTGTTATTTGACATAGCAATATGCAAATTAGTCATGTTGCCTGTGCCGCGAATAAATGGTAAGTCGCGCACATTATTATCAATAATGTTATTTCCAATATATTGTGAACGATTTTTATCAAGCTGAAACCAAACATCAGAAGATGAGGTGGTAATACCATTATCCCAAGTCACAGTACTTTGCTGGGAATGCGTGTTTCCCTGTTGATCAATGGATTGACGATCAATATAATCTGTTGAAATGGATACTAATCCTAATTCATTTAATGAAAAAAGTTCGCCTTCATCTACTTTCGCATTGCTATTTTTATCTTGCCAAATTTGAAGGTTATCCCAAATGATATCCTTGTTGTTTATTAAGTTGTCGTTATTTGTATCTAATTCCCTAAGAGCAACATAACCATTTGATGCATTTGTCCCATCAGATAGTATTGTATTATTTCCGAATAACTCTTTACCTGTATCAATTTTTCCATCATGATTGCGATCAAGTACAAGTAAGCCATCGTCAGCACTTACCCAGCCGGTGTTTTCTGCGAACTGATTATCATCATGATCGAAGAATACATTTTTTTCCAGCGATAATGTTTCGATGCCATCCCCATCCAGATCGATAATGATAGGATCTCCGGCAGTATTTTCCGCATCAATAAGCGAAGGGTAAGTGTAATTATCCCAGAAACCGCTGGCAAGCATATCATCAATAAGCGCATCGAGAGGAAGGTTTAGGGATTTTAAAGCATCAATGGGTATTGACTCGCCTTCAGAGAGTTGCTTCATCATATCTGATGTTGCGAGTAGGTTTTGCAAGTAATAGCTCTGAAACTCCTGCATCCAGGCTGGTAAAGAAGTGTTTTCACCAAAGTAGTTAAACAGCTCCGAGAATGCGTTTGCAGCGACGTTGCCAGCGACCAAACCATTCAAAATGGCTCCCAGAAAGTCACCGAGAAATGTGGTATTGTTTTCACCACTATCGAACCAGCCAGATATTGCGTCCCAGGCGCCCGATGTTGTTCTATTGAGGAAGTCAATTAAGTCCAGAGATGTTTCTGCTAAGCCAAAATCGTAAATCTTTCCGTCATAATTGAATGATAAATCAGCAGTAACAGGAACCGAATACTTAGCAATTTTCGAAGAGATTATATCAGAAACCGCAGTTCCAGTAGATAAATCTATAGGGCAAATTCCACTCGCAAAACCATTTATGCTCCCTGCTACCCCAAAAGGTGATTGAACGCCATCGAGAAAGTTTATGCCGCCGCTTTGCAAAATAGCATCTGCGGCCTTTGTGCAGTTATAATCATTGTTACTATCTGTATCAGGTAATAAGTCATATGTCGGAACGGTTGTTGTAAAGTCATTGATGGCGGATGTCATTGCTTGATATTGTTTTTGATCAATATCAAACGTTATTGATTCAGAATGATTTCTTGTTTTAAGATAATCTTCCTTATCAATTACACCTTCTACATTAAAATACTCCATTCCATTTTTTGGAGAGAAACCAAAATGAATATCTTTTTCGCCCGGTGCCTTCAATACAAGCCATGTATGAACGATTCCATGACCATTACAAAATTGCGCGTCGTTCTTAACGGTAACTGAGTATGACATCTCTAATCCACTCCATTATTTTGTGCCAGTGATAGGTTTAAAAGCCAGCATGAGATCTTTATATTCATTGCTATCAGAATAAAGTTCAGACCTTACTGCATAGGTGCCCGTGTCTACTATCTTTACAGAAGGAAGTGTCAACCCTTCCCAATTTGTATCATTTAAACCGAAATATTCTTTATGCAGACTTTTTTCATAGCTAACGTCAGTTGGTATTAATAATTTGTATATAATTTCACCTTTTGGCATGTTATAAACAATAATTGTTCCTTTTACGTGAGTTTCAAAAAAACTCGAAATACTATCGGTTTCTTCAAACATTTTTTGAGCGTGTTCTTTAGATGTTTCTTCGAGAATATAAGGATTTTTCTTTGGGACTAATAAAGCGAGGCTATAACCATGTTCAAAAACTTTATCTACTTTTACCACAAAATGTTGCACAGGTAAGCCATACCATTCTTTATTTGGGGGTTCCGTGACTTTATTCACACGTGCAATACATGGTTTTATGATAATTAACATCACCAGAAAAAACATTGATAATAATGATCTATAGTTCATGATTTATTTACGTTGTTTATGTGTTCTATTTATT